>CAYLOA010000024.1:0-17093 GCA_964385185.1 uncultured Methanosarcinales archaeon | reverse complement strand
TCGCCTGTCTGTACGCCTAACTGGACTTGCAGTGCATGGAGTCCAGTAGATTGTCCCGCAAGTAGGCAACAAACAAGATCATGTATTAGCACAAATAACTGCTTTAGAGAGAAACCAAGTGAACAACAGAGTTGTACTCATGTTCCTATAACTACTCGTGGTGGAACATCTACTCGTACGACTGTTGTTGTACAACCTGGTACACCTTCCACGACTGGAGAGCCTACAAAACCTCCAAGAGTTGAATTCCCGTCTGGAAGCACTGCAAGTTGTCTTGATCGGGTGCAGAACCAGGGTGAGAGTGGCATAGATTGTGGTGGACCGTGTAAAGCGTGTAAGATTATTGTATGTGGAGATAATGTGTGCAGTGCTGAAGAGACTGAGGACAGTTGTCCTGCTGATTGTGGAGGAGAATTCCCTTGGATATATGTATTCATTAGCTTAGGAGTACTAGGATCAGTCCTTATGGGTGGATTGTTCATTCACTTTGAACGTAAGAGTGTAAAAGTTACTCGACCGAAAGAACCTTTCAGAGAAAAAGTGCACACTCCTGTTGCGGTACCTCATGTGGGCCAGGTGTTGGCAGGACCTAAAAAGAGACCTAGAGCCGGGACTGTTCCTGTTGAAAGTGCTTTCCATGTTCCAAAGGTCAATAAAAAAGATGAAGCTCGGATTAAAGCGCTAGAAAACTTATCTGAACCTGAAGAGAAGGATCCATTTGTAGCATTAGAATCGATTTCACTTAAGAAGGGGATTGGTAAGAAGGTTGATACTTTACGATCAAAAGTGAGTAAGAAAAAGAAATTAAGCTCTGAACAGAGATTGCAAGCTCTGAGGAGACAGATTGATAAAACTAAACAACGTGTGGAGGAGATTGAAGATGAATACTAAGCTCTACGTCATATTAATGATAGTATTGTTACTTTTTAGTGGATGTGCGATTGATAAAGTCGGTCGTGCAGTAGGTGTTGAGGAAGAAATTAATGAAGAACCTGAAGAGGTTGAAGAGGAAGTTGAGGAGGAGGAAGTTGTTGAAGAAGAAGTGGAAGAAGTGGAAGAAGAAGTTATTGATGAGGAGCCGATTGAAGAAGTAGTAGTAGATGAAGTGGAAGAAATTATTGAGGCTGAGGAACAAATAGATACTGTTAGTGATGAGATTGAAGTTTTAGAAACTGTAGAAGAAGTAGTTGTGGAAGCCGAAGAGATTGTAGAGGAAGAAGTTGAAGTAGTAGTTGAAGATACAGAGGAAAGTACACCTGAAGTTGCTCCTAAACGAATTAACAAAAAAAATCAAAGAACATTAGAATTATACAACAAAGGTAGAGAGGAAGCAAGTAGTGAGGCAGCTTCTGAAAAGAGTGTTGTTGATGAAATTGTTCCAGAATCTCCAGGTATTGTAGAGGCAAGTGGAACTTTAAGCGATGCAGAGATTGATGCCTTATTTGCTGCCGATGAATCTGCACCTGTGGTAGAGTCTAGTGGGCCTGAAACTGATGCGCTTGGTTTTGAACTTGATAGTGAAGTAGTCGTTCCTGATCAACGTGGTGTGCATGTGCACGTTGAAACTATGCGAGAGAGTTATCAATTAGGAAAAGAAGGAGATTTCGATAATATTCAGCGACAGATTGTTGTGATGATTACAGATCCTCCACCTAAGCAGAGTTTTGGTGCCAAAGTGGCTAGTTGGTTTAGAGGATTAGTTGGATTTGCTGTTCGTGGAAGTGTTGAAGGGACTGAAGGGGTAACACCTTTCGAAGACCGAAGTCAGATTGTTAATTATTTTATGAAACCGTTGACTGTATTTCCTTATATGAGGTTAAAAGATCTTACTGCTGGTGAAACTGTGGAGGTGTATCTTAATGGTAAAGAACCGATTGAAATTGCCCCTGCTCGTGTCAGTGAAAATGGTCAGTTTGAACCAGGTGTTGTCAAACTCGATGAGTTTTGGATGAATAAAGGTGGCTTTAATCCTGAATATGAAGGGCTGTATGAAGTCTATGTAGATGTTCGAAATGAAAATGGTCAGATTATGTTAGACCCAAGTGGTGTTCCATTATTATCTTCATACACGTTTAGTGTAGATGCTTGTGAACCAGCATTATGTAAAGAGATAGGTGCCTCATGTGGGGTTGCAGAGGATAGCTGTGGTGGTAAAATACTATGTGGTAGGTGTGACGAAGGAGAAGTCTGCTCCGAAAATAGATGTCTACAAGAAGATGCTGCAGAATTGTGCGAACCGAAGGAATGTAGTCAGAATGTATGTGGTATCGTAGATGATGGCTGTGGTGGAAGTGTGGCTTGTGGACGATGTGATGATGGGTTTGCTTGTAGTGAAGAGAATAAATGTTTAGATCTCGAGCAAACGTGTAAAACCGATGCAGGTTGTGAACCGGGCAGATACTGTGATACTGGAAATGGCTTTTGTGTACTGAGTACCATTTGTAGTAGTGATGATGAATGTGCTACAGGAGAGGTATGTGATCCTGATCGATTTACTTGTGTAGAAGGAGAAGGAGATATTGCACCTTCATTTACAAGAGAAGTTGTTGATGAGGTGGAGATTATCGCAGAAGCAAGTGGGGTATGCCCTAATGCAGACTTTACTAATTATTGTTGTGCCTTAAGTGATCGGCAGATGGATATTTTCAGAACTTTGTTTAAAGAAGGATTTATCCCAGTTGATGATATAACCTTTATAGGATATGAGTTGAACTTTAAGGAGGGTGCATCATTATGTTAAAGCGTTTCTTGTTACTAGTACTTGTTTTGGCTATTGTTGGTAGTGGATGTACTGTTGACAAGGTTGGCCAGGCTGTGGGTACGGTAACAGGTGTTGAGGATTGTGCAGCTGAGATGCAGATGGCAATCCAATCGAGTTTTGAAGATAGTTCATTAGGGAGTTGTCCTCAAGGATGGGAATGTAGTGGGTCAGCTCAAGTGCTTACTGGTGCCCACTTTCAATGCGGTGATGGTACGAGTGAACCAGCCAAAGGGATGAGAGGTGAGAAGTATCTCAGTACTGGGTGTGATGAATCAACAGGAGAAGCAAAAGGTCCTCACTTTGTGATATCATCCGGTGTAGATAGAGTTACTTTCCTACGAGCTGGGGGATCGGATGAAGATTCAGGTCTTTATGTTGTTGGAAATGATGGAGATGTTTTGTGTAGTTCAGAAAATGGACAGAATACAGATATTCTGTTTAAAGATAGTTGTAATGGATTAAGTCAGCATGAAGGAAAAGTTGTTAGAATAGTGGTGAGAGATTCTGAGATGGGGCATTACAAGAAAGTATATGTAGATAATATCCAAGTTGTTAGTGAGACTGGTATGCCACTACCATTGCAGTGTCCAAAAGTTGTTGAGATTGTTGAAGAAACGGTGGAAATTGATGACGAATTTATGGAAGATAAGATTCCTGGTGATCCTCTGATTGAAGAAGATAGTATTGTGGATGGTTGTAGTCCTGCTTGTGAGAGCCCTACTACGTGTGTGGATGGAAGTTGTATTATAGGTGAATTACCTAGTTTGCCTTCTGCTGATGATGAAGTAAGTGACGATATTGAAGAAGAGTTTACAGCATTACCTACTGTTCCTACTACACCTCAACTAATAGATGATGAATTTGAAGATGATGATTCCACTATTTCACTTCCAAGTATTCCTAAACCTCCTGGAATTGGGACAGATCCTGATGGACCTACTGATCCTGTGGATCCTACAACTCCTAAACTACCTAGCACACCAGAGATTGGTGTGCCTATCGTTGCTCCAGAAACTCCTATTGAGGGTGGTATTGTTGAAGGATGCTGTGTGCAATTAGAGGGTTGTTTCATTACTCCCGAGGATGTTTGTGGTGATGAAGGAGGAAAATGGAGCTTAGGTGCCTGTAGTGATGAACATGGATGTAAAAGAATTTTTCCTTGTTTGGCTGAAGAGGTAAGATCATGTCAGTTTAATGACTTCTTTGCTGGAGAGCAAGTATGTCAATCTTATAATCACTATGGTAGTTGTTTCCCAGTTGATAATTCCTTTGCTAAAACGGTTGACAGAGATGCAGATGGAGATCCTGATCTTACTGATTGTAGGCCGGATGAAAGTGATATTGGACATAATGTCCCTGAAATTTGTGAAGATCTCTTAGATAATAACTGTAACCGAGTCATTGATGAAGAGCCTTGTACTTCAAGTGTTGTTGCAAGACAACAAGGTCTTATTGGAAGAGCGTATGGCTTTGGTGGAGGCATAACTAATGTAGGAAGAAGTATTTCTATGTTTATCATCGTCTTTGTGGGTGGAATGTTACTTGTAAGTTTCTATAGAACTTGGAGAAAGCGAAGAAGATAGGTGTATTTATTCTTTTTTTAATTTGATTAAAAAGAAAGAAAAACTATTCTTCGTCTGATTCTCTTCTAATTACTTTTACAGAATCAAATTTCAAAGTGATTGGAATAGGAACAGCTGATTCTAAGAGCTCTACAACCACTTCTTCTTTAGTTTTATCCAATCGAGTGATCTTTGCCTTTTCTCTCTTGAACGGACCTGAAATGATCTCACAGATGTCATTCTTTTGAATGTTAACATCTCTCTTTACTTGTTCAAGCATGTGTTCAATTTCTGCGTATTTAATTTTTGCTGGTAGAAGTCCTCTTGCATACGGTACACCAAATGAAGCTTGTTCTGCATCTTGTCTAGATGCTGCTTCCATAAAAATATACCCTTTCATACCATGCGGTCTGATAACTGAATATACTGCTAATTTTTTCTTAGGAGCGTTACTAGAAACGAAGTCCATAACTTGGTCTTCTCTATTTGCTGTAGTTCGTAGAGCATAGATGTTGAATTCTGGAGTATCTTCTTTAGATTCTTTTCCTTCTTTGGAATCCTTTCCTTCTTCTGTTGCTTCCTTTTGTTCTTCTGCCATTTTTTTAAAATACTAATTGTTTTACCATACTTATTAGGAACCCAATGAGACCAATAACAACGATACCTAGACCGGACACCTTAACGATGGTTTTAAATTCCATCATGCTCGGTTTTTTCGTTACTCTTAGTACCCTCCAGCTCTCTTTAAGATAATTTTTAATTCTTAAAACGAGAGAAGGTTTCTCAATATATTCCATGATAATACTATGAAGGTATGGGTTTTATTTATAAAGTTTGCTGTTTTTAGGTATAAAATGTATCCAAAACTCTTATAAAGTATATCATGATAACGGTATGAATGACCTTAAAAGAAGGAGATTTTGTTGAACTTGAGTATACAGGTAGGACAGAAGATGACGTTATTTTTGATACCACCGATGAAAAGGTTGCTCGAGAGAATGAATTATATAATGAAAAGATTGCTTATGGTTCTGCTACTATCTGTTTAGGAGAAGGTCATCTTCTACCTGGACTTGACAAGAGATTAGTTGGACAGAAAGAAGGAAAACATACCATTTCTTTAACGCCTGAAGAGGGATTCGGAAAACGAGATGCTAAATATATTCAGCTTATTAGTACTAGTAAATTTATAAAACAAGGATTTAAACCTGTGCCTGGTTTGCAAGTAAATGTTGATGATATGGTTGGTGTCGTAAAGACTGTTAGTGGTGGGAGAACTATTGTTGATTTTAACAACCCCTTAGCAGGTAGAAAAGTTATTTATGAAGTAAAAATAGGTAAGACTATTACTGATGTTACAAAACAACTTGTTTCCTTAATGAGATTTACGTTTAAATTGGCTCAGCCTGAGATTAAGATTGATTCCGATAAGGCTGTTCTTACTTTTGCACATGACCTTCCTAAAGAAGCTCAAGATTTAGTTACTAAAAAGATTAGTGAGCTTACCAAGATTAAGAAAGTTGAATATTTGAGTACACATACAGAAAAACCGAGTGCTCCTGTAGCTAAAAAGACGGCTTAATTGTTATTCTAATGTTCTTTAAGATACACCTTTTCTATGAGATAAAAGTTTAAATAGCAGTAATTATTGTAGATAATGTAGATGGAGCCAGAAATACAAGAAGCAGAACAGATGGAAAGTACCCCTGAAGTTTCTTCTAACGAAGTACGATCTGAAGAGGTTAGTCCTCAAGAAATGAGTTCTGAAGAAGTGAGTGCTCCAGAGATGGATTCAGCTGCAGTTAATGTGCCTGCTCAGAATGAGCATAGTGTTGATGCTGAGTTAGAACAGATGTTGGCTAAACAGCGTGCTAGTATTCGAGTTATTGGAGCTGGTGGTGGTGGAAACAATACTATTAATCGAATAACAGAAGTAGGTATTGTGGGTGCGGAGACTATCGGAATTAATACTGACGCTCAAGATTTATTGTATACTAATTGTAATCATAAAATTCTTATTGGAAAGGAAGTTACTAAAGGACTGGGTGCAGGGAGTGATCCTCGACTCGGTGAAGAGGCTGCTCGTGAGTCTGAACAACAAGTCAAAAAAGCTATTGGTGATGCGGATCTTGTCTTTATCACTTGTGGACTGGGTGGCGGAACAGGAACAGGTAGTGTTCCAGTTGTTGCTGAGATTTCTAAGAAATTAGGAGCTCTTACTGTGGCTATTGTTACTCTTCCTTTTGCTATGGAAGGTCAGAAGCGGTTTGAGAATGCTACACTTGGATTGGAGAAATTAGAGGCAAGCGTTGATACACTTATTGTAATTCCTAATGATAAACTGTTAGAGTTAGCACCTGATTTGCCTTTACATACTGCATTTAAGGTTGCAGATGAGATTTTAACCAATGCTGTTAAAGGTATTGCTGAGATGGTTACTAAAGCTGGATTGGTAAATTTAGATTTTGCAGATATTCGTGCTGTCATGACTAACGGTGGTGTGGCTCTTATCGGTGTTGGAGAGAGTGATACCGACCAGAGAGCTATGGAAGCTGTTGAGAAAGCTATTAATAACCCTCTACTCGACGTTGATATCTCTGGAGCTGCTGGTGCATTGATTAATATTGCCGGTGGGCAGGATATGACATTAGATGAAGCTCGAAAGGTCGTTGAGGCTGTGAGTGATAAGTTAAGTGAAGATGCTAAGATTATTTGGGGAGCTCAAATATATGACGATCTTGATAAAACGATTAGATGTATTTTAATTATTACAGGAGTGCATAGTTCTCAGATTTTTGGGCCTGGTAAAACGATTACTGGAAAAGCTCAAGAAGAGATGCAGAATGAATTAGGGATAGAATTTGTTGATTAATCTTGTGGATATAATCCTATATCTAATATTTGTGAAGGTAGACAACAGACGGTTACTTCTGTATTTCCTCCAAAGTTTTTATAACTGAATAGTTCTAATGTTGGTTTTTTACATTGTACTTTAGCAGCAGGTGGTTTTGTTGGAAAGACAGCGCATCTTCCTGCAACTGCACCTGATCTTGAGTTCCCTGGATTCCTATAATTGGCTGGGTCAACATTTGGTCCTGGACCTTCACAACATAAAGATACTCGTGCATCCTTACCCTCACATTTTCCAGAGCACCAAGCTGCCATCAAGGACTTACCTTTTGAACATTGTCTATTTACTCCATGATCTTCACTTGGGAGGGCTTCGCAGTAGGCTTGCTCTTCGCAGCAAATAACTGCTTTAGCATCATCTCCATTACAGTCTCCACTGCACCATTGAGCCATTCTATGCTCTCCTGTATCGCATGTAGGGAAACCTGCATTAAATGCTGCTGTTTTAACATTACAGCTTGATAATTCAAAAGAAGGTTTACAATCTGTTCCGTCTGCCAGGCATACTTTCTTTCCTTGAGATGTAACGGTACCCGTTACTGCAAGATTTGAAGGATTACTTGCTTTTCCGATAAATACATTTTTTCCAGTATTGTGTTGTAAGAATAAATGATCTACGTTTGCATTTCCGCCACTTTTACCGTCTATATGTCTTACGAATAATCGTCCGCTGCTGGTTCCTCCAATGTTGGCTGACCCTTGAACAGTAAACAATCTTGAAGGTGAAGCTGTGCCTGTGCCAATTCCTACTCTTCCGTTTGGAGTTATTGTAAGTAGATTTCTTTCGTTATATTCTACATCTAAAACATGTCCATCTCTAGCTGTGATAATAGTTGAAGTAGGATTGTCTGGATTGTCTAGTGTAATGATGGGAGAATTCTTATTTTTTATTCCTGAAATGGTTAAACCATTATTATTGGCACCAGATATATGTAATTTATCTGCTGGAGCAATGCCTAGACCTAGTTGTCCCGAAGCTGTGAGGATTAATTTTTCTCCATTATAATCGAATGATATTGCGTTATTTTCTTTCTCTTTTATGTTCCATACGACTCCATTGTTTCCTGTGTTTGCTAATTGGAGGGTTGGTACACGCAGTGGTGTTCCTGTTAATGTGAGGATTCCTTTTAGAATACTTAATGTTGAAACTGAAGTTGAGTCACTTAATTGAATCTGGGGTGCACCGTCAGTGTTTAATAGTCTTCCTAAGCCGTTGCCGAATAGGATTTGATTGGTGACTGAAATGTCGCCTATAAAATTTGAAGTTATAGGATCGTTACCGACTCCGCTGAACAACAATGGCTGGTTTGCATTTCTTGCTGCTGCTGAAAGTGAAATTCTTCCTGCACTTTCTTCGGTTCCGATAATGATACCATCATCTGACTGAGTTGTTCCTGCTATGTGGAGTAGATTGTTTGGTTCTACGGTGCCAATTCCTATTTGACCATTCTGATCTACAAATAATCGAGAAACTCTATCACTGTCTTGAGTAAAACTAAAAGATCCATCTGGAAAAGGTTTTATACTGATTTCATATCCTGTGCCGATTAATTCTACACCATTTGCCCCTATTCTTACTGTGGATTCATCTGAACCTGCCAGGACATCGCCTAGAACATCTAATCTTGCTTGAGGAATTTTCACACCAATACCCACTTGACCGTTTGGCAGCATGACAATATTTCCTAGACTATTTTCAAGTGAAATTTCTCCTGTTTTTAGGAGGGCTATTTTTGACTCAAAGGGTTGGTTTATTTTAGTTTGTTCTATAAATACATCGCCGTCAATCGTTCTTAATCTGCCTATGCCTACACCATCTGAGTCTTCTAGTACTAATTGAGGTGCGTTTTGTGATCCTAAGGAGGTTACTTTTAGTAAGGATGTGTCATCAGAAAGACCCAGAATAATTCTGTCATTTGCACTCGTCAATAAAGGGGTGGATTCTGCAAATGCGATGCTAGAAACCATTAGTACAATGGTAATTAGTATAATTATCCCCTTTTTCATGTATTCTGTGTATATGAGATTTATGCTATATAAAGATTATGTTAGCTGAATGGTTGGTCCGTAACATTTTTAAAGACCCTCATATCCCTCCTATACTATGGACAAAGCAATTTATTTGGATAATGCGGCAACAACTCAGATGACTAAAGAGGTAGCTGAGTCAGTTATGTTACATCAGACTGCAAGATATGGAAATGCGTCTAGTTTGTATACTCTTGGGGATTTAAGCGCCAAGGCTGTTGATAAAGCACGTGGTAAGATAGCAGGTTTTTTAGGTGTAAAAGATGACGAGTTTATTTTTACTTCTGGAGGGACTGAAAGTAATAATACTGCACTCAGAGGTGTTTTGGTAAAAGGTGATCATCTTATTGTTAGTAGTGTAGAACATGATTCTGTTTTGAAAGTTGCTCAAGCTCTTGAGAAAGAGGGTGTTGAGCTGACTGTAGTTGGTGTAGATAAAGAAGGAAAGGTTGCTGTTGCTGATGTTGAGAAAGCAATTAAAGAAAATACTAAATTGGTAAGTATTATGCATGCCAATAATGAAGTAGGTACTCTTCAAGATATTGATGCCATTGGTAAGGTTTGTAAAGCTAAGGGTGTGTTGTTTCACACGGATTGTGTTCAATCGCTTTGTAAGTTGAAAATTCCTTTGGAGAATGTTGATATGGCGAGTTTTAGTGCACATAAGATTCATGGCCCTAAAGGTGTGGGTGGATTATTTGTTCGTAAAGGGACTGCTCTTAAGCCTTTATTGATTGGAGGAGGTCATGAATTTGGACTTCGTTCAGGTACTGAAAATGTTCCCGGTATTGTTGGATTTGGAACTGCTGTTAAGATGATTGATAGTGATAAAGTGAGTAAGATTCGGGATTCAATTGTTGAAGGGGTTTTGAAAATTAAGGGAAGTTGGTTGAACGGTGGAAAGGATACATTGTGTACGCATGCTCATTTCGGATTTAAGGGTCTTGAAGGGGAAGCTATCGTGTTGAAGTTGGATGAACATGGCATTATGGCGAGCACTGGTAGTGCTTGTAGCACTAAGAGTTTAGATCCTAGCCATGTTTTGATTGCTATGGGACTGAGTAAAGTTGAAGCTCATGGAAGTTTGAGGGTAAGCATTTCTTCATTTACCAAAGAGGAAGATGTTACTCGGTTTGTAGAAGTTCTGAAAACTATTGTTTAAGTGGTACGGTCGAAAACGGATTGGAAGACATAATTTCCATCATTCGTATCTGTGAGTTTTATTATGTAGACATCTGGTTCTGATTCTGGAGAATCTAATGATGAATTGAGTAAATCATCTCTTGCTCTGTATGTAAAACTTAAGTCTAATGTTGAGGGTGATGATAGAACTCCTGTTGTAATTTCATGCATGATTCTGTATCCGTAGAAGAGTCTGAAGTCTTTTCCTACAAATTCAAACTCTCTGTCTTCTATTCTTCCATTTTCATGGACGGATCTTATATTTATTATGTAGGATAATAATATTTCATCTTCTAAGAATAACTTTGGAGTTATGGATTGTTTGAATATTGAGATTGATGGATTGTTGTATTGTGAAAGACAATCTTGGATGTTGTTTTCTATGTATGTTATGAAATTATCTATGATTGTGGTCATTGTAGGAGAGGTGTTTTGTTGTTTGTATGTGTAGTATGCCATATCTGGGTTAGTGTGGTGTGGATCAGGTAGGTCGAGATGTCCGCCATTGGCTGCTAATAAGTTTGTTGCTATGTTTGCATAGAGGTCAAGACAGGACTTTGTGTATGTTTCTACATCTCCTCCTCGAAAAATTTCATTTTGAGCTATGGCTAGTCTTTCTGTTGTTTGTGATCGTTGTTGTGAAGAAAATATGGTGAAAATGATGATTGTTAGGAGGACTAGTACTATGGCTACTATGAGGAATAAAGAGAGCTGTCCTTTTTTTTGCATAGAAGAATTTTAGAAATGATATATTTAAAGGTTTGGAGTTACTTGAAGACTGCTTTGTATTCTTTTACTGTGTCTGCTATGAATGATGACATCCCTTCACTTGTTTTGTGGTGTGTTAATGTGGTTGTTAATGCTGAGAATGGGATTGTTGCCACGTCTGCACCTGATAGAGCTGCTTCTCTGATTTGTCTTGAATTTCTTAATGAAGCTGCTAAGATTTTAGTTTTATACTTGTAATTGTCGAACAAGATTCTAATTTGTTCGCATAAATCTATTCCACTGATTACTCCATTGTCTTGTAGTAGGACGTTGTTTTTCTCTTGACCGTCTGCAGGGTAGTAGTCTGTTTTTTCGAATTTAAGGTTTGCAGCTTTTCTAATATCATCGTCAATTCTTCCTGCAAACGGTGAGACATATTTAGCTCCTGCTTTTGCAGCGAGCCATGCTTGTTCTGGTGTGAAAATTAAGGTTGTGTTGATAGGTATTCCTTTATCTGCTAATGTTTTTATTGCTTTTATTCCGTCGAAGTTTGGTTCTTTGTTTGTTGCTGGGTTAACTGGAATTTTAATAACTACATTCTTTGCTATAGGATTGAATGTTTTGTAGAGGTGTAGACCTTGTTTGATCATTGTTTTTGAGTCAGTTCCTATGACTTCTAATGATACGTCTTTTCCTTTGCCTACTGTTTTGCAAAGTGTTTTTATGTATGCTGTCATGTCTTTTACTTTATGTTTTTCTTGAGCTTTTTTAATTAAAGAAGGATTAGTTGTTATACCGTCTACTACACCCCATGTAAGACCTTCTTTGATTTCGTCAATGTCAGCAGAGTCAATGAATATATTCATAATAGTATTTTGGGGAATGGAGTTTATAAAATTAATGCATTATTGTTTAAATAATATTTGTAGGTTGGTGGTGTGAAGGAATAAATGGAGGCACTCACAGAGTGCCCACTCTCGCAGTCTTACGACTGCGAGTTGCGTTTGATACTGGAAGGGATATTGGTTGAGAGAATTCCCTTTATTATTCATTAATACAGGTATTATAGAAATCACATTGTCCGGTACGCCATTTGCAAAGTGGAGTTATTGTTTTAGGATAGTCTACCATTTCTGTGGATTGGGTATTCTCATGGATAAATGCCACCTCTTTCTTTGCGAAGTTGACTAAGTCCATGTCTACTGCTAATGTTTGTTCGTTGAATTTGAGGAAGTTGATTCCCACCTTGTCTGGTAGGACTCCATGTTTTTCTTCATACAGTAATGCGTAGATTGCTAGTTGGAGTTTATATCCTTCTGAAATTTCTGGTTTCTTTGAGGTTTTATAATCCATAAGGATGATTTCATCTTCAATTTTGTGGATAGCGTCTATAAAACCTCGTACACCGTGGTCTTTTGAAGAATAATGTTTTTCTGTTTCTGGAGCGAGATGTTGGAATGCTTTGTGAAAACCTTCCTTTTCTGCGTATTTTTTTAATTGTACGCAGAATGTTTGGTGGAAGTTGTTAATCATGTTTACTGACTCTGTGTAAAAATGATGGAGTTCTCCTGCTGATAGGCCTAATGACTGCAAACCATTGTATGATTTTGACCAATGTTTCTTGAAGAGTTCGTTGAGGACTACTTTCAATTCGAATTCGTAAGAATCTTCAGTGAAGTTGTCGATGTTTAGTTTGAAAAAATCTTCTAATACTGAGTGAACTGCTTTTCCCCTGATTAAATGGATACTTGGTAAGGTTGAGAGCTTTCTGATATAAGAATAATAGTATCTTCTAGCGCATTGTTTGAATGTGTTTATGGAAGAAGGGGATTGAATTCTTGTGAATTGGATTGATTTTTGTTCACCCTCTTTTTCCATAATTTTATAGAAGGCTAGGTTCTATATAAGTGTATGGGGAATGATTTACGGATAGAATGGAAAAATTATGGATGAGCATAATCTATTTAAACTTTGGAATGGTATATGTACCTAT
This sequence comes from uncultured Methanosarcinales archaeon, assembly GCA_964385185.1. Lineage (GTDB taxonomy): Archaea > Nanobdellota > Nanobdellia > Woesearchaeales > CALCXY01 > CALCXY01. The sequence goes on along the minus strand of CAYLOA010000024.1, from coordinate 3,949 downwards.
GGGACTTATTGTTGAGCAAATTGAAGTTGGAGGGTTGGATGATAATTTGAGCTATGTTGTCTGGGACAGTGATAGTAATGATGCTGTTATAGTTGACCCTTGTGGAGATTTTGATAAGATTGAGAAAGTAGTTGTTGCTAAAAAAGTAAATGTGTTATTTATTGTGAATACTCATGGGCATTCGGATCATGTTGAGGGGAATGATCATTTTAAGAAGAAATATGATGCTGAGATTGTAGCTCATGAGAAAAGCCCCCATAAAGTGGATATACGTTTGGTAGATAATGATGAGATTGAAGTGGGGTTTGGGTTGATCACTGTTAAATATCTGCCTGGGCATAGTGAAGATTCAATGGCTTTGGTTTGTGATGATCATATTATTGTGGGGGATGTTGTGTTTTGTAAAGGTCATGGTAGGACTGATTTGAAAGGTGGAGATGAAGGAGTTTTGAAACGTTCGTTAGGTAAGTTGTTTAGGATGGGAGATGACAAGATTGTATGGCCTGGGCATAACTATGGTGGGAAGAAGACAACAGTTGGTGAAATTAAAAAAGAGATGTTGGGTTACTAAAATGTATTATCACCAAATTGAGGTAAAAGGGCATAGTGATAATTTAAGCTATTTATTTGTTGATAAAAAAGCCAGGGAATGTTTGCTTATAGATCCGACAGGTGAACTTAGGTTGATAGAGGAAACTGTTAGTGAGAATAATTATATTCCTAAGGGGATTGTTACCACTCATGGACATAAAGATCATATTGAAGGTAATGATTATTTTAGGCAAAAATATGACGTTCCAATATATGCACATCGCCTTGCTACGCATAAAGTAGATCATTATGTCGATACCGGTAACAACATAGAGGTAGGTTCTTTAAAATTAGCTGTAGAGCATACTCCAGGTCATTCTCCTGATCATATTTGTTTGTATTCTGGTGAGGCATTGTTTACTGGTGATTTGTTGTTTGCTACAGGGAGCACAGGAAGATTTGATCTTGAAGGGAGTAATTTTTTACAATTGTGTGAGAGTATTAAAAGTTTGGTGGCTTTTCCTGAAGATACTCATATTCTCCCAGGACATAACTATGGTGGATATACGGCTGAATTGGGCCAGATACTTCCATTGGCAATAACAGGTTTGATGAGTTGTATAGCTGATGTTTTGGGTAGGGATAAATAATATGGAGCTATCAACTTTGTAAATGGGACAAGATATGAAAGGATTGGAGTTTACCCTTAGGAATTGTACTTCTGATGATTATAGGTTTGTGTATGGGTTGATACGTAAGAATATGTATGATCTATATGTTAAACATTGGGGGAAGTGGCAGGCAAAAGTTATTCGGGAGGGCATTGATGCTCGGAAGATTAAGATTGTTGAGGTTGATGGTAAGAGAGTTGGTTTCTATTCTTTTGAGATTCGTAAGGAGTCTAGTCATATTAATGATCTGCAGATTGTGGAGAATATGCAAGGGAGGGGATTGGGTACTTGTTTGGTTGGACTGATGGAGAAGGAAAGTTTGAGGAAAAAGAGGGATAAGATTCGATTGCGAGTGTTTACTGACAATCCTGCTAAGAAGTTATATGTTAAGTTAGGTTTTAAGGTTTTTATTGATGAAGAGGATAGTGTTGTTTTGGAGAAGAAGGTTTAGGATTTCTTTCAAATGTGTAAATGCGATATATTAATTAAAAGGATTACAGGGGTAAAAGTTTAAAAGTGAATATATATTCTCACTAGTTATGCAAAAAGGCTTATTTGTTATTGGATTGGATGCTAAAGAAAAACAGTTTGGTGAAGAAGTGACAACTCGAATAAAAAATATTGAAGGATTAGATGTATATCCTGTTGTTAATGCAGTTCCTTCTTCAAGATATGAAATTCATGATCCTGAATGGCAAGCATTAAGGAGAATAGCGTATGATGAAGTATTGCAAGCAGCAACAGCAAAAGGAAGTAATTTTGTTATAGATGTTCATTCAACTAAATTCGATAATCATAGATTACCTAATCTGGAAGGGGCCTTAATCACTTCTGAGCCAGAGCTTTATGTTCATCTTAGGAATGAAGAGCCTGGAGCCTTAATATATGGGTCAGCAGGAGTTGAAGAAGGAGTAAAGTTAGTTAAATTAGTAAAAATCGAAGAAGAATGTGATTTTAGAACAGAATTCCCAGATTTTATGCCAGACGAATTAGCTTTTTCTTTAGCATTGCCTTACGTTGGATTGGAGGTATATCTCCGTTCAGGTCACAATTCAGGAGATTATCAAAGAGAAATCATTTTTGCAGAGAGATTAGTCCGAGAAATTTGTAAAGTTCAAGAGACTAGATGAATTTAGCTTTTACCCCTTTCCACTAATTAGCACCGATTTCTGATTGAATATACCAACTATTAAGAGAAATACATATTTAATTTATCCTCTACTAAGTAAAGGATTATTCAAAAATAAAAATAAGCCTTCACCCTAAGCGCAGACGCTTAGAATTCTCACGGAGAATAAGAGGAATTTCGCTAAAAACACGCTCAACTCCTCTAATGCGCCTACCTTGAAATACTATCTAGAAAGATAAATTGAATAAAAATAAAAAAAAGCCTTCACCTGTTCTTGTTGGGGGTGGTAAGATGGTGAAGGCCAGAATTTCGTTCACCACAAAGACCAAGGGGGTGAATGTGAAATATTTGTACTAATTCTGACCACTTACTTATGTTCATGGCAGAGACGTGTGTCTCTGACAGTAATTTAAAAAAATAAAACAAAAAAAATAAGGCTTATTGCCCTACTTATTGAATAATCTCGATGCCGAGTTCATCCTGGAGTTCTTGCGCTTGAGCAGAAAGGCCCTTTTCAGCAGTTTTTCCAATAATCCAAGGAGATTGTACTCCTGTCATAATGGTCATTACTGTTAGTTTGCCTTTCATTTCTTCAGTAACTCTTGCTCCCCAGATAACATTAGCGTCATCATCAAGAGATTCAGTTACTAGCTCTCCAACTCTGTTAATTTCGTCCAAAGTAAGGTCTTCTCCACCTTCAATGTGGATAAGTGCTCCTTTTGCACCTTGATACGATATATCTAACAGTGGGTTGGATAGTGCACCTTTGACTGCTTCATCGACTCTATTGTTAGTGTCGGATGAACCTACGCCAATGGCTGCTACGCCTCCATTTGTCATGATTGTTTTCACGTCTGCATAGTCTAAGTTGACTAATGACGGAATGGCAATTGTTTCTACAATTCCCTTAATCATGGTAGATATTAGCTCATTTGCAACTGCAAATGCTTGTTGAATCGGTAGATTTCCAGCAATGTTGACTAATCTGTTGTTATCAATGACAATAACAGTGTCAGCAAAGTTTCTTAATTGGCCTAGACCAAACTCTGCTTTGTCAACTCTAGCCCGTTCAATCTTGAACGGCATGGTTACTGTTCCAATAACAATAGCTCCTGTATCCTTAGCAATTGATGCTATGATAGGTGCTGCTCCAGTTCCTGTTCCACCACCCATACCAGCGCAGACAAAAACCATGTCTGATCCTTTTAGGGTTTCTTTTAGTTCCTGGATAGATTCTTGTGCAGCTTCTGCGCCTTTTTCAGCAAATCCGCCACAACCGAGTCCTCTTGTTATCTCAGTTCCAATAAGAAATTTTTTGTCAGCTTCTGTATGATTCAGATGCTGTTGGTCGGTATTGCAAGCCACAATTTCTGCGCCTTTGATACCTTTTTTGTATAACCAGCCAACCATATTGTTGCCTGCTCCCCCTACACCTACAACTCGGATGCATGCCTGTTTTTGATCCATCCCGATTGGTGTTTCTTCAATTTGTTTTTTCGCGTTTTCCACGATAAAGTCCATATTAACCCCTCCCTTGTTTTTTGTGGTAAGTGTAATGCACTGCAAAACACTCCTTGATCTTTACTATAAGTGTGGAAATTATGTAGTCCAGACTAGA
>CAYLOA010000023.1:0-19197 GCA_964385185.1 uncultured Methanosarcinales archaeon | reverse complement strand
TATGCAACAACTTAACTTCCTTATTAATCGTCCCGTCTCTATCTACAAAAATTGCTTTTCGTTTATGCTCTTTTCCACATCTCTTAACCTTACCAGAAACAAAAGCCTTATTCACCTCCTCCAATCGTGAAGGTGTTCCCATATCTTTCAAATATTCTGCAGTATTATAACCAAACAGCTTCATTTTATCTACAACAGCAGGAAAAAAGTCTGTCCCAAAATCTCCTTTATCAGGCAACTCATCAACAACAGGTGATTTCAAAACATATAATCCAGCATTGACCATATTATGAAAAAACTTTCCTTCAATTTCTTTTTTAGAATGAAATGCTGTAATCTTACAACTAAAATCCATCTCAACCAAATCAGAATCTTGAGGATGATCATTAGGATGGACAACAAGTGTGGCATCTGCATCATGATTTTTATGAAAAGCAATTAACTTTCCCAAATCCATATGCACTAATACATCACCATACAAAATAAGAAAATCAGAATCCAACTCTTTAGCAATTTTCTTAACTCCTCCTGTAGTTCCTAGAGGTTCTTCCTCTTCATAATATTGAATCTTAACACCAAACTTCTCTCCATTACCAAAATAATCCATAATAGGTTCTTTCAAATGACCAACCGTCATCCAGATATCTACGATCCCATATTTCTTCAACAATTCAACTTGATGTTCCAAAATGGACTTTCCACCAATCTCAATTAACCCTTTAGGAATTTCCTTGGCAAGATCCCCCATACGAGTTCCTCTTCCGCCACACATAATAACAGCTTTCATAGTAACTTACCTAAACCTTCCTCTAAACAAATCGTAGGTTTCCAACCCAACACTTCTTGAGCCTTTGCAAAACTTCCATATTCAACATCTTTTTCATCCTTCCGTATCAAAGCACTATTAACATGAACAATTATTTCCCTCTCTTTATGCTTTCCAATAATATCTACAATCTCCTTAGCAGATGCCCCTCTCCCAGAACAAATATTAAACACCTGAATTTCTTTATCAAATTGCTTCTCCAAAGCTAAAACAAATGCCTTAATCACATCATCTACATAGGTATAATCTCTCTGAGCAGAAATATCCCCCAAGGTAATCTCACTCTCTCCTTCACGTAGTTGACTCAAAATAGTAGGAACGAGAAAATTATCCTTTTGTTTAGGTCCATACACATTAAAAATTCGAAAAATAACAAATTCACTTCCCGAACTATAAAAATTAATTAAATTCTCCGTTAAAAGCTTAGACCTTCCTAAAACATTTAATGGCTTGGTAACATGCTCCTCAGTAATAGGAAGAGAAGATATCTCTCCATAGACTTTCCCAGTAGAAGCATACAAAAATTTCTTAACTTGCTTCTCCCGCATAACATCTAACACATTCTTAGTTCCCAACAAATTAATCTGCAAGGTATCAAATTTATTATCAATAATATCGGCGTGTGCTGTTAAAGCAGCAAGATGGACAACAGCATCCACACCCTCCATAGCTTTTCCAACTGCTTCTTTATCAAGTACACTTCCAGAAATATATTCCACACCACCAACCAAACAACTTGCCTTCCTGCCTAATCCAACTACAGTATGTTCTTTTGCAAGTAAAGTAGTAGCTAGAAATTGACCAAGAAATCCATTAACACCAGTAATAAGAATTTTCATCTCTAATAATACCCCTTCTCTAAAAATTCCCTCCAGTAATCAAGAATAGATTTCATGGTTTCATCCAATTGAATAGTAGGCTTCCATCCCGTAAGTTGTTCAAATTTATCAAATTTACCAATAAACGTATTCAATTCTGTTGGACGAACACGTTCAGGATCAACTTCATACGTAATTTTATCCCGCATAGGAGATGCTTGAATTAACATTTTCAAACACTCTTCCATCGTATGAATTTGTTGTGTCCCAATAAGATACAGCTCACCAGGAACTCCTTTTTCCATAGCTAGATAATATGCTTTAACCGTATCTCGAACATCAGTAAAATTACGAGTAGCCTCTAAATTTCCTACTTTAATTACAGGTGGAATAATCCCTTTCTCAATTTGTGCTATCTGAAATGCAAATGAAGCATTAGCTCCTAAGATATCTCTACGAGTCCCTTCATGATTAAATGCTCGTGTTCTAATAATCTCAAATCCATAAGAAGCTCCATAACTCATACAAACTGCATCTTGTGCAACCTTTGAGGCTGCATAGGGATTAATAGGATGAATTCGAGTCTCTTCAGTAATAGGAATCATTTCTTTAGGAACATCTCCAAACTCTTCAGGAGTACAAGAAATTAACAGACGAGCTTTATTTCCAACGACTCGCATAGCTTCAAATAAATTTACGGTCCCTACTGCATTGGTCTGCATGTAGGCTGCTGGCATATCCCAACTAGGGGTTACCCAACTTAAAGCTCCTAAATGATAGATAAAATCAGGCTGACTCTTTTCAAGAGCCCTCACCAAACTCGTTTCATCATTAAGATCACCATTAAGCAACGTAATCTTATCTTTAGTATCCTTAATATTCCTAAGTGAAGAATTTGGCCGTTTCAAACCATAAATTTTGTAATCAGTATTAGCAAGCAAATAATCAACTAAATGACTACCTACAAAACCAGTAACACCAGTAATAAGAACTTTTTTTTGGTCATCCATAATAAACTGAGAAATCATTCACCACTTATAAAGTTTCTGCCCATAGACTGCAACCCCGTAGTAGACTCTTCAATAGCATTAAATCCTAATTCCTTAACAGCTTTTGCATTACTCACCACATGATTTCGACCAAATTCTCCTAAAATATTAGCCATACGAAGATGTTTACCCATCGATCCAGCAAACATCGCTACCCCTTCTCCAATACGTGAAGAAAATGTAGGCAAACTCCGAGTTTTACACTCCACCTTCAATCCATTACAGATACTCTGAAAAAACTGCTTAGTTGTAAGCGGTTCCGTATCAGTAATCAAATACGCCTCACCAGTCTTTGACTTCTGCTCAGCTAAAACTAGTGCATCACACACTTGTTGTAATGCTACATACGAACGAAGACTTCCTTCTTTCCCAATATAAGGCATCTTTTTACCTTTTCTAAGACCATCCATGAGTTCATTCAAATTCTTAGAAGCAGGACTTCCATAAAACACAGAAGGACGGATCATACTCAAAGTAACTCCTTTATCTGCCAACTTCAAAAGTAAATGTTCTCCTTGCACTTTACTTTTAGCATAATGAGTCAAAGGGTGAAATGGGGTTTCTTCATCCATCACTTCGCCTTTTTTATTTTCTCCATGAATAGAAGAACTACTCACATGAACAAACTTCTTCACACCAGAATTAATTGCCGCTTGCAACAAATGTGCAGGAGCATCTCGATTAACAGTATAAATTTCCTTGGTATATACTGGATGTTGCATTCCTGCACAATTAAACACACTATCCATACCTTTCATATATCCTTGTAATTGCTCAAGTGGAGCTCGCACATCCACAAACTCAACAGTAACTTTATCAGAGTAAGTAAACATCGAATCAAACTGAGGACTCTTCATAGAAGGATGGACTAAACAAGTAATCTTTCGGTCATCCTTTAACAAAGTATCAATAAGTTGATTTCCTAAAAATCCAGGAGCTCCTGTTACTAATACCTTATTTTCCATTCTGTATCCTCATATACTGTTTCTTAAACATTCTTGAAATCTTCTCAGGCCAAATTCCAGTAATCATTCGAAAAACACGAACCTTCAAATTAGGATAACAAAACTGCACCCTCTTCTCCAAAGCTTTCACAATATACTTTGCACAATCTTGAACAGTGGTTTCTTCCCCACCTGCAGGCAGAACTAACTTATCCTTAGGACCTACAACATGATCTCTAAAGGTAGTTTTTGTCCGATCAACAAAAACACTAGTCACACTAATACCTTTTTCCTCAATTGCCAAGGATTCTGATAATCTATCCAATGCAGATTTAGAAGCCGAATACACACCTTGATAGAATGCTCCATGAAAAGTAATTGCTGATGAAATATTAACAATGGATCCTCCATCCATAAGTGGCAATACTTGTTGAATAAGCATCATTGGACCCCACACATTGGTATCAAATACTTTTTTAGCATCCTCAACCTTAGAATCTCGAACCGTTTCAAATAATCCAATTCCTGCATTGTTAATCAGAACATCAAGTTTTCCATATTTCTCCTTAATCTTCCCAACCAAATCAACAATAGACTTCTCAGAACAGACATCTACTGCAAAAGCATCTACACTATGACCTTCCTTCTTCAACTTTCCTTGAAACTCTTCCAATGGATCTAAAGTTCGAGAAGCAATAATAACCGTAGCACCTTTTTTACATAATAAAATAGACAAAGCCTTCCCAATACCTCGAGAAGCTCCTGTGACTAAAACTATGTTCCCCTGTAATGATTTCATAATCTTACACCTTAAATCGTAATTTCAAAACATCCACAAAAATACCACCGACTAATTTTGGCAATTTCTTAAATGAAAATGTTCTCTGAGCTAAAATCTCTCTTTCTAAATGCGTAACAGGAATCTCCTTAATCTTAAATCCTTTAGTAACCGTCCTAAGTAAAATCTCAGTAGAAATACATTCTTTAAACAAAGTGCACTCAGGTAATACTGCATCTAACACTTTTCGCTTATAAATTTTAAATCCAGCATCAATATCTCTAAATCGATGTAAAAATAATACAGAAATGTAAGCATTATACACTTTTGACATCACAATTCTCTGCCAAGGATCCTTTCGTTGCTTTTTAATCCCACTAACAACATCATAATTCTTCAAATAAGGTAACATCCTAAAAAAATCTTGAGGATCATGTCCCCCTCCTGCATCAGAAAGAAAAACTAAATCACTTTTAGCGAGAGCAAGAGCATCTTTATTCGCTTTATTATATCCTTTCCGCTCAACACCAGACACTAATACAAAAGGAATTTTCTTATGAACGTCAGCCAAAACTTGTTTAGTATTATCCGTGCTGCCATCTTCAGCTACAATAATCTCTGCCTTACCATCATACACCTGAACAACCTGTTCATACAAATCAGCTATAACTTTAGCAATAACTTTCTCCTCATTATACACAGGTAAAATAATAGAAAGACTCGGCTCACTCATTACTTCCACCTTCTAATTTCTTTGCTAAAGCTTGGCTATGTTCAGCAACATGATCAGAATTCATATACTCAAATTCTGCAAACCTTCCATTACTCTCAATTCCGATACTTCGTAAATACTCAAGAACCTTATCTGTATTCTTCCGATGATCTAAATCATAAATAACGTAAGCATACTTGAAACTATTAACCTCAATATCTTCAACATCCTCTCTCTTGACAAAATTACAATTGTCCAATCCATCAATGACCTTCTCCTTAATCTCCTCAACAGGTAATGTAGAAAGATAACTTCCAGGACGATAGGTAATCTCAGCTAAAAATGTACTCTTGCCATCAGGAGCACAATACTCATCCCCTAAAAAGTTTAATTTACTCAATCGATGAAAAATAACATCTTTATCAGCAATATAGATAGCTAATTTCTCTCCAATCGTATCTTTTGTAGCTCGAATCAACACAACATAGATACTAATATACAACATATTATCCAAAGCAGTAGTAATTTCTGCAGGAGCGTCAAGATAGGCAAACAATTCATGTAAAGGCATACAGTTAATCATTTTTTCAGATTTAAATTGGCCTTTATCACTTTCAACAACCCACTCTTTCCCTTCACGTTTCATGGAAGTAATATTAACTGGATTCATAATCTTAGATTTATCTTTAATTCGATCTGCATACGCATCAACCAAACTCTGAAACCCACCAGTAGTAGGATATTCAAAATGTAATTGGTGTTTATATCCTTCAGTCTCGACTCCTTCAGCTGATTTAATCACATCTTCTTTAGGAGGTTTAGGAATTCTTCCCACCATCTGAGTATCCATACAACTACTATCAAATTTCCAAATCTTTTCATTGTAAGGCTGTAAATACGATCGAGTAATCCCCTCTCCAAAAGTCTTCAAAAAGAATTGAAGCATATTTTTTGCTTCATAGTTTTCATACGGATTATGAAGAAATTCTTGTAAACAATAATCTCGATCAGCTTCAGGTAAAGCAGCTAAATCATTTTCAAATGGATACTTAACAAATTTTCCCTTGAAATAAATACTATTACTCCGCTTAATCTTATTCGTTTTAATAAAACTTGAATGTAATGCCAGAATTTCCTTATTCTTAGAAAAGAGAATATGTGGCCCTACATCATGAGTAATCCCTTTAAAATCATAACTTCTACAAAGACCTCCTATTTTTTCGTCTTTCTCTAAAATAATGCTATCTTCTTTGAGAAAATAAGCCAAACTCAGGGCTGCAATCCCTCCTCCAAGCAACAAATAAGTCATAAAATATTGAAAATACATAACGTATTTAAACATTCCTACACTCCAGAAGTACATGTGTGGAATCTGTGGAATGTATGGAATAGAGGACAAGGAGCTCCTAAAATCCATGATGAAAGTAATGAAATACCGTGGGCCAGACGAAGAAGGAACATTCTCCGATAAAAACTTCTGTATGGGTATGGTAAGACTGTCTATTATCGATCTTTCTACTGGAAAACAACCGATCTACAATGAAGATGAATCCTTAGCAATTGTATTTAATGGTGAAATCTACAATTACCTAGAAATTAGAGCTCAATTAGAGAAAAAACACACCTTCAAAACAGATTCTGATACCGAAGTAATTATCCATGCATATGAAGAATGGGGAGTAGACTGTCTTAAGAAATTAAATGGAATGTTTGCCTTCTCCATATATGATTCCAATAAAGAATTTCTATTTATAGCAAGGGACAGATTAGGAATTAAGCCACTCTACTACACCCACGATACAGAAAACGACCAATTCTTTTATGCCTCTGAAATAAAGTGTCTATTGCAAAACCAAGACATCAAAAAAGACCTAGATCCAGATGCATTAAATCAATACTTGTCATACCGATTTGTATTGGGAGAAAAAACAATTCTAAAAAACGTAAAAAGACTTCAACCAGGACATTTTCTCACGATAAACAAAGGCATACTCAAAATTCAAAAATACTGGGACATCTCTCTCAAAAATCAATCAGATAATGTAGCTAAAGCAAAAAAAGAAGTCCATGATGAACTAAAAGATGCTGTTGAAAGAAGACTTATCTCAGACGTCCCACTTGGAGCACTCCTCAGCGGAGGATTAGATTCATCTGCAATAGTTGCCATGATGAAAGAATTTACTGAAAACATCAAAACATTCACGATTGGCTTTGAAGGTGAACCTGATAATGAATTCAAACAAGCAAAATTAGTCTCTGACCATGTAGGCACTGATCATACTGAACTGACCTTATCATCTTCCTCACTCAAAACACTCCCTAAGATTATCTACCACCTGGATGAACCAGTAGGAGACTTAACCACACTTCCTGCCTACCAAATCTTCAAAGAAGCAAAGAAACATGTTACCGTTATGGTCATGGGAGAAGGTTCAGATGAAATCTTTATGGGATATGAACAATACCGATTGATGAAGGCAACTAAACTATACGACAAAGCTGTCCCATCTGGAATAAACAAATATCTAATCAAACCATCCCTAAATCTTCTTCCCAAAGATGGGGCGTTTGACAAACTAGGTGAGTTACTAGATAATGTAAAAGATCCTCAAAATAGATACTATCAATTAACTACAATCTTCAACGATAAAGAAAAACATGATCTTCTCAAACCAGAAACCATCAACCAATTTGCATATTTACATGACGATTACAAAATATTGACCAAATACTTCCAAAATCCCGATAATAAAGATCATAAACAGAATGAATTGAATAGTGTGATGCACTTTGAATTAAAAAATTGGCTAGTTTCGGATATCTTAACTCGATCAGATAGAATGACCATGGCTCATAGTATGGAAGGCCGTGTTCCATTCATGGATCACAAAGTGGTAGAAGCAGCCATGAGAATCCATCCTAAATTAAAGTTGAAAGGAAATAATGAAAAACTCATCCTAAAACAAGCAGTTTCTCATCTATTGCCAAAAGAAATCATCAAAAGAAAGAAACAAAGATTCTTTACACCGATTGATCACTTCTTTGGAGGAGAATTCAAAGAACTAACAAAACAAACGCTTTTAGAGTCCAAATTCATCAATGGAATTTGTAAAAAAGGCTACATTGACAAACTCTTAAACTATCAAGATAATCTTTCATACAAATTAATCCTAAAACGTCATAAACTCACCTCACAATACTATGCAAGACAATTATGGTCATTATTAGTCCTAGACCAATGGCACGACATATTTGTAAATGATAAGAAAGTATAATATCGCTTAGCTATAAAACATCTTCTCAGCTACTTTACCTTCAACAAAAGCATGTTGAAACATATTCTTAAACCTAAACTTAGCAAAATGATGATACACACCAAGTAAAATCCTCATATGTGCTTTCCCATACTTAACAGACATATTCTTAGAAGTAAAATACGAAGTTAAAGCCAACATTTTACACACATCAAACTGTTTTTTATCCATCCAAGGAATATTTTCCTTAGTAGGAATAGTCTGATCAAAACTTGCCCATCCTTTTAAATCCTTAGGAACTTTAAGACCTTGTTGTAAAGCGATATTAAACAATGAAGTTCCAGGATACGGACAAGCAACAAAAAACGGAGCATAGGCATGTTTATTTTCTTTTAACATACTCATAGCCAAATCAACAGATTGCTTCAATTCATCCATAGTCTCAGTAGGATAACCAGCAATAAACGTATATTTCATTGAAATAGGATATTTACTTATTTTCTTATTAGCATTCTGCATATCTACAACTTTTTTAGCTCCACCAATAATATTCAAGACTCGTTGACTCCCACTCTCAACTCCAACATCCAATTGTCTTGCACCACTTTTATACATTTTCTCCAAAAGATCATCATCAATCCTACAAATAGTATCTGCCCTTATCCCAAGAGTTCCCCAGGTAATATCCATCTTTTCTTTAATAATAGCTTCAGATATTCCTTTCACCCGCTTCAAATCAAAAGCAAAGTTATCTTCTTGAAAATAAAAATCCTTTATCCCATACTTATCTTCCATATACTTTAATCGTTCAATAACCATTTCCGGACGTAATGCCTTCCAACTTCGTTTATACAATACAGGAATGGCACAAAAACCACAGGTATACGGACATCCTCTACTAGTAATCATAGTAATACTCGGTTTTGCAGAATCAAAATTTAATCCATAATATTTTTTAAAATCAACTAACTCATAAGGAAGATCAGGAATAGTTTCAAAATCTTTGATAATCTCTCTTTCACGATTCTTAATAATCTTAACTTCTCCATTTTCTTTTTTCTTATACAAAAGTCCAGGGATGTCATCAATACTCTCTCCTTTCTCTAGCTTCTCAACTAACTTCATAAATGTAAATTCACCTTCACCAATCATGACCATATCCACTAAAGGATGTTTAATAGTTTGATCAGGAAATAAAGTCGGATGAGGTCCTCCCCAAACAATAGGTGCATCAGTATGTTCTCTGATAATTTCAGCCAACTCGAAACAATTATCAATCATCATTCCAGTCGTAGTAGAAAGTGCAACACAGACAGGATTTTTTTTACAGTGAGTGATTAACTTCTGTTTCCAATCTTTGTCAACTCGTTGGTCAATAAGAATTACTTTATATCCTTTCTTCACTGGCATGGATGCAATTGAAAGCATAGCATGAGGCAGTCTAGCCCCCATATTCTCCCAACTGCCATAACTCGGCTGTATTAATAAAACTTCAGTCATAAAAACACGGAGTCATAGAATGTTTATAAGGTTTATGTCAAAAATCTATCATAATCCCCAGTACAATAATCTTTAAATAACCCTCAATATTCCTAAAGAGTATAATGATATTAATTACAGGTGCAACAGGATATATTGGTTCTAAATTAGCAAAGAAACTCTCAGATCAAGGAGAGAAAGTAAGAGCTATGGTCATAGAAAATGACAAAATGATCCATAATCTTGATGGTGTCAAGTGTGAAAAAATGATTGGTGACATCACCAACCCAGAACTTCTAAAAAAATGCATGAAAGGGGTAACCACAGTCTACCATTTAGCAGCAATTCTAGTAGCAAAAGACAAAAAAGCATTCAATGCTGTTAACTTTGAAGGAACAAAAAATGTCATTAATGCAGCAGTAGATGCTAAAGTAAAACATTTTATCTTAATCTCAGCTGCAGCTGCAGCCTACAAAACAAGAACTACATATGGACATTCAAAAATAAAGTCTGAACACCTTATGAGACAGTATGATGGAAAGATTAACTACACCATTATCAGACCTACTTTACTATACGGTCAAGGAGGATCTCAAGAACTAAAGATTTACGTTGAAACATTAAGAAAATTCCCTTTTATCATTCCAACTATTGGAACATTAAGAGCAGTAAAAAGACCGGTCTGGGTAAATGATATTGCAGAAGGTCTAGCAAAAGTTGCAAATAACAAAAAATCCTATGGAAAAACCTACAATTTTGGTGGCGGAACAGCCATGACTATGTGGGCATATACCAATTTAATTAGAAAGACATTTAAAATAAACAAACCTATGATACCTATTCCCTTGTTTATATGCTATATGATAGCATGGATTTGGGAGAAAGTATCTGAGGAACCCATGTTAAAAAAAGATTATGTCATTGGAGCAGCAATGTCTGCTAACTTTGAACAAAAATCTGCTTTTGAAGACTTAGGTTACAGACCTGTGTCTATCGAAGTAGGTTACCCTCAGGGCTTTAAAACGCCAGAGGATCTCTTCTAGTATGAAAAACACTACCAAAAATATTCTTCTCTTAATCGTTGTCATCATTCTCTGTCTATTCTTCTTAGAAGGATTCTTTAGAATCTTCTTTGCAGACTATTCACATACATTAGGTGGTCCTGGAATGAAAAAACTCATAGAATCTACAGAATTCAATAATTTAGGATTCCGTTCAGACACAGACATAACAACTAAAACAGGTCCAAGAATAATCATCCTTGGAGATTCAATGAGTTTTGGCCATGGAATAAAGGAAACAAAGAATACCTGGCCTGCACAGCTAGAAACCAAATTAAAAGAACAAAATCCTAACGTAGAAGTGATTAACACAGCATGGCCCGGTGAAGATACAGAAACTGAACTCCTCATCTACAAAAGAAAAGCAAAACAACTCAACCCAGACATTGTAATCATTGGATATTTTCTAAACGATGCAGAAACAGATGAATCTCTAAAAGCAAGAGAAGAACATCACAAACAGTTCCAATCTTCATCCTACATAGGAAACATCTTCCACGCTGTATTTGGAAAATTCTTCCTAGAAAACTCTTATCTCTACAATATGATAATTATTTTCTACGACTCCTTAAAACAACAAACGTTTGAAGATTCTTACATTAATCAAGTAACCACAACATACAATGGAAATCTCTCACTACATCAACAACAAATTACCAATCTCATCCAAGAAATAAGAGACAGCAACGCAGTCCCTATTGTTGTAACCATCCCATTCTTCTATAATTTTGAAGAATATCCGTTTATGAATGCACACAATTTTGTAGAGAATGCTGCATTTGAAAACAATGCTGCCTACATCGACCTTTTAGATAATTTTAAAAACAAAGACGCTTCCGAATATGTTATTGGAAAGTATGACAACCATGTCAATGAAGAAGGATCAAAGATTATTGCAGATCAAATAGCAACATTCATTGCTACACACGAGTTAATCTAAATGGGAAACAGATCATTATTAGGGGATGTATGGGACTTTCTTCGTATTAGAAAGAAGTTTTGGTTACTCCCGATCGTTATTATGTTAATCCTAGCAGGAATATTAATTGTAGTAGGACAATCATCTGCTCTAAGTCCTTTTATCTATGCTCTATTCTAGACCAGAAAACCTTATAAAAGCCCCTATATTCCGAATAGTATGAATACTGTCACCAAAACATCATTAAGTGAATTCTTAGGTGAAAAATTAGGTTATGCTATTGCCATGACCATATTCACAGCAATATTCTATTGGTTAACAGCATCACACTGGATTCTAGGAAAAATATCATACTTAAGATTCATCGAAGCACTATTTATCATATATGCAATCATAATAATTTTTCAGGTGATAAGAAGATGAAGTTCTTTACAGGTTTCAAAAACGGTTTCCAAGCATTTGGTCACCATATTGCACATCTAGTAAACTTCATCCTACTCACGGGAGTCTACATTATAGCAATAGGACCCACAAAACTCATTGCTAAACTTTCAGGAAAACACTTCCTCATAACTAAAATGAGAAAAACCAATTGGGTAAAAAGAGAAAATAAAGAAGAGTCATACGATGACTACCTGAGGTCCTTCTAAAATGTCAAAAAAATCTGTAGGTATAAAAAATTCATCAAATAAACAGATTTTTAGGACACCAATGACCTCCCAAAAGGAGGTGATTGCGTGTATATCCTAGGAATTTCATGCTATTACCACGATGCAGCTGCCTGTCTCATCCATAACGGAAAAATTGTAGCTGCAGCTGAAGAAGAACGATTCACAAGAAAGAAACATGATATCTCATTTCCTATTAATGCAATAAAATTCTGCCTAAAAAAAGCAAACATAACAGGAGATAAACTAGACCATGTAGCATTCTATGAAAAACCACTCTTAAAATTTGAAAGAATCTTGTCTCAACATCTAGAAGCATTTCCAAAATCTTATTTCACCTTCATTAAAACCATCCCTGGTTGGATAAATGAAAAGCTAAGAATTAGAAAAACATTAAAGAAACAGATTGGCTACAAAAAAGACGTATCCTTTATCGATCATCACTTATCTCATGCAGCTTCATCATACTTAGTCTCACCCTTCAAAGAATCGGCAATATTAACCGTAGATGGTGTAGGAGAATGGGCAACCACAACATTTGGCCATGCTAAAGAAAATAAAGTAACTATTGACAAAGAAATTCATTTCCCACATAGTTTAGGGTTACTATACAGCACAATTACAGCATTCTTAGGATTCAAAGTAAATAACGATGAATACAAAGTAATGGGACTAGCCCCGTATGGTAAGCCTATCTACAAAGACGAAATTAGAAAACTAATCACCTTACATGAAGATGGTTCATACAGTCTAGACATGTCATATTTTGTCTTTCAATGGGCTTCCAAAATGCCATCTAGAAAAATGACTCAGCTATTTGGGCCTCAGAGAAAACCAGAATCAGAATTAACTCAAAAACATAAAGATATAGCAGCATCTCTACAAAAAGTTACTGAAGAATCCTTGTTTCACATGTTAAACCAACTACACAAAGAAACAAAATCAGATAATTTGTGTATGGCTGGAGGAGTTGCATTAAATTCCGTTGCAAATGGTAAAATTAAAGCAAATACTCCTTTCAAGAATGTATTTATCCAACCATCAGCTTCAGATGCAGGAACTTCACTAGGAGCTGCTTTCTACCTATACAATTCAGTCTTGGACAAACCAAGAACTACTGTCATGGATCATGCTTACTTAGGACCTTCTTTCACAGACAAAGAAGTAAAAGAATATCTAGACAAAAATCATGTGAATTATACCACCTTTAAATCCGATGATGATCTCATCAAAACTACTGCTAAATTAATCTGGGAAAATAATGTAATTGGATGGTTTCAAGGATGTATGGAATGGGGTCCAAGAGCATTAGGGGCAAGATCTATTCTTTCTAATGCAACCAATCCAGATATGAAGGAAATAATTAATGCTAAAGTAAAACATAGAGAATTATTTCGACCGTTTGCTCCAGCGGTAACTGCTGAAGATGCTCACAAATACTTTGAATTAGACAAAGATGATGAAAAGTTCATGTTATTTGTCTATCCTATTAAAAAAGAGTTTCATGATAAAATCCCAGCAGTAACTCACGTTGACGGTTCAGGAAGATTACAAACAATAACACCTGAACAAAACAAATTATATCATGGAACAATTAAAGAATTCGGTAAACATTCAGGAATACCTATTGTTATTAACACTTCTTTTAACATTCGTGGAGAACCTATTGTCTTAACACCTCATGATGCCTATAGATGTATGATGGGAACAGGAATAGATTATCTCGTTATTGGAAACTTCTTAGTAAAAAGAGATGACAACCCTAATGATAAATGGGACTCTGAGTCTCTGGCGAAAGATTAGCTACAGGATAACTATACATTAAACTTAACAGCTCCATTAAGCCCCTATCAGGATTTCGATTTATCTGAATATTACTTGCACCTATTACTGTAGAATAATGGTCTCTCAATGTATTAATTATATCATTAACGTAGAGATTTGCACTATCGAATGGATGTATAGCAATTTTTTCACCAGTAAAAGATTCACCAGTCTTCCTACGACCACTAAATTGTATGCCAACTCTTTCTACAGACACATTTGCATATTTTGAAGAACCATTCCCATCGGGAATAACTGACTTATCAACATGAGTAAGAGTCAAACTGGTAACATCATTAGGAACTGCCTTTCGTATTCTATATTGTAATGAACCAGGTATCAAAGGTATTTTCATAATAGAACAATACATCAAAACTATATAAAATTAATGAAACTAAGCTAAATAATCAGGATGAATTAAAGTTTTACCTTCTAGTTTAGCTTCACATCTTGACCTTTCTATTTCTCTCCAATTGTGTTCAAGATTCTTAAATCCTAATCCTGCTAATACTCTAACTAACTGACCATCAGGATACCAAATGTCTGAGTGCTTAACTCGAACCTTGTCAGGACCCAATTGAGGTTCCAAATTATTATTTTCTTGGATAATAGATATTTGACCATATTGACCCACTTCAGCTTGAAATTTTCTAATTTGCTTCATTGGTTTTCCAATCTCTAATTCATCATTAGGATGAATTAAATACGATTCTCGCTTAAAATGAAAAAAAGATTTACCTTCATTAACAGCACCTTCAGAATCAAAAGGAAAAACATCTTGACTTTGTAAATCAGTAAAACGCCTAACAGCCATAACATTATGTCCTCGTGACCCTTCAAAGAAAATATCAATATATCCCATGCCTTCATCTATCAATTTTCCATCATCATAAATAGCAAAAGTATCTGGACCACCAATAGTCTGTACATCATATAATTTAGTAGGAAGTCGTAATCCTAAACGCTCAACTGTTCTCAATGTCTGTAAAGCAGTATCTTCTGGAACAACAACATCAGTGACAATCTGATCATTTCCAAGAAGAACTAAATTCTCTTCAGCTGTTTCTCTAACTTGAGTCTCCAGAACAGTCTCTCCTGCTTCTGGATAGCCTGAACAACAACTATGATACATAGGATGCACCGGAGCCTTTAAATCTCTTCTATGAATCATTACCATATCATCGGCAAACTGATAAATACTCCCAGCACTTGAAGGTCTTGTAGGCACTTCTGGTGTTCCTAATTCAGCTCCATGTTCCAATGCCAAGGTATTAAAAAAATCAATTCCAAATTGAGGTGCTTCAGGGAGTGCTCTCTCTATAACTTTTTTAGTTGCAGGATAATTGAAAGTAAAATGCAATCCATCTCCCATATAATCTACTCTTGCATCATCAACATAAAATTGTCCTGGGTTTGCCATAAACACCAGAATCACCCCTAACTTATAAAATTTTCCCCCAATTCCACAGCTTTTAAATACCCTTAAAGTCTCCAATTCTACATGTCAGATAAAGCATTAATTGCCAAAAATACAGGTTGGCTATTCGGATCTGAAATATTAAACAGAATCTTATCGTTCTTCTTAATCATAGCCATGGCAAGATATCTAGGAGATATTGGCCTAGGAATCTTTGCCTTTGCAACTGCATATATTGGAATCTTCCAAATATTCTCTGACTTTGGAATATCTTGGTATTTAATCAGAGAAGTAGCAAAAGATAAATCAAAAGCAGATGCATACTTCTCAAACACCTTAACTATAAAACTCATCCTATCAACAATAATCACTTTTATAGCAATTATTGGAATATCATTTTCACAAAAAACAGTGGACGTATCAGGAGCAATCATCCTAGCAGCAATCTACCTACTCTTAAACGATATTGCAGGACCATTCAGATCATTATTTAGCGGTTATGAAAAACTAGAATATTATTCAATCATCAATATTGTAGAACGAATTATCAGCCTAACGTTAGGAATCATCCTATTAATCTCAGGTTTCCAAGTAACTGCATTCATATCAGTATTTATAGTTTCATACGCAGTTGCCCTAGCATGTTATTTCTACTACGCACACACAAAATTTCAAAAAGTACACTTAGCATTTGATTTCAAACTATGGAAGCACATATTAACAGAATCTTGGCCCTTTTGGTTTGCAGGATTATTATTAATGCTCTACTATCGTATTGACACTGTCATGCTCACCTACTTAACAGATTATTCACAAGTAGGTTGGTATAATGCAGCTGTACGAGTATCAACTGCACTTCATTTTATCCCCTTTGCAATTGTAGGAGCAACATTTCCTGCAATGTCTAAGTTTTTTGTCAACTCTACGGAGCATCTAAAATCGTTATACAGAAAATCTCTTTACTATCTTATTATTCTAGCATTACCCATGGCAATGGGTGGAATGATTCTTTCAAGTAGAATCATTCACTTTGTCTTTGGAGAACAATTTGCAGCCTCAGGAATTATCTTTGCCATCTTAATCTGGGCAGAAGCTGCTTTATTCCTTAATGCAATCACAACAAACATGCTCAATGCCATGAATAAACAAAAATTATACTCATTGATTACTCTCTGCTGGGCAATATTCAATATTGTCTTCAATTATATCCTCATAACAAGGATTGGATATACAGGAGCTGCATACACTACTATGTTCACAGAGTTTGGATTATTCGTTTCAACTTTTGCAATGCTGCATTACTTTGGAATGAAACTGAACATCATCAAATTAACCTGGAAACCTATTGCAGCAACATTAGTTATGACTGCAACAATACTTCTTTTACAAAGTTTCCACTTCATAATTATTATTATAGCTTCTGTCGTAGTCTACGGAGGAGTATTATTACTTCTAAAAGCTCTTGACGAACAAGATAAAGATATGATAAAAGAAATGTTCAATAAATTACCATTTAGACCTAAGACTGTTGATGAGTAAAATAAAATATAAACTAAATAGATAAATTTAAGTAAATTGAAATCCAACATAATAAAATGAGTGATACAAAATTAATTAGTGGAACAGCAGCGGCTGTAATAATTGGATTCGGTGCAATCATATATGCCATTTTAGGAAATGAAAGTTTTGGAATCAGGGTTATAATCTTTATTCTTGGTTGTATGTTCACTTGGTTAGGATTAAGATTTTCCAAAGGGTGATTTGATAATTTACTTGGAGAAATCTAATTTATACCTTTGTAATTTACACACGATTCTACTAGATGAGGATACTTTATATTCAATATTTACATACAGTGTTGTCAAACTCTTCAAAATTTTCAGAATAGTTCTCCCCTTACGTGATTCTTTTCCCATATACCTATAACTAAATTGAATTTTGCAAGTCAAAGGATAACTTTTTTTTCCTGGAATCACAATGGGGAGCAATTCACCTAATTCCTGTTTCCCCTTTCTAAATTCGGTCCACGTGCCAACCAATTCATCCTTAGAAAGATCCATCTTTTGACGCTCTCTCCCCTCAATTATTGGTTCACATTCAATACGGGATACTATACCTTCCTGATTTCCATTATTACAAAATTCAATTGGGAAATCAACAATGATTTCCTCTTTTAATGAATTTTTACTAGAGGGATCAGCTTTTAATGTATAGCTTAAATTTAGATTATCATCTTTCCTCAAAAAACATTAGGAGCAATCCAACCTTCTCCCCATGCCAAGGCAGGACCCAAAAAAAGGAGAGAAATTGGAACATGAGATAAGAACTCCTTAAGTCCAACTGTAAAAGAAATATCGACCCAACTCATTATACCAAAAATTAAACTAGACACAAAAATAAGTAAACCTATTAAAAGTAAAACTATGGATAAAACTTGCTTAAAATTCATAAAACAAAACCTCTCCGAATATACACAAGATATCCATATCCAACCAATATGAGCCATCCTAGATAATGCATTCCGTTTGACGATAAATTGTTAGCGAAATATATTATAAAAAATATTACAAATATGTTTCCTAGGATTCTCGGATTTTGAATCATTTTATCACCTTTGTATAAGCAAAGATACCTGTATTTATAAACATAAAAGGAGAATCAATAATCCCTCTCATCACCAGGACTAAATACAACTGTTTTTCCACCTACTTGTGAATACAACGTTTTCTCTTTAAATCTTAATAACTGCCGTTTCTTATCTCCATACTTCCTACTTCGTAATCCAAAAGAATCAAAGAATAAATACAAAAATATCTGAAAATGATAAAACATTTGATAGATAAGATAACGTAATCCCACAATCCCTTCATCTAATACTCCTTTACGTAAATATTGAAAAGAAACTCCAATTACCAGGGGTAAAAACTTTAATCCCAATAAACCTGCAGAAGAATCACCAAAAGCCCTAAGGTAAGCAGCTTGAATAGTAGTCCAAGGATAAATCTTATCAGAAAACTTTCTTACACCAGCTGAATGCCCTAATCGCAACTCCATAACACCTTCACTACCATTCATCTGAGGAATAGCATGTGGCACACCAGAAAAATAATTCATTTTCTTCCTTTTCCAAATAAACGATTTACCAGCTCGAGAAAAAAATCCTTTTTTACGACTCAACTTATAGGGAGCCCATAAAGCTCCAACAGAACTATGTTTAGTCTCTTTCAAATATTTCTTCAACGTTTTCTGCATTTCCGGAACCAAATACTCATCAGCATCTATCTGTAATAACCACTCACCTTTAGCTTGTCTAAAAGTAAAGTTACGATGAGGTTCTGCCTCACCAATATGGTCACCAACAAACACTTTGCCAGTATATTTAGAAACAATCTTCAAACTGTCATCACTACAAGGACCATCATGGACAACAATAATCTCATCAGCTATT
>CAYLOA010000022.1:13569-19818 GCA_964385185.1 uncultured Methanosarcinales archaeon | reverse complement strand
AGAGGAGTTGTACGATTTAGTACTGCTGTTCCGTCAAAGGTTGAAGAAGTTGTCGGTCGAACAGGTACTCGAGGGGAAGCTATCCAAGTAAGAGTACGAGTTCTTGATGGAAGAGATAAAAACAAGATCATGAGACGTAATGTTAAAGGTCCTGTCCAAGTAGGAGATATGTTAATGCTGAGAGAGACAGAAATTGAGGCAAGACAACTATCCAAGGGCGGACGAAGTGAAGGTGGACGGTCATAATGGCAGATTGCAGTTTTTGTGGAAAAGAACTTCCTAGCGGATCTGGTAAGATGTACATCAAGAAAGATGGCACAGTATTATACTTCTGTAAAATGAAGTGTGAGAAAAATATGGTTAAACTGGGTAGAAACCCAAGAAAAAAACTGTGGACTGCTGCTGGACAGATTGAGAAAGAAAAAAGACTTCACCAAATCGATCACGAGAAGAAAGAAAAAGCTGAAAAAAAACCTGAGGCTAAGAAATGATTGAACGAAGTTTAATTCTTATTAAGCCTGATGGAGTTCAGCGAGGTATTGTTGGAGAATTACTTACTCGATTTGAGAAAGCAGGATTAAAGATTGCGGGTATGAAATTAGTGCATATCAACGCTGAATTCTCAAAACAACACTACAAAGCACATATCGATAAAGCATTTTATCCAGGACTTGAGAAAATGATTACTGAAGGGCCAGTTACTGCGATTATTTTAGAGGGATTACATTGTGTTGAGGTTGTTCGGAAAATTACCGGACCTACTGAGCCAAAAACAGCTCCTCCGGGAACCATCCGAGGAGATTACGCACATCACTCTTATGAATATACTGACGGAAAGGGAATTGCCATAAAGAATCTTATCCACGCTTCAGGAACATTAGAAGAAGCTAAGGAAGAGATTGCACTATGGTTCTCAGAGTCAGAGATTTTTGATTACAAGACCGTGCATGAGAAGCACGTCTTCTAGGAGGAATAAAAATGTCAGATAAGATGGTTGATAAGGTAATGGGTATTATGAAAAATACCGATCAAATTAGAAATATTGCTATTTGTGCTCATATTGATCACGGAAAAACTACATTCTCCGATAACTTACTATCAGGCTGCGGTATGATGAGTAAAGAAGATGCGGGTAAAGCTCTTAAATTAGATTTTCACGACGATGAACAGGAAAGAGGTATCACTATTGATACTGCTGCTGTTAACATGGTCCATATTGTTGACAATACTGAATACTTAATCAATTTATTAGATACTCCAGGTCACGTTGACTTTGGAGGAGACGTTACTCGAGCTATGAGAGCTGTTGACGGAGCTATCGTTCTTGTCGACGCTGTTGAAGGTGTTATGCCTCAGACAGAAACTGTTCTTAGACAAGCTCTTCGAGAAAAAGTAAGACCTGTTTTATTTATCAATAAAGTTGATAGATTAATGAAAGAATTACAATTAACTGCAGAAGCTATGCAAGAAAGATTCCTTAATATCATTACACACGTAAATCAATTGATTAGAGATATTGCGGGTGAAGAAGATGGTGCTAAGTGGCAAGTTGATGTTAACAATGGAAGTGTTGCATTTGGTTCAGCATTTCAGAATTGGGCATTAAGTGCAGATTTTATGGTTAAAGAGAAAATTGGCTTTAAAGATGTTATTGATGCGTTCAATGGTGGAGAAGAAACTATCAAAGCTCTACGAGATAAAGCTCCTCTGCACGTTGTTGTATTAAACATGGTTGTAAAACATCTCCCTAATCCAAAACAAGCTCAAGAATATAGAATTCCAAATATTTGGCACGGTGAAATTGATAGTGAAGAAGGAAAAGCATTAGTAAGTTGTGATCCAAACGGACCTTTATTTTTCGTTGTTACAAAAATTATTGTAGATCCTCAAGCAGGAGAAATTCCTTCCGGACGATTATTTAGTGGAACGGTTAAAAGAGGGATGGAAGTCTATCAAATTTTATCAAAGAATAAAGCAAGAGTACAAAACGTTTTTATTTATAATGGTGCAAAGAGAGAAATTGTTGATAACGTTCCTAGTGGAAATATTGTTGGAATTGCAGGAGTTAAAACCTATGTAGGAGAAACTATTGCCTTAGGTCCAACTGAACCGTTTGAACAAATTCAACACATTTTCGATCCTGTTGTTACTAAAGCTATTGAAGCTAAACGACCAGGAGATCTTCCAAAGTTAATCGAAGTTCTTCGAATCGTTGCAAAAGAAGATCCAACTGTCCAAATTGAAATTAACGAAGAGACAGGAGAAAACTTAATGCATGGAATGGGAGAATTACACCTTGAAGTTATTGAAAATAGAATCTTGACTGAAAAAGGGGTAGAGATTAACGCATCTCCACCTATTGTTGTCTATAGAGAGACAGTGACTAAAGAAGGTCAAGAAGTTATGGGTAAATCACCTAACAAACACAATCACATCTTCTTTACGGCTGAACCGGTTTTAGATACCGTTGCTCAAGCTATCAAAGATGGACATATTCCTGAGGGACGATTAAAGAAAAAAGATCCTAAAATGAGAGACTTGTTTGTTGAAGCAGGTATGGCTTCTAAAGAAGCTGAAAAAGTTAAGAATGTGTACAAAGGTAACATTTTTGTTGATGCAACTCGAGGACAAGTCCACTTAGGAGAAGTTATTGAGATGATTTTAGACATGTTTGAAGACGTTATGAAACAAGGACCTCTTTGTAAAGAGCCTTGTGTAGGAATGAAAATTACGTTGAACGATATGAAATTACACGAAGATGCAATTCATCGTGGTCCTGCTCAGATGTACCCTGCAGTGCGTGAGGGTATTCGAGGGACTATGATGACAGCAGGTCCTGTCTTGTTTGAACCCATGCAAATTTTACGAATTGAAGCTCCTAAAGAGTATATGGGAGAGATTAGTAAATTGGTACAGAACAAACGAGGACAATTAATCGAAATGAATGAAGAAGGAATCCTTGTTATTGCTACTGCTAAAATGCCAGTAGGAGAAATGTTTGGATGGAGTTCAGATTTACGATCAGCAACAGGTGGACGAGGAAACTCAAGCTTAGTTGATCAGATGTTTGAAAAGCTACCAAATGAGCAACAAGAGAAAATTACTAAGCAGATTAAGGAACGAAAAGGTTTAACTGATGCGATGGTAGGCGCTTAGGGAATTTTTTATTTTTTCTTATTTTATTGTTTATGCACTTGTTATGTAGCTGTAGTAGGCATCATGGGTGCTCACTGTATTCAACGCTGTTTGATGATTTCAGCTGTTTCTACTGTGACTTGAACTATTAAATTGAGTATATCTGTCATCATCTTTTCTTTACCATACTTTTGAAAGGTCTTCTTAGGATCTGTATATCTCGCAAAGTATCTCACAAATGCATCGTATTTTTCATTGGATTTACTAGTTGGCGGATGTTTCAAATTACATTTTTTTACTTCCTGCATAACTTTATCCAGATTCATATCTGGTATATATAACCTTGCTGCTCGTTCAAGAACTCTTCTGTTCGTATTATCAACGTATACACCTGGTATCTCTAGAATAATTTCCCCCCATAGGCTTTCCGAAAAAAGTTTATCGGGAGTCCCGTTATGAAAAAGAAATACTGATCCCAGATTTCCAAACGGGAACATTTTCAGTAAATTATTGACAAAATTCTTTTCATGTGTACTACTTGCCTCCGAAAAATAAACCAACTCACTATCTGGAGTTACATGCTCCAGTTCTTCTTCGCTCATGTATATAATAGCCCATGGTGTTTCTTCCACAGGAACATGGATGAGCTCGACAGAAAATCTGTTCTTTGACTCCTTTTTCAACATCTTATATATTTCGGTAGCCAACATAAATGCTACTGTTTCATTTGGGTCCTGTCCCCTAACTATGGCAATCATTGAACTATCGGGAATTTTTAAAATACTCTCTCTCCATTTTTTCATTACCTGACTATCTGGTTTTGAACAGAGATCTTTTTCGAACATTTCTATGTCAGTCACAAGCTTATGAATCTAGCTATTTAATACACTTGCTGTATTTTGCTTTACTTGTTTTATCTCTTTTTCTGCTTGATAGGAGTCGCCATATTCACTAAAACCATAGGCAGCTAAACATTTTTCTAAGAATTGGAGCCAAGCATCTAACTCTATGGAAGTAAAACCTCTTATCTCTTTTAATTCTTTTAGATCTGCTACTAAAGCCTTGACATTATTTACCCTTTCATCATCCCACCAACCCATACCATAATGCTCTAATTCATGCTTTTTGATATCGTTTTTGATCTTATTAAGCTTCTTTATAATTTCTTTAGTGTTCATGGTCTGAGATTAGACTGAGGCGTATTTAAAGGTTATGGTGATGTGTTGGGACCCTAATTGCATCTAATTGCAAGTTTCTCTGGGTAATAGATTACTTCACGAAAAGCGTAACTAACAAGACTAGCGCCTTGAAGTTTTCCTTTCTTCCTTCGGTCGAAAGCAAAACCTTTATAAACCGTCTCGGATTCCTAAAGAAGTATTAATTTACAAATAAATATACATATTATATTGGAGGAACACTAAAAATGGCTGACAAAACACACATGAATTTGATTTTCATTGGACACGTAGATCACGGTAAGTCCACTACAGTAGGTAGACTTCTATTCGATGCAGGTGCTATCGATGAACAAACTATGAGAAAGCTTAAAGATAAAGCTCAAGAACTAGGAAAAGGCGGATTTGAATTCGCTTTCGTTATGGATAATCTAAAAGAAGAGCGAGAAAGGGGAGTTACTATCGATCTTGCTCACAAGAAATTCGATACAGCAAAATACGATTTTACTGTCATTGATGCTCCAGGGCACAAGGACTTCGTTAAAAACATGATTACTGGTGCTGCTCAAGCAGATGCTGGTGTCTTAGTTATTTCAGGAAACCCGTCAGACGGAATCCAAGCACAAACTAAAGAACACGTTTTCTTATCAAGAACATTAGGAGTTAACCAATTAATCATTGCTGTTAACAAAATGGATATGTGTGACTATAGTGAAGAAAGATTCAACAAACTGAAAGGGGAAGTTGAAGCTTTACTAAAAACAGTTGGATATGATCCTGCAAAGATTCCATTCGTTCCTATTGCATCACTGCATGGAGAGAATGTTGCTAAGAAATCTGATAAGATGGCTTGGTATAAAGGAAATTGCCTATTGGATCAGTTAGCTGAACTTCAGCCACCTGAGAAACCAACAGAATTACCTTTGAGACTTCCATTACAAGATGTTTACAATATTACTGGAATCGGTCTAGTCCCTGTTGGACGAGTCGAAACTGGTGTTATGAAAGTGGGTCAAAAAGTGAGTATTGTACCTGGTAGAGAAGGAAAAGGCGTTGTAGCTGAAGTCAAGACGATTGAAATGCATCACGAACAATTCCAAACTGCTGAACCAGGAGATAATATTGGATTTAACCTAAGAGGTCCTGGTAAAAAGGACATTACTCGAGGGGACGTATTAGGTCCTGCAGATGCTCCACCAACTATTGCAACTGAATTTAAAGCTCAAATTGTTGTGTTGAACCATCCTACTGTTATGACAGCAGGATACACTCCGGTGTTCCACGTTCACACAGCTCAAGTGGCTTGTACAATTGAAGCTATTGAGAAGAAACTTAACCCAGCAACGGGAGAAGTTATGGCTGAGAATCCAGACTTTATCAAAAACGGCGATGCCGCTATTGTAAGAGTTAAGCCAGTACAACCATTATGTATTGAAACTCAAAAAGAAATACCGCAACTAGCAAGGTTCGCGATTAGGGATTCAGGAACTACAGTAGCTGCAGGTATGGTTACCGAGCTAACAAAGAAAGAACTGTAATTTTTTTAATTTCCTTTTCATGATGAACCCTTGTTTATCATGCGGTACACGCACAAAATGCCAAAAGCACGAATCAAGATAGCATCGACTGACATTAGTAAAGTCAACGAGGTATGTAGTTATATCAACGATATCTCTGAGAAAACAGGTGTTAATATGCGTGGACCTATTCCTCTTCCTACTAAACGATTAAAAGTTACTACAAGAAAAAGTCCTTGTGGTGAAGGTAAGGCTTCTTGGGAACGTTATGAGATGAGAATTCATAAACGTTTAATTGATTTAGGGATAGATGAGCGAGCTCTTAGGTTGGTAATGCGTGTTCCTATACCTGAGGGATTGAATATTGAAATTGAAATGATTGACGCCTAAGCGCGTCCGCTTAGAAGGCTACGTACAACGTA
>CAYLOA010000022.1:0-13469 GCA_964385185.1 uncultured Methanosarcinales archaeon | reverse complement strand
CTTTGCTCAACCCCTCGAGTGGCACTGTTACAAAATTGAAATGATTGACGCCTAAGCGCGTCCGCTTAGAAGGCTACGTACAACGTATGAGGGATTTCGCTTTGCTCAACCCCTCGAGTGGCACTGTTACAAAATTGAAATGATTGACGCCTAATTTTTCTTAATAAAATAATAAATGATAACTTTATAAATTAGCTTAGATTATCAATTATTATGCTTAGGAATGGAAGGCTTCAAAGGTATCTAGGAGGAGGTTTAGCACTTGTAGCTATATATAGTATAGCTTCTAATTTTTTCTTTGAATATTTAGACATAGATAAATTTATTGAAAAACCCATTGCAGTAGCTGGTTCAACTGTCATGGCTAAAAAAACAGAAGGATTTCAATCTATGGAGGGGCTTTTGGAGGAAGCATCAATACATGCAAATTCTAGAAGAGGTGAAAACACTGCCATATGGTTCAAATCTGAATTTTATAATATGGACAATTTGGCAAATATATTGGATGATGCAAAGTTGCATGCTCATGGAATAGGACTATTAGACGAAGCATATAGATCGAATAAATTACCTGAAGATGCACCAGAATGGGTACGTATGACCTATCAGAACACATTGCCATCTGAAACTGATACCCTCCCTATGAAGAGATTATTATCTAGTGAAATGGCAAAGACAATATCTTCAGCTTATGAAGCATTTAACGATGCAGTTTCAGGAGGGGTAAATGCCAGTGGGGAAAAAGTTTCCCAAAAAATATGGCTTTAGTTAATCTTATGGAATCAGCTGCGAATTATTCATTCTTTAGTCCTTGGGATGTAAATTTTACTCCTATGAATGACGCATGGGGAAATACTTATGTATCATTGATTTATGCTGACATGGGTCAGTTGAAAAATTCAATAGAATATCTAAACAGAGCAAAGGCCAGCTTGAATAAATTCGATGACGATACTGATCTTACAATTATCAGAAGTGATATCAAAACCTTAAATATTGGATTTTTGAAAAATGCTATTGGAAGTGCCATTCATGAGTATCGAGAATTGGATAATATGGATCCTGAGTTAAAGTATACTAGTGGTTGGTGGGGACAAGTTCAGAAAAAATCAGAATCATTAGGCGCCTCAGATGTGTTCATGGGAGATATGGCAGATCAAATGGGTGGAAAAAGATTGTGGGCTTCAGGACTTTGGTTTATTCCCTTGCTTGCTGGTGTAGGAACATATTTGGCTGGAGTAGATAGGAGAAATTTTAAGTAACGGTATGATTGAACTTATAGTACCATTATTTTTCTTTACATAAATCTTTAAATACTAATTCCTTCTAGATAATCATATGAAAAGTGTAATAGGCAGTTGGGCATTTCTGATTGGAATTATTGTTGCTATTGTTATGGCATTCGTATGGGATGTTAATACTCTTGCTGCACTTATCTTAGTTATTGTGGGACTTATTGTAGGACTGCTTAATGTAACTGAGAAAGAGACTCAACCTTTTCTCATGGCAGGTGCTGTTCTTGTTATTGTGAGTGCTTTAGGTCAAAATGTTCTGGCAATTGTACCGATTATCTCCAAAATGTTGAGTAATATCTTGATTATTTTCGTTCCAGCAACCATTGTTGTGGCTCTAAGATCCGTTTTTGGGATTGCTAAGGATTAATTCTTTTTAACAATATTTTTCGTTTTGTAGTCTATAGATTGAAATTTCTACTTTTTAGATATTACCCGAAAACACACAATTTAGGTACCAGTATACTAAAACGTAACATTTATATACTAGTTGCTATTTATAAGAAACTACAAAAAAACTATTGAGTGCAGGGAAAAAGAGGTGCTTTTTACTCTGGCAGAGGTGATCACATGGAACAAATAGAAACGGGCGTAGCTCATATCAAAGTTATCGGAGTTGGAGGCGCAGGGAGTAATATGACGAACTGGCTTCATAAAAAAGGAATAAAGGGGGCTGAAATTCTAGCAATAAATACAGATCAACAACATTTACAATTAACAAGTGCAGATCATCGATTACTGATTGGAAAAGAAGTTTCTAAAGGATTAGGTGCAGGAGGATATCCTGAAACAGGCGGAGATGCTGCCAGAGAAAGTCTTAACGATTTAAAAGAAATGCTTGGTCATACAGATATGCTTTTTATTTGTGCAGGTATGGGTGGAGGTACTGGAACTGGTGCTGCCCCTGTTGTTGCAAAAATGGCTAAAGAACAAGATACTATCATTATTGGAACGGTTACTATGCCGTTCAAGATTGAGCGAGCTCGAATTGAAAAAGCTGAACAAGGTCTTATGGAATTAAGACAACATTGTGATACTGTTATTGTTGTTGATAACAATAGACTTGTTGAGATTGCAGGAAACTTGCCCGTTAAACAAGCATTTTCTGTTGCAAATGAATTAGTCTCTACAATGATTAGAGGAATTGTTGAAACTATTGCTGTTCCTTCCCTTGTAAACTTAGATTTTGCCGATGTCAAGGCTATAATGACAAACGGTGGTGTTGCTAGTATTGGCGTAGGTAACTCAGACACCAACCAAAAAGTAGAAGAGAGTGTTAAGGGGGCCCTGAGTAATCCATTATTAGATGTTGATTACCGAGGAGCAACTGGTGCCTTAATACATATAGAAGGCGGGCCAGACTTAACTCTTGATGATATTGCAAAAGCTGGAGATTTGGTTACTGCAACTTTGGACGACGATGCAAACGTTATCTGGGGGGCAAGAATCAATGATAACATGGAAGGCAAAATCATTGTAATGACCATTATCACTGGCGTTAAAAGCCCTTGGATTCTTGGAAAAGAAGCTAAACAGACTAATGAGTCTGAGTGGATGAATAATGAGTTGAATATCGAGAGTGTGTAAAATGGAAGATAAAGTAATTCAAAACAATGTCTTATCACACATAAATTTAGATCAGGGTTCTTCACACAGTGATCACACTGTTCAGAAAATTCTGCCAAACCTACTACATAAAAAAGTGGAGGACCTTGATCTTTCTATGTTTGAAGAAAAAATGCGATATAAGCTCTATAATAGCTTAGGAGAGCAACATCTTCGGCGTGGTAATCTTGAACAGGGTGAGAAAGCGTTTATTCTCTCAGAGAATAGAGCTAAACTTACAGAAGTTGGACGAGAATATGTTAAAATTGCTTTTTTTGAAAAAGCAGTTGAATGCTTTAAAATGTCTGGAAATTTGCAGGAATTACGAAATATTGGAGAGACCTGTTTTACTAATAAAAATTTCAAAGCTGCTCTTGGCGTTTTCAAAGAGCTACAAGCAAAAGAAAGAATGGTACTGATAGGGAAAGAATGTATAGATAAAGGTAAATGGGAACTTGCTCTTGAAGCTTTTGAAGGTGTAGGAGAAGTTGAACAAATGATTGAACTTGGAGATCGTGCTGCTGATGAAAGACAGCTTGATTATGCCGTTCGAGCCTATAAAATTACAGGTGCAACTGATCGATTAAATTCTCTAGCAGAGGGATTATTACATGCAGGCGATTCAAAAACTGCTTTAGATATCTATAAAATTGCTGAGAATGACAAAATGATTAATTTTATTTCCAACAATATAGAGGATGATATCAATGGTTGAAGACTTACTCATTGAACGAAAAGTTGAATTATTGGTAGATATTCAAACTAAAGACTTACGACGAGAAGTCGGAGATCTAAAGAGAGTTATTGTGGATTTAAATTCTCAAGTTGTTGAAATACGAGACATGGTAAAACAACAAGAGATTAAGAGAGAGATTGCTCCTATGCCTACGGAGCCTGGAACAGAAATAACTAAGGAAGAAGTAACCCAGGCTCCTCCCACTCCTGCAGATAGTCACCATAGTACTGGTGGTTTTTCAACATCTGATGTTGATATTAGGAAGATATTCTACTGTGGGAATAAATAGTTTTTTATATTCTATTTGATTCTTCTTCTCTATAACTATACAGGGTGATTTATATGGATGGATTAATAAGAGTAATTACACAGAAAGGAAATTGTGCAAGTTCTGAAAGGGGTAATGATTTAATTCTTCCTGCAGGTGAATTATGGGATAGAGATGTTGCTCAAGGTGTATACTTGTTTCTTGAAGAGGTAGCAAGTAAACCATACGTAGGGCAAGAGACAAGAACAAGAGAGAACATGTTAGGCGCAAGTGCGCGACAATATGCTCATAGAATTCATGAGGGAGATGATTTTGAGACTGCAGTGCAAACGAAAATATCAGCGGAGAATCTTACTCCTTTAATGTTAACTGTAGATTCTGTAGATATGGAAGTAACCATGACTCAGCAGGGGGCAAAAGAGGCTCTCCTTTCTGTGGATGACTCAAAAAGATATGCGAACAATCCAGAAAAATATGCATCTTCGTCTTGTTTACCAGAATGGGGACGAAAAAGTATTAGAATATACCAATCATTAGGTGTGTTGGTAACACAAGGTTTTAGCATTGGCTATGATCCTGAGTTTGGGTTATTAAAACCTGAAGTATTACACGCTAGATGAATTGGTAAACTTTATAAACCAATTTCTATTTCTTTTATTACTTAGTTTTGTTCCAACTTTACGCCAACGTGGCATACACGTGGATCAAAATCCACGGTCGCCACGTAGTCTCATTCCATTCGCCAACGTGGCATACACGTGGATCAAAATCCACGGTCGCCACGTAGTCTCATTCCATTCGCCAACGTGGCATACACCCAAACAGAGTTTGTGGTCGCCACGTTAGCTATGCCAACGTGGCACAACCTGGTACTGCGCAACCCTGGAAAGTTTCAGCTCGGCTGAAATGGTCCGAGTGAAGCGAGGAGCGGTTGTTTCCTCACGGATGTCCCGGTTCAAATCCGGGCGTTGGCGTTTTTTCTTTTCATGAGCATTAGAGGGTTGAACGAAGTGAAATCCTCCAATCCGAAGTAGGGGTCAACTAACTTGTGTAGTTGTTCCGGGCGTTGGCGTTTTTTATTCTTAACACTTTTCCTAAACGATACTTTTATAATAGATATCAGAGTCTATATTTCTATGGAACAATACGTAGGTGGAAGTGCTGATAATGTAGATAAAGCTAAGATAGTAATACTTCCGGTAGTTTTTGATGGTACTAGCTCATGGATGAAAGGTGCAGATAAAGGGCCAGAGGCACTTATCGATGCCAGTTTACATTTAGAAACATATGACATAGAAACAGATTCTGAGGTGGTAAAAGAAGGAATCTTTACAGATGAACCCATTACTGGAAAAGATGCAACAGAGATGGTGCAAAACGTTCAGAAAAGGGTTTCTGAACTACTTTCTCAAGATAAAAAAGTAGTTTTATTGGGTGGGGAACACTCCATCAGTATTGGTTCTGTTTTAGCGTTTAAAGAAAAATTTCCAAAAATGTGTAAGTTACAAATTGATGCACATGCAGATTTATTGGATGAATATAAAGGAGAAAAGTTCTCACATGCTTCTGTTATGGCAAGAGTTAAAGACATCTGCCCTTTTGTCCAAGTAGGTATTCGAAGTTGTTCTCAAGGTGAAAGAAAGGATATGGTAGATGATAATGTGTTCTTTGCCAAAGATATAATGGATGATGATTCTTGGATGGATAAGGCTGTTGATAGACTTGATGAAGAAGTGTATGTTACAATTGACTTAGATGCCTTAGATCCTTCCATTATGCCTGCTACGGGGACTCCAGAGCCTGGAGGGATGGGATATTGGCAATTATTGAAATTTTTAAAGAAAGTAAGTGCAAAAAAGAAAATAATTGGCTTTGATGTTGTAGAATTGTGTCCAAGAGAAGGACAAGAACATTGTAACGTATTATCAGCAAGATTAATATATAAGCTTTTGAGCTATATGTATTATGGATAAAAAGAGGTTACTTGTTTTATTACTTATATTAGTGTGTATTCAAACCGTTTCTGGAGTAAAAGAAGAAATCTTTAATGGAAAATTAAACCCATCAGATAGTGTGGAACTTGATGGAATCAATTTAACTGCACAGTCATACGGTATTCCCCCTACTAAAGTAGTTGTTAAGTATGGTGATACCACTTCTATTGTTGACTTGGAACAATGTTTCTCTCAAGTCAAAATGACTATATGCTTTCTTGGTTATGAAGATGGTGATTATGACTATGAATCTCAAAAATTAAGCTATAAAGTTGAAATCACGGTGGAACAAGATGTATCTGATTTAGATATTGTTCGGAAATTGGTCGATAGAGATATTGAAATTGGGGATGAGTCTGATATTACAGTATCTATTAAGAATCCTTCTGATGCTACGGTCAAAGATATTGAATATAGTGATTCATTTCCAGCTGAGATTGAGATTGTAAGTAATGATGGAAAATGTACTAGAGGTGTTGCAGGGATTACCTGGAAAGGAGAGCTTAAATCCGGTGCAGAGCACAAATGTAAGTACCGGATTAAAATTAAGAATCCTGTTGAATTAAAATCTCGGGCAACTTTAAAATTTAATAATGGTATTGTAAAAAAAGAAAAGGAAACAGGGGCAATTACTTTTGAAATAAAGAATGAATTTTTTGATATTGTTACTGGTGGAGGAGAAGATGTTACCCTACAAGAGAATTTTATGTATTTTCTTAATATTACAAATACGCAGAAAAAACAACTTGAGATTAAGAAATTGGAAGTACGTTTACCGACTAATGTAGAAGTTGTTAGGCGTGATGTGGCTTGGAGGGATTTAATTTGGAGTGGTCCTATTAGTTCCAATAAAACACGGAGTTTATGGTTGGAGTTGAAAGGAGTTACCTCTGGGACGGGTGATGTGGTTGCTTCCATTGACTTTGTATTTAATGGAATTGATTTGAATATTGAAAATACTAAACCGCTTGAGATAAAAAAACCAGAGTTGGTACTTATTAGTAATTTTTCTACCTATCAGTATGGTGCTGGAAGCAAAGTACCTGTTAAATTTAATTTAAGTAATCCTACAGCATTTGGGTTTAAAAATTTGAATATTGATATCTCTGCAAACTATAAAGAATTTGAGCCTGTGAGTTTTCGAGATTTAGAGATTAGTAATAATGCTTCCATTTCAATTTTAGATAGGAAGGTAGATTGGCCAGATGTTTCTAGTACCTTTGATGTTGAGATTACGGTTACTTGGAATTATGATACGTATACTGGGGAACATTTGACAGGGGAATATACTGAGTATTTGTTTGCTATCCCAGATTTAGAAGGTCAGCAGGAAAAAGCTAAGGCTGAAGTTGAAAAAGTTGAGGAGAGTGAGCAAGTAGTTACGTCTACTGCAGGAAGTGCGAAGAAAGAAGAGAAAAAGGTTGAAATTGAACGATTAGGAGAAAAACCTGTTGAAGTGAGTGAAAGTCCTTCAGAATTGAGTGGACATATATTGATTATTATTGTAGTGTTGGCTATTTTATTAGCTGGGATAATGGGTTTTAGTTTCTTGAAGTTGAGAAGGATGGAGTAATAATTACTATATGAATTATTTGTAACCTCCATTTCCATTACATTTCTTTGTTGTTACTATTCAGGAACGAATATCGATATATTTAAATACTTGAATTTACCACTTATTTGTATGATAAATAAAACAATTTGTCAAAATGGAGATACATCTAATCAAGATTATGATGAAGCTGTTTTGAGGTACGATCAACGATGGGGCTCAAAAAGATTTCTGACGTATACAATGATTTTAACAACTATGACTTTGGGACGGCTCCTATTTTTGCCTACTAAACCTGTATATGAACCAAAGCATCATGATAACCAAATAATTAAAAAATTTAATCCTAAAGGGTATTCTGATCTTGAACTTTTATCAAATATTTCTGTAGGGGATATCGCAGTTATTCCAGGTTGAGAATGGGTCCATCTGTTGAATGAAGAACCTTTAGAGCAAAAATATTCTAATGGTAGTAAGTTTATCTCCAAAGGGGAACCTTGTGGAGTCGAAACTGGTGGAAAAATAAAAGTGATAGAAATTGGAATGGATGACGATCTAATTGTAGAATATGCATCTCCTGGATCCAGTATGGGTACACCTTGTCCAAGCGGAGTTCGGTACAGGATCGGCGTTCAGGATTTTACAAATCTAACAGCATCATATGCAGCTAAAATGAACGACACACAACACTTATTTGAGAAGGTAGCAAATGTTCTTGAAGGAAATTCACCAAAAAGTGTCTGGACCACTTCAGGAAGGCTAAATATCGGAGACAAAGGGATCTTGAGAGGATCTAAATGGGTAAAAGTTATGAATCTCGAACCCATACCACAACAATTCAATCAATACAACTTTTCAAATTTACAAATATCTCCTGGTGTGAAAAAGGATCATTACATCATGTTTGACCATAATGGAGATCATACGAGTTGTATAGCAAGAAGTGAGGGTATCGTTGAAGCTCTTGGTTTTACGCCTGACGATGAGGTTGTAGTTAAGTACACTCGGCCTACAAAAGAGTTTGGGACACCATGTCCTGATGGGACTGTCTATCTAATGACCTTGCGGCAGTTTAAATATAATAACCAGGTATTTAATGAACGAAAGAAATAATCGTTTGTGATTCCTATTTCAAATTTTTTAGAGAATATTCTTGAGTGTTATTTTAAATAACATAATGTATATTTTTTCAAATCGATAGAAGTGGGAATTAAGGAATAAGCTTAGCTTATTCCTTAGACGCCTCTGTCGGGATTTGAACCCGAGTCTTTGCCGTGAGAGGGCAAAATGATTGGCCGGACTACACTACAGGGGCATAGTATATATGTTTTTCATTCTTTTTATAAGGTTTTCGAAGTGTCGTGAGATTAATGCTAGAAATCAATATAAAGAATTCTGTATTTACAATATTATGATCGATGTATTCATATTCAGAGATGATTATCAAGCCATTCAGGATATTCTAGATGAAGCTGGGATAAGTAATGAAGGGGCAACTCCAGGGGATGATCCTATACAAGCATTGGAGCAGTTTGCTCATGAGAGATATAAAGCTTTGGTGATGGACAGTCATTATGTATTAAATGAAAAATCACCAGAGATTTCGAGGATTGTAAGGGAACGATTGGATTATGATGGGAGTATTTTGTTGCTCTCTTCCGTTTCAGGAAGCCTCTATATGCCTTGGGGTGTCAACGATGTCCTCATGACTCCCATAGAAGGTGATGATGAATCTTGTGAACGATTTGTTAATAACATCAAACAGTATATATAACCTATAACCCAAGCATTAATATACTATGACATTCATTAAAATAGTATGCCTATTACCTATAAGCACTTGTGTAGTAAATGCAAAAAGAAGTATGTTACTATCACATGGAAAACAAAGTTTCCTGTCTGTTGGGATTGTCAGAAGGATGATCTTAAGGGAGAGATTAAAGATCCTAAGATGAAAAAGTTGCTTGGCATTTCTGAAGCGTTGTATAAAAAAAGTGCATTTCTAAGAAGTATTAAAATTAATTATCTTCGTTATGGCAATTTGACTGAAAAGCAGATTGAGACTTTTAAGAAGGTTACTGAAAAGGTTAAAGAAAGGGATTAGGTCTGTAATTGTTGAATTCTTTTAAGTACTACATCTGCCATACTTTGCTCACCTAATCTATAGGCTAACTCTTCTTCAAAATTATTTTCTTTTAGAGCTTCGTAAAATAATTGAATAGTACGAGGATTTCTCCGATATGCTGTAAGGATTTTTCCCTCTTCTATTTTCCTTAGTGCTTGTAATTCAGATCTTGACTTAACTTCAGTATCATCATAAAATGAGTGATCTCCTTCCTGAAGACTTTGATTAAAATCAAGAAGATGGATATTTCCATCTGTGTCCACAGAATAATTTCTTTCCTTCCCCACTACATCATATAGAAGAATGAGATTCATGAAAACATCTAATCTTGCCTTATTTCTCCAGAAGTTATTGTGATTGTAATCATTTTCAGAGATATCTTCAAATACTGTTCCTGGAACATGTTGGGAGACGACACATCCACCATTGGCTCGAAAATTTATAAATTTTCCATCCATAAGAATATTATAAAAGGCCTTACCATAGAATCTTTTTGGTTCTGGGTCTTTAATAAAAAACTGTTGTTCGGATCCTTCAATATCAGCAGTCACCCTAATGGGATTCATGGTGCAATTAGCAATTTCATGAAGTCCCTTAACATATACTCTAGACTTAGGGGGAAGACCATACAATTCTTTTGCTGTATGACGGATTAATCCATAACCTTCTTGTTCAGATCTTCTACTAAATTCTATGGGTATTGCAAGAGTATCATAATGCTCATCTCCATTCTGTAACCATCTATCTCCAACCCAAGAAGTTCGCAATTTAAGCCACTCAAATGTAAGTCTGTTGTTAAGATAAGCTTGTATACTATCCAATGCTTCAATTTCTTTAAGTGATAAAACCATAGAAATACGGAGGATAATTTGCTTTATAAAGACTTGTTATTTATACAAAATATTTATATAATTATATGTGATTTCAATTGAAATGGCTGTTGCAGAAACTACAACATTTGATTTTAATGATTCTAATGTTTTAAGTGCTCAAAAAGAGATGGTTTTAATGTTGCAGAAGATGCAACCTTTACTTGATGATATTGGAGAGGTTAGATTGACTCCTCAGGTGTGTTCATATTTGTTTGGAGGACATGGTGATGATTCCTCTGATTTTGCCGAAATTTTGGATTTAAGTGATCTTAACATTGATTTCTTTAAAAAAACTGCAGTAGTCGATGCCTATTTTCATAGCATGATTCATGAACAATTGTCATCTTTGGATGCTATAGAAGTTTGCATTCCTCGACATGAACGTGAGAAGATTAGGAAACCTCAAACGAGTGAACCTGATGTTCTATCTAATTCATGGTATTTTAATCCTAGAAGGGCCATATTTCAACAAGGTGATGGATTGGGATCATATAGGGCTCCTACTCCACCAAATGCTTTAACCAATAAGGATTTAGGTGATTTTGGAGAGAAGTTGGGCTCCATGGAGGATGTAAAGGAACGAACGTCAGCTTTGCAGATGATGTATAAACGAGTTAATCAGGAGGGAGCATTGTCTCAAGTATCCTCTACATGTATTATGGATCTAGCATTATTGTTCCATGATAATGAGTTACAAGAAGAATATGAATCTTTAAGCTTTGGGGAAGAATTTAATCGAGCGAATGAATACCGAAAGGCAGGTGTCGACCGGGTAGGTGATTTAGGTGCATACAATTTAATTGAACTTTTGGGAGATTCTTACAGTGGCCTAGATCTAAAAGATCAAGTAATTGTTCACGAATATGTTACCAAGAATATGGCCGATGCTAGAAATATCAAATTAGCTGAAGGAATGTTCCCAGAGGGTGTACCCTCAAGTCTTGAGTTAAATGCAAAGATTAGAGGTCTTTTGAGTGGTAATATTGCTATAGAGAATGGAAAATTTAATAATGATCTTACTGAAGATTTGCATGAAATTGCAAAAGGGGCCGAGAGTTTAATCGATTCTTACGATAAGCAAGATGGTCAGGTAAGTAGCAAATCAGCAGAAGAGCTTGCAGAATATGCCGAAGATTTGGCAGGTTCACGTACTCGAGAAACTGCTCCAAATATATTAAGTTTTTTTGGTGGTGTAAGGCAAAGCGAATCCTGGAAGCCAACTCCACTAACGGCTACCACCTTAAGTGATATGGTGAGATTGTATGATGGTGAAAGTGCACAAAATGTACATGATGCCTGGGGAAATTTGTATGGTAACGAAGTTATAGTGAAGGGAGAAGATTGGACAATCGGATATGCACTAAGATTAACAGAAGAGGGGACCGTTGAAGCTAGAGCTGTAGATACATCACATGGTGTATATCCATTTGATTATGATGATCCTGAAGTGAAAAAGATGATTAGACCCTTTGACTTTATTATGTATGCACGAGAGAATTCAGACTTTCGGCAATACAGTTTTGAAGATAATATGAGAAAAATTGTGGACGATATTCGAGGAGAAATGGATCGGAATGTGAGAGTTGCCGAAAATGCAAAAGATTTTTTAAATACTCCTGTGGAAGTGGATTCAAATATTTTGGCTATGATGAAAAAGAATGGACATCTATATGGGTCTATAGAGAAAATGAATAGACAGGTGGCTGTCATTCACGATGCCATGAAAGGAAATTCTAAAAATCCACTTAATAGTCATGCCGGAAGAATTACTAATTACCTATCTGTATAATTTTTGTCTTCTATTACTTCTATAAAAAAAACTCATAACAAATGAACCTTTTACTCTGTCTGCCATAGATTCAGCCTCTTTAGGTGAGTAGAAAGGGTTTTGAAAATAAAGTGAAGATTTCGTCTCTGTTGTATATGAGGCAGTAGATGGTTTACCTGGTTCTGCAATTGCAACGACATCTTTAACATGCTGCGCATTATTTCTTCTCTGACATTTTACACAAATTCTGTGGCATCTATCAGTCCACATTTGTTTATTACATCTAAGACATCTGAGCCATTTTTTTTGTTCATCTGATTCTTTGACAGTAGGCATAATTACCTTTAGAAGT
The DNA here is from genome assembly GCA_964385185.1 of uncultured Methanosarcinales archaeon. GTDB lineage: Archaea > Nanobdellota > Nanobdellia > Woesearchaeales > CALCXY01 > CALCXY01. The sequence continues at coordinate 905 of CAYLOA010000022.1, read as the reverse complement.
TAAGATATATAAAATCTATGGTGTTGTAGATTTACTTAAATTAGGTATGGCAATTAAATATGCAGGATGCTGTCTTTGGGCATAGGGGGGAGTGGCAATATTCGAAGGAGGGTCATATAATATAGAATTTATTACTTCTTTATAAAACGTACTTTATTTGGGTAGGATTTGTGGTTCTGTTCCTTCTTGAGGGTATTTGGAATAATGTATTGCCAGAAGGTGGAGTGCTCGTTGTGGATGTATATAGGCCGTTTGTATAATCTATTACTCGTTCGTATAAGCTTTTTAGAGGTGAATTTGGATTAAAGTCAAGTTCTGAATGAGATCTAGTTTCATATTTTGAAGTATCTCCTTTCCGACCATTTCGTTTCTTACAAGTACTACAAAATCTATGACATATATCTGTCAAAAACTCTTTTCCACAACCTAAACATTTCAATTTCTTTCTTGTTTTATTTCTAACAAAAATTGAGTTTAAGTCATCTTGTTCACTCAGTTTACCTGTACTCATATAGGATAGAAGTTATTGCATAGTTATTAATACTACTCTTTTCCCCAACGCCATTTCCAAACACCATCTGTCTTCTTTTTGGAAATGACTATAAGGATTATAGCTGAAACAATTAATTCAAGGTAGAGCATGACCATATGATCTTGCTTGTTTACTCTGTATAATACGAATAGTATGAATAGAATGGTAAATGACCAACCTTCCCAGGATGAAGGCATTGCTCCATAGCCGTATTTTTTAGGTTTAAACCAGTATTTTGTCATAAAGTAATAATAAAAGAAATGGGTTTATTAATGTTGTTACTAACCAAAATTATATCCTGTCCTATAACTGGGAGATGTGTGTCCTCGTCCAGATCATAAGGCTCTTGCCCATTTTGCAATTTGTTGTTCTG
>CAYLOA010000021.1:0-21160 GCA_964385185.1 uncultured Methanosarcinales archaeon | reverse complement strand
CAATTTGATGAGGATGGGAATATTGAATCTGCTGGTTCTGTCCTGGCAACACCGATTATGGGACAATGACATCCTAGTGCTCATCTAAGGAATCAGGCAGCTAATACTATTAAAAACATCACACTAGATGTCGAACAATACAATACTAACCAAGACTACTTTGAGAAAAGAAGTGACAATCAAGGAATTACTATAAAAAAGGCAGGATACTATCAAATCACTGCACGTACCCTTGTCTATGTCCCGATAGACGATTATGGTCATTTTTTCCTAAAAAATAACGGAAAGAATATAGAAGTTGATCATGGTCACATTAGCACTCAGCTCAGCTGGGATGACCGTCATGTTAATTATATTGGTTATTTCAATGCTAATGATATTATAAGCTTAGATGTTAAGCATCAAAAGCCTACATCTTATTTTTATCATAGTGGACCAGTCTACACACGTTTGAACATAAGAAAATTAAATTGATAACTAAACAACTGGGTGTAATTTTATGAAAAAGATAATATTCATATGTTTCATAATTTTAGCATTGTTTATTATACCAATCGATGCTAATCATATATCAGCTTTACAACTCCAGCACCCTTTTCAAGTATACTTGGGTGTTCCTCTTGGAACTTTCCCCATCTCGGAAGCACCGAATTTCGGTATTGTAAATTTTGAACATGATACAGAATTAACTCCCCTTTCATTAACACCTCCAAATCTTCAAAGTGAAAATGCTCCAATCACCAGTGATACAATAAATACTCCCTCCGATTGCGGTTCAGTTGTTGATGGTGGTTGGAGTGAAGAGTATAGTTCTTGTTCTGTAACATGTGGAGGTGGCACTCAAACAAGAATATGTAACAACCCTTCCCCTACCTGTGGTGGAAAATCATGTATTGGATCAGATACTAAGGCTTGCAATACCCAACCATGTGCCACTTGTGATGATAGAATTAAAAACCAAGGAGAAACAGGCACAGATTGTGGAGGTCCATGTTCAAAATGCCTTCTTCACAGAGGGCATTCTGTTGATGAATGTATAGCACAAGGGGGAACTATTGCAAAGACACATGCAAATTCTGGAGGGGGTGGAGCAGGTCAATTACTTTGCAGGTTCGCAGTTATCAATGGAAAGAATGGATTAACTGGTACACACAATTTTTGCCCAGCTGGCTGGACTCAATACGGTGTATATAGTGAAACAATCCCCACAACCTGTACATTTAATTGTATGTTTTGTACATCAAATAGTCAGTGCAATAGTGTGGGGCAATCATGCACGACCAAATCTCACAATATATTGTCAGATGTTCCTTATGCCCAGGAGTCATGCACAGTCAAGAATGTTATCTTCAATCGACTTATTACCCCTCAATGCACTCTTTCATTTACACAAACGTGTTATGCTGACGAAGTTGCAGTAGGTTGCAAGTAATTACATAAGAGTTATTGAAAGAGAGGGAAATTATTGGCAAATTAAAACACAATCTTTATAAACACCCCATTACTCCTTCAATCTAGGAGATGTGGGTATTGGCTTGCCTGAATCCTAGAAAGAATTATAACAACGGAGGCTAAAATGGGAATGTACAAATATGTAAAGGATCTTTGGAAACAACCAAAGAAAAATCTTGGTCCAATTTGGAAAGAAAGGTTAATCAAATGGCGAAGAGAAAATTCTACAGTAAGAGTTTTACGACCAACTAGAATTGATAGAGCAAGATCATTAGGTTACAAAGCTAAAAAAGGTTTTATTGTTGTAAGACAACGTGTTTCTAAAGGAGGACACAGAAGATACGAAATGGGTAAAAGAAGACCTAAAACTTCTCGTGTGAGAATGGTCCTAGATAAATCTCATCAACAAATTGCTGAAGAAAGAGCAAACAGAAAGTATCCAAACTGTGAAGTATTAAATTCATACTACGTTGCAGAAGATGGAAAAACTCTGTGGTATGAGATAATCTTAATCGATACAGCAGCTCCAGAAATTATAGCTGACAAAAAAAGAAATTGGATCAGTGCATCCAATCATAAAGGTAGAGTGTTTAGAGGACTTACAAGCGCTGGACAAAAATCCAGAGGCCTTAGGAAAAAAGGTAAAGGCGCAGAAAAAATAAGACCATCTAAAAAAGCAGCCTACCATAGAAAAACACGATAAAGAGGGATAATATGACTGATGATGAACAAAAAGAGACTGTAGATGCATTGGCAGAAGCAGTAACAGAAGACACTACAGAAGAAAAATCTGAGGAAACATCCGAAGAATCTTCTGAAGAGAAAACTGAAGAAGAAAAAGAGAAAGAAGAGAACGAACCAAAAATTCAGGAAGATAATGAAGAAGAAGAAAATCCTGCTGACTATGGTGACGACTCACATGATTTAGGAAACGACATCGAAGATGACGATGAGATCATGGAAAAATCTGACAATGAGGAAGATACACCTTCCGATGAAATGAAAGAAGAAGAACCTGAACTTGAACCTCAAGAAACTGAGGAAGAAAAAGAAGAAGTTCAAGAACAGGAAGAAGAGAATAAAGAGTAACTTTCTAATTTTATTTTGTTTTATTTTTTTCTATCCTCGCAGTCGTAAGACTGAAACAATTCTATATACCTTATATTGACAATTTCTTATAGCTATATCTTATTCTAATATCTATTGAATCACGAGGTAAAAAAATGAAACATAACAACCCCTATCAAATGCCATCACCCATAGTTCCCCCTTTTGAAAAAATTAGAATGGCGGAGCAACAGGCAGCAATTAAACAATACAAATCTAAAGAGTACCTTGCTCCAACACCAAGAGATTTAATAAAAAGTCTCAATGAAGCATATTCTGCGAGGTATACATAATGACACTAGAAGATACTATGGACACAAAGAATGTAGCACTTTCATGGGAACAATACATGAGAGACACAGAACTCAACAGAAAATTGAAACAAAGTCTAGAACATAATCTATTAGATATGGAAATATTTAGTGAATACTCTTATGAATTACAAGAAGAATCTACCGACGTAGCAAACTGTGGATACTTAGCAAAGAAAGAATACCACATTAAAGATGAAAAAGGAAACCTTGCAGGTATGATTACCTATGATGAAAACTTCAATGTAGTATTCAAAGCCTATAACGCTAAAATCAATTTAGGGGCTACTAGAATTCGAAGTGAAATCCAGGAAACAGTAGAACCATGGGGAGGATCCATGAAGGTTACCAACTACAAGGAAAAAGAGAAGGATGATATTGTCCCGCCCATAAACATGCACCCTAAACCCGAAGAAACCAAAGAGTTGGAATATATCGGTACGAAAATATTTGTAACGGGATACGAAGCAATTATGGGAGAAGCTAATATTGAAGAAGATCATTTACTCTTTGAACTACCTACGGGTGGACATGTTGTTGAACAAAATCAGGATAGACAAGGAAATATGCATATTACTATCAGAAAACCACACCCTGAGATGATGGTAACTCAAGCAGTAGAAAATAGAGCAATCTATCTCAATAATCCCCAACCTGATAGTGAAATGACGGGAACCTATAGGGTAACTCAGACGGGAAGAATCATTCCCGCCTAAAACCTTTTATACTAGTTCTTTTATTCTATTTATCATATGGCAATAAAAATGGTTAAGTATCAGGATGATGAATGCTTTGGCTTACATCACGATGAAATAGAACAATGTAAAGAATGCTGGATCAAAGCAGCATGTCTAGTTGCCTATAAAAATAGAGATAAGTAAGATTTAGTTCTAGATTAAGTATTTGTGAGCAATTAAAAAAAACAGAGGCACTCACAGAGTGCCCACTCTCGCAGTCTTACGACTGCGAGCCCTTAAAGAAATACTGTTTTCACCACTACTGCACACTGTGTGTGCCAGTAGTAGTGGTGACTGCTCAATACTATTTACCATATTCTTTGCCCAATGCACAACTTCTTAACAAGAACTTTTATAAAGCAATTCAATAAACTAATTACTATTCCCTCCCTAGCTCAATGGCTAGAGCGTTCGGCTGTAGATAATCGCTTGGAGACTGTGTATAAAGCACTGAATGACACCAAGTCAGCTGAGACCGAAAGGTTCCCGGTTCGAATCTGGGGGGAGGGATCCAGGGCTCAGGACATTGTTCTGAGCCTTTTTTTTCTTACAAAAGAATGATTACTTATATAAAATTACAAACAAAGTAGACTTAGATTCCAAAAAATGAGAAATTTTATAATTATTACTTTCTCTCAATCAATTTTTTTATCTGCTCTGGACGAGTAATACCGATGAATTCTCCCTCAAATTTAATTTCGCTCTTCATACCTGACCTTGGAAGCCCCCCTAATCCCCCTATATGTTCCTCAAAATTTGCACGCCTTATATGAGATCCAGCAGTATTAATCTGAATACGAAATATATTTAAGTTCTTTTCGAAAAAGTTTTGGCTAATAGAAACATCTGTAATTTTAGATTTGGGAATAATTTTTTCTTTCATTGTTAGTACTCCGTATCTGAAAACTATTTTGTCCCCACTGACAGTTTGTTGGTACGATTTAAAAAACAACCTTTGATATACTATGCCCATAATCAAAAAAGGTACTGTAATAAGAAAACCCAAAGACAATGAATGAGTGATCAAATCAGGTTTTATCAAAAACACACTAAAATATGTACTAGCAAACAATACCAAAAGATCAAATTTCAAAGGTCGGAGTACGATAGAAGTTAGGAATTTCCCACTAGCTTGAATTGACCGTTCACTCATTTTAGTCCCAATTTCTTACTCACTAGGTTCCTCAACTTTACAGGATCATCAATGTTGTGGAAGACGACCTCAGAAATATTTGAACCAGCAGTTTGAAAAGATACACTATAAATTTTAAAAACTTTTTGCCACATACCTTGAGAAATCTGGATATCTGTTATTTTTTCGAATTTAGCCATAGATTCTTTAGTTGACAAAAAACTATAAATGCTTTTGACACCATCTCCCATCACATAATAATTATAGGATTTATTACTCTTAACAAGAAAAATTATTACGACCAATCCAATAACGACAAAAGAAGGTACAATAAAAATCAAATAATTTCCAACTTGAAGTTTTCCCTTAATTACTATGGCACTTATTAGTAATATAAGCACACCGATAATCAGATTAATCACAGTACTTACTACTGTATAAATGGTTACTTTACTACTGGGAGTCTCCTGAATCAAAATATTATTAACCATTGATTAATTCTCTGTTTATTAGGTATTTAACTCTTTCGCACATTGCATCATAAACCATTCCATTACTTAGTTAACCTGCAGGATTCATACTTAACGTAGTAATCTGGGGGGAGGGATCCAGGGCTCAGGACATTGTTCTGGGCCCTACTTTTCTATTTCCTAAAGCTTAATTTAGTACCTTTAATTCTACTTTGTTGTGCCTTTCTAATGCCTTGACTTTTTATTTGTCTATCTTCTCTGTCAACATCCTCTTCAACCCGTTCAATCATCTCTAATAATTCTTTATTTCCAGAATTAGAAATTTGAGCATGCATTAATACTAATAATTGTCGCAAAATCTCCTGAAATTTCTTTGTATCTTTGAAAAGTTGAAATAATCTCTGATACTCTTCAAGCATTGTTTTTTGAGCTTTAGCACTTAATTTTACAACCTTACCTGCTTCCTTATCTAAATCTTGCTTTGTGTGATGCAAATTACTGCAAAATTCATCAGTTTATTTTAATAGCCATTATGTTAGTTTTAACAGTATTATTCTTTATGTGGTTAAGAGTCGCTCAAAACTCAATACTGGAAAATAATATGGAAACAGAAGACACAGCCAGTGTATCAACCCTAGTTAAATCAGCCTATAGCCTAGCCACAGAGTGTTTTCTCAGATTTACCTCACTAAATGATGGAGAGATACAATTCACCAACAGAAACCCAACTACAGTATCAAATCCATCTCTATTTTTAGAAGAAGTTGTAGATGATACTCTGTTAAACTTCACTGTATTTGAAGGCAAAGACATAACAAAAGAAAAAGCCTATCCTGAACTACAACTGAAAGAGAATGAAGCAATCCTAAAACTACAACAAGACTTTACAATCAAGGTAAATAATAAACAATATAGAGTAGATGAATTTATCACCAGAATACCTACAAAGATGAAACAATTTATAGAAGAAAGAGATGATTTATTACTAGGTGAAGATTTGGAATTAAATAAACTCTATGGCAAAGATGCAAAGATTTATGGAAACAAAGGACATTCTATTATAGAATTAAATAAAGACAAAGAAAAGTTTTTGTTTGTTAGATGAATCTAATTTTTTTAAATTATTAGTTTAGTATAAATTATATCATACTATTTATGCGTTGACTTTATAAATCAGAACTGATTCCTATTAATTAACAATGGAAATATCAGAACAATTAATTGTTCATAGTCCATATGATAATGAGTTAGTTGGAGTAGTAAAAGATTATTCTTCTCGGGAAATTACTGATATTTTAAAAAAAGTTGCTCAAAATACTGAAAAATTAGATAAAACTGAAAGATTATCTGCAATTAAACGTTTAGGAAATATAGTTCAAGAACAAAAACAAGTTTTAGCTACTTTAATTAGTAAAGAATCTGGTCTTTGTAAAAAGGATTCACTTTATGAAGTAGGAAGAACAGAAGCATTAATACAACTTTCTCATGAATTTTTAATTAATACAGATAGTGATGAACAAGATATTGTAGATATTAGTGATAGGTTTAGAGTTAATGAATCACATAATATGATGGATGTTATCCAAACGCCAGTAAATTTAGTGGCAGCTATTACACCTTTTAATCATCCAATAAATCAGGTATCTCATAAAGTTGTTCCAAATTTCCTTGCTAATGCAAATATGGTATTAAAACCTTCAGAAAAAACTCCTTTATCTGCTGTTGCCTTTTTTAAATTACTTTATGAAGCAGGATTTCCTTCATCTCAATATCAAATAGTAACTTCTTCAGATCCTGTTAAAGCACTTGAAGCAATGTTAAACTGTGAACAATTAGAGGTTTTAGCCTACACAGGAAGTCTAAGAAATGGACATAAAGTTGCTCAAGCTATAGCACAAAGTCAAAATCCTTTTTTACATCAGGTTTATGAACTTGGAGGCAACAGTGCATTGTATGTTTCAAAAAAAGCAGATATAAAAATGGCTGCTACAATAGCATTAGGGGCTTTTAAAAATTCTGGACAACGTTGTACATCAATAAAACGATTATTAATCCATGAAAATATAGCAGACATATTTTTAGATGAGTTTCTTCCTTTAGTTGAAAAATTACAATATGGAAATCCATATGATGAAAATACAGACGTAGGGTGTGTTATAAGTAATAAATCTGCAATGTGTATAGAAAGAAGAGTTAATAATGCAGTTAGAAATGGTGGAAATGTATTATTAGGGCATTATAAGAAAGGAGCTGTTTATTCTCCTACAGTTATTGACAATGTACCAAAAGATGCAGAACTAGTCGTAGAAGAGACTTTTGGACCTGTAGCCCCAATTATTAGGGTAGATTCTATGGAGGATGCACTACAAATTGTAAACAATTCAAAGTATGGTCTTGCAGGTGCTATAGTCACAGAAGATGAGAAAGAAGCAAAATCCTATTTTAGTAGGATTAATGTGGGACAGTTTAGTTGGAATGGACAACCAGGATTCCGTTTTGAACATTCTCCATTTGGAGGATTTAGAATGTCTGGTAATTTCCAAAAAGAAGGACTATTAATGGCAGCTGATAATTATCGTAAGATAAGAACATTTTATACACATTAGTAAGTGATAACCATGTTGAACCATGAATTTAAAGTAGTATCAAACAATATAAGATTTCCATCAAATCTTAGAAGTCTTGACCTTAAAAATAATGGTGTTGCTATTCCTGGAAGTATGGGGGTTTTTGAAGTTCTCAGTAGTGATGGTGGATATATTGATCAACTAGATTTAGAAGGAGAATTTCAACATCTTTGCAAAGGAGATTATATGGTTGGTGTATTTGGTATTAGGCAAAGTGGGACAAATATTTCAGGAGACATTTCAAAAGAAGGAGTTATTTGTAAAAATGGAGACATCTTTCAAATTTTATCATCATCCGCTATTGTCGGAACTGTGAGAAGAGTACCTGAACATATAGGTCATCAACCAGTAAATATTAGATTAGAAGGATTAGTTAGTGAAAATGATAAGGTATGTAATCTTACGGATTTAACACCTTACAAACCATCTCTAACCTATGAAGGAAAAATTCCAATAATATTAGGATTAGGTTCAAGTGCAGAGTGTGGTAAAACTACCCTTATTGGTAAAGTAATCAAAGGGTTTAAAGGTAAGGGGATGAAAGTAGCTGCTTCCAAAACAAATGGTTCAGGAAATATAAGAGATACCTATTCGCATAGAGATGCTGGAGCTGATTCTTTTCTTGATAAAGTAGATTTTGGATTAGTAACTACATATAATTTAGAACCATCTGAATATTTACCAACATTATATGGAATATTAAATGAGACAGAAAAGCAAAATCCAGATGTTATAATTTTAGAACCAGGGGGAGATGTAATGTGGGCTTCAATACCTGCTCTTTTATCAGATAATAATATTAAAAAGAATGTTGTTGCAGTAGCAATGTGTTCTACAGATTATATGGGTGCTTATGGTGCTTTTCACTTTACAAAAGAATGTGGAATAACAGCTCCATTCTTTTTTAATGTCCCAATACTTAAAGAAGCATATTATCGTAAATCAACATTTCAAAAACTTGTAAATGCTAAAGTTTATAATGTTATGAACCCAGAAGAATCTAATGAGTTAATTGAAGAATTACACAGAGAGGTAATTGGATTTAACAATGGATAACATTAAAGAATATATTGAAAAGTTTTACAATCAGTTTATGGAAGATATGAAAAAGTTAGCATTAGTTCCTTCTCCACCATTTAAAGAAGAAAAAAGAGTTCTTTACTTCAAAAAACTAGTAGAAGATATAGGATACCAAAATATTCATATTGACAAAGAAGGAAATCTTGTTATTACATTAAAAGGATCTTCTGATAATCTTATTATTTTTTCAGCACATGCAGACACAGTATTTCCAGAAGGGACACCTTTAGAAATTAAGGAAGAGAAAGGAATTATATATTGTCCAGGCATTTGTGATAATGCTACAGGTGATACAGCAATGCTCTACTTAATGAAATATATCAAAGAAAATAATATTACTCCTAAACATACAATGGTATTTCTCTACAATGTTGGAGAAGAAGGATTAGGTAATCTGAGAGGGATGAAATATTATTTTGATAATGTGGATAAAACTAAAGTCAAGGCACATATTGTAATAGAAGGACATAAACTTGGAAGATTAACTACGACAGTAGTTGGCAGTCATAGATGTAATATAACTATCATAGGTGAAGGCGGTCACAGTTGGAGAGAATTTGGAAAACCTAATGCAATTATAGAAGCCACAAAAATAATTAAGAAAATTTCTAATATTAATTATCCTTCTGATCCAAAAACATCTTTTAATATAGGAACAATTCAAGGGGGCACATCAGTTAATGCTATTCCACAAAAAGCAGAATTTAGTGTTGAGGTACGATCTATTGATGGTCAAATATTAAAACAAAAAATAAAAGAGATTGAAGAAATTATTAGTCAAGTAACTTCTGTTAAAGTTGAAAGTAAAATATTGGGTGATAGACCTGGCGGAAATATGGAAAATGAACAACTCAAAACAATTATCACAAGTGTACATAAAGAACTAGATATTCCTACAATAGATGATGTTGGAAGTACAGACTCTAATTATCCAATTAGTTTGGGATTACCTAGTCTCACTATAGCGATTGCAGATGGCAAAAAAACTCATTCAACAGATGAATATTTACTCACTGAAAAGATTAGATTAGGATTACACCAATTATTTAGAATTTTTGAAGAAGTTGATAAAATTTAAGATTGTGCTAATTTAGCTAAGTTTTTCTTCATTTTTTTAATATATTTAGAAAGGTTTTCAGGAGTAATCTTTTCAGAATTTTTTATACGTTCATTGATAATAAAGAGTGCTTTTTCTGCAACATCCTTAGAGATTATATGTAGTGTACCTGAAGAATCTTCTTTGTCTTTGCTTCGAAGAATAAGAAAAATTATTACGACCAATCCAATAACGACAAAAGAAGGTACAATAAAAATCAAATAATTTCCAACTTGAAGTTTTCCCTTAATTACTATGGCACTTATTAGTAATATAAGCACACCGATAATCAGATTAATCACAGTACTTACTACTGTATAAATGGTTACTTTACTACTGGGAGTCTCCTGAATCAAAATATTATTAACCATTGATTAATTCTCTGTTTATTAGGTATTTAACTCTTTCGCACATTGCATCATAAACCATTCCATTACTTAGTTAACCTGCAGGATTCATACTTAACGTAGTAATCTGGGGGGAGGGATTTTTCTCTTATTATAAATAACAATAAATAAATATATCTATGGTGTGATAGACAACAATGGCAAGTATTTACGAAGCTATAGATCTAGCACAATCGCAAATTGAGAAAATGCATGATATCCAAATTGGTGAAAATGCCAAAAATCATCTTATTACTGATAAATCTCTTCCTAGGCTTGAAAAATTTATCCCAGGTATTATAGAAAGATTATCAAATTGTCTCGGGTGTGTTATCCTAAATCAAAATAAATTCACAGGAGATCTACTTCCTATGATTTATTTTAAACCAGAAGTTCTCAATCAATTTAATGAAGCAGAAGAAGTTACACCCCATGACGCCTGGATAACAGTATTCGAAGAAGTAAGTCATTTTTGTCATGGTTTTTCCTATCATCAAAAATTTGGCACTCAACCGAATGGGGCAATGACTGAAATGATAGCAGCAATCGATGAATACATTATGTTGCGATTAGCATTTGCAAGGAATGGGAATGATTCTCAAAGAAATAGGGACAGGTTGGATCATGATTGTTTTTCCAATTCATTGACTGCCAAATTAGATCACACAATCGGATACTCATTAGCTAGAGAATATATTTACCAACTAGATTTTAATGCAATAGTTCCACCACATTATCTGGGATTGACTCCCTATAGGGAATTCTTTCATCTTGACAGTAAAAGTCAATTTAAACATTGTGTGGATAAAATGAATATTAGAATTGATTTTGGAGTAAGAAAAGGTGAAGTCTCTCAATACATTTTAGAACAATTTGGAATTCAATATTAGGAAAGGTTACTAAATCTTGCATCAAATTATAACCCAGCTCCACAATATTTATATATATCAATACCTCATAAACTCTAAATCCGTACATGAAATACGTGATTTCTTCTAGATAGTATAATTTAGGTTACAAAAGAGAAAGCTTTATAAACAGGCTCTTTACTCTATTCTTAAATGCCAGAAAAATCTTTCTACACACTTAATAGAGTCTAATTAGACGTTTATTAAAGAGTAGAAGGTTTGCTGACGTTCGCCCTGGTAGTGTAGTCTGGCACAGCGACAAGCTGCAGTAACTATCATGAAGCCCTGTCGACTGCATTCAATTGCAGGAAGTAAGGCTTCGACCCGGGTTCGAAACATTCACCACGTTCGTGGGGATGAGATTTTCCCGGCCAGGGCGTAATGGGCCGGTAGCTCAGCCTGGAACAAATGTGGGCAACAGAGCACTGGACTTTTAATCCAGCTGTCGCGAGTTCAAATCTCGTCCGGCCCGTACGATCATACATACCAAATAACAAAGGGGATTGTCGAATAACACAAACGTTTAGAAACAAAAATGGCCTCAAAATTTGATATCACGAAACATTATCTTGTACCTAAGCAAGCGAAGCTTTCTGAAAAAGAGAAAGAAAAACTGCTAGAAAACTACAAGATCACTACTATCAGTCTTCCTAAAATCAATATTAAAGATGCTTCTATTGCTAATCTAAAAGCAAAAGAAGGAGATATTATCAAAATTACCCGACAAAATCCATACGTCGGAGAAACAATATTCTATAGGTGTGTTATCAATGCTTGATCAAGGAAAAATTTTAATCCAAAAGTACTTTGAAGAACGGTCTTTTGTAGATTCAGATATTGGAAGTTTTAACAACTTCATAGAAAATGAACTACAAAAAATTGTTGAAGAAAACAAAGAAATTATTCCTACGATTATCCCACATAATATTGACGATTTTAAAATCAAACTAGACAAAATCTGGGTAACAAAGCCTGAAATCACAGAAGCAGATGGATCCAAAAGAGATATCTACCCTGTTGAAGCACGGCTTAGAAAAATTACCTACTCAGCTCCTGTCTTTATCGAAGTTTCTGCTCATATTAACGAAGTACAAAGAGAATCATTTACTACACAGATTGGAAACATTCCAGTGATGTTACATTCAAACTTCTGTCATCTATCCGGTCTCAGTCGTGAAGATGTTATCTCTAAAGGAGAAGATCCAGATGATCCAGGAGGATACTTTATTATCAACGGAACAGAAAAAGTACTAATCGATATTGAAGATTTAGCGTCTAACAAATTCTTAGTTGAAAAAGGACATACCACTTCACCCTATGTTGGAAAATTATTCTCAGAATCAGGAAGTTTCAAGATACCACATACAATCGAACGATTGAAAGATGGAATTTTCTACCTCTCATTCACAAGAGTAAAAAGAGTACCATTAGTTGTTATCATCAAAGCTCTGGGAATCCTTAAAGATGAAGACATCATGAAGTTCATCTCAGAGAAAAAACAATTTGATGAAATCCTAATCAATCTATACGAATACATTGAAATTAAAACGCAAGAAGAAGCTATCGATTACATTGCAAGAAGAATTGGAATCACACAAACAAAAGAAATTAGACTTGAGAGAATGCACGATATCTTAGACAGATACCTTCTTCCAAATCTTGGTTTAACAAGTGATGATAGAATGGTAAAAGCACACAACTTATGTAAATTAATGAAAAAGTTTATTGTTGCTGAATCTGGTAAAACAAAATTAGACGACAAGGATCATTACGGTAACAAAAGACTAAAACTAGCAGGAGAATTACTATCAGATCTTTTCAGAGTAAATCTAAAAGTATTAATTCAAGATTTATTATACAACTTCCAAAGAATTGTAAAACGAGGAAAGTTCCCGTCAATCAAAGTTATTATCAGAGACAAACTGTTAACTCAAAGAATGTATTCAGCAATGGCTACGGGTAATTGGGTAGGGGGAAGAAAAGGAATCTCACAAAGAATTCAACGATTAAATTTCTTAGAGACTATGTCTCATCTACAAAGAGTTGTATCACCATTATCAGCTTCCCAAGAAAATTTCGCAGCGAGAGAACTGCACTGTACACATCTAGGAAGATTATGCCCAATTGAAACTCCAGAAGGAACTAATATTGGATTAAGAAAAAATCTTGCTCTCTTAACAAGTATTTCAGGAGATGCAGACGAAGAAGAAATTTTAAAATCACTAAAAAACCTTGGCTTAAAGCCATTGAACATATAAAATGACTGAAATATACCTAAACGGAAAATATGTAGGGACTATAGATAATCCTGAAGACTTTATCAAACAGGTAAAGCAAGAAAGAAGAAAGGGAGTTATCTCTAAAAACTTAAACCTACAATTCCATAATCAAATTGATGAGATTCATATAGAATCCAATAAAGGGAGAGCAAGAAGACCTATCATTGTCGTTAAAGAAGGAGCTCCTTTGTTAACAGAAAAACATCTTAAACAATTAGAGAGCAAAGAAATGACATGGAATGACCTTGTTGAACAAGGAATTATTGAATACCTAGACGCATCAGAAGAAGAAGATGCATTAGTTGCTTTCGATGAAAAAAGCATTACTCAAGATACTACACACCTAGAAATTAGTCCACTTGCAATGTTAGGATTAACTACAGCTTTAGTCCCTTACGGAAACTTTAATCCATCAGCAAAACTAAACGCAGGTTCAAAGAACCAAAAACAAGCTTTAGGATTCTACGCTGCTAATTTTAACGTAAGAATGGACATGGATACAAATATTCTTCATTATCCTCAAAATCCTGTTGTAAAAACAATTATGCACGATATTGCAGAGTATGAGAAACATCCTGCAGGGCAAAATGTTATTGTAGCTGTTATGAGTTACAAAGGATACAACATGGAAGATGCAATTGTCTTAAATCAAGGTGCTGTTGACCGAGGATTAGGACGATCAACTTACTTCAGACCATCCATTGCAGAAGAATTACGATACTCAGGTGGATTACAAGACACTATTACAGTTCCTGATAAAGATATCAAAGGATACAAATCAGAAAAAGATTACCGATTAATTGAAGGAGATGGAATTATCTACCCAGAAGCAAAAGTAGGTGAAGATGATGTTATCATCGGAAAAACATCCCCTCCTAGATTCTTATCAGGATTAGATGAATACAACCTTGCCTCTTCAACTAGAAGAGAATCTTCAGTTGCATTAAGACACGGAGAAAAAGGAGTTGTAGATTTTATTTTACTATCAGAAAACGTAGAAGGTAACAAATTAGTCCAAGTAAGAGTGAGAGATTCACGAGTTCCAGAGATTGGAGACAAGTTTACCTCACGACACGGACAAAAAGGAGTTATCGGAATGATTGTACCTAATGCAGACATGCCATTTACCTCATCCGGTATGGTTCCTGACATTATGTTTTCACCGCATTCCATCCCTTCACGTATGACGGTTGCACACTTATTAGAACTTATTGCAGGAAAAACAGGATCCTTGGCTGCACGACCTATTAATGGTACGACATTCGATGGAGAATCTGAAGATGCAATTAGAAAAGAATTACTTACTCTAGGATTTAGAGACGACGGAACAGAAACCATGTATGATGGAGCTTCAGGAATTAAATACCAAGCAAGAGTATTCGTAGGAAACATGTATTATCTTAAATTAAAGCATATGGTTGCTAACAAAATCCACTCAAGAGCAAGAGGTCCAATCCAACTACTTACTCGACAACCTACAGAAGGACGAGCTAAGGAAGGAGGATTAAGACTAGGAGAGATGGAGAAGGATACCTTCATCGCTCACGGAGCTGCATTACTATTGAAAGAAAGATTCGATTCAGACAGAACTATTATTCCCGTTTCAGAAGAAACAGGATTAATGGGATTCTATGATTCTTACCATGATAGTAAGATAGAACCAGTATCCACTGAACACGCAGAAATAAATGATATTGAAATCAGTTATGCATTCAAACTATTACTAGACGAGTTTAAATCACTTGGAATCTATCCAAAATTAATCTTGGAGAATAAATACTAAAATGGCAGACGAAGAAGCACCGGTAGAGAAACCAATGGAAGAACCTAGTGATGAATCTTCAGAATCTACTGAGGAAAAGAAAGAACTAGAACCTACTGAAGTGGGAATCTTTAAACAAGTAAAAGCTATTGAATTTAGGATGCTGAGTCCTAAAGACATTAAAAAAATGGCTGTCGCTAAAGTAGTTACTCCAGAATTGTACGATAAAGAAGGATATCCTGTTGACGGTGGACTAATGGACATCAGACTAGGAGTTATCGATCCAGGACTACGGTGTAAAACTTGTGGAGCTAAATTAAAAGAATGTCCAGGTCACTTTGGATACATGGAATTAGCTCGTCCTATCATTCACATTTCTCATATTGCAACAGTATTAAATTTACTAAAATCTACCTGTAGAGATTGTGGAAGAGTATTAATACCTAAAATTAAGATTGACAAAGCAAAAAAAGAATTTGCACGTATTGATAAAGAAATTGGATTCTCCGGAAGGAAAGCATACATGAAAAAAGTGCTTACCAGTATGAAGAATGCAAATAAATGTGCACACTGTTCTGCTCGACAATTTAAAATCGCATTAGAAAAACCTACAACTTTCCTAGAGAATGATAAAAGAATCTCACCTATTGAAATTAGAATGAGACTTGAAAAAATCTCTGATGAAGATGTAGAAATGTTTGGAATTAATGCAGAAACTGCACGACCTGAATGGATGGTCATTACAATTATGCCTATTCCACCCGTAACTATGAGACCTTCTATTACCTTAGAATCAGGTGAAAGAAGTGAGGACGATCTTACCCACAAGATGGGAGACATTGTAAGAATCAATCAAAGACTATTCGAAAATATTAACGCTGGAGCTCCAGAAATTATTATCGAGGATTTGTGGGACTTACTACAATATCACATTACTACCTTCTTTGATAATTCCGTAGCACAATTACCTCCTGCTAGACACCGATCAGGACAACCACTTAAAACAATCAGTGAAAGAATTAAAAGTAAAGAAGGAAGAATTAGACACAATCTAGCTGGAAAAAGAACAAACTTTTCCGCAAGAACAGTTATCTCTCCTGATCCTATGCTTGCATTGGATGAAGTAGGAGTTCCTAAGATTATTGCAATGAAACTTTCCGTTCCAGAGACCATTACTCCTTGGAACATGAAATATCTAAAAGCATTTATTGAGCGAGGACCTACTAAATACCCAGGATGTAACTATGTTATTAGACCAGACGGTAAAAAGAAGAAGATTACCGACGAAACTAAAGAAGCTGCTCTTGAAGAATTACAACCAGGATATGTTGTTGAAAGACACTTAATGGATGGAGATATTGCAATCTTTAACAGACAACCATCACTCCACAGAATGAGCATGATGTGTCACAAAGTTAAAGTCCTTCCTGGTAAAACATTCAGATTAAATCCTGCTGTCTGTCACCCATATAACGCAGATTTCGATGGAGACGAGATGAATCTACACATCCCTCAAAATGAGGAATCACGTGCAGAAGCAGAAACATTAATGGCAATTCCAACTCAACTAATTTCACCAAGATACGGTCTATCCATTATTGGATGTACACAAGATAGTATCTCAGGAAACTACTTACTAACTGACTCCATTAGTATGACAAGAAATGAAGCAGTTGAATTACTTTCAAATATTGGTATTACTAATTATAAAAAATTACCACAAAAACAAACAGTTACTGGAAAGGAAATTTTCTCGGTATTAATTCCATCTGACTTTAACTATGTAGGAAATTCACGACAAAAAGAAAATAATGAAGTCGTTATCAACAACGGACAATTAACAAAAGGTCATATTGACGCAAATAGTATTGGTCAAGAAGCAGGATTAATGCTACGAGACTTGCACAAGCAATATGGACCTGCTAAAACAATTAAAATTCTAGAAAACATGTTTAGACTAGGAAACCAAGTGCTATTGAACTATGGATTTACTACTGGACTAATGGATTCCGATATGCCTGAAGATGCAAGAGCAAAAATTGAAGAAACATTAACAAACGCAGAAAAAGAAGTTGCAGAATTAATCAAAGCATATGAAGAAAAAGTATTAGACGTCTTCCCGGGAAGAAGTATGCAAGAAACATTAGAATTAAAGATCCTAGAAGTACTAAACAAAGCAAGAAATAAAACAGGACAAATTGTCTCCCAATATGCTGGTGAAAATAACGCCTCAGTAGTTATGGCTGCATCAGGAGCAAGAGGAAATCCTCTAAACTTAATTCAGATGGCTGCATGTGTAGGTCAACAAGCTATGAGAGGTAAGAGAATTGACAAAGGATACAAATTAAGAACACTTTCACATTTCAAAAAGAATGATTTAAGTCCTGCAGCGAGAGGATTTATCAGACATGGATTCAAAAAAGGTCTTGCACCTCATGAATTCTTCTTCCAAGCTATGACAGGACGAGATTCATTAATGGATACCGCTTTGAGAACTCCTAAATCAGGATATTTGTATAGAAGATTAGCAAATGCAATGCAGGATCTTAAAGTAGAGTACGATCAAACAGTAAGAGACGCATCAGGTAAAATTATCCAATTCATGTATGGTGAAGACGGTATTGATGTATCAAAATCAGAAAAAGGAACAATTAATGTTAAAAAATTAATCGAGACTACAAAATGAACCCTATCATAAAAAAATACGTAGATAAACTCCCAGTAACTATTCTGGACGAGATTGAAAAGCATCTTCCTAAAGGAGCTTCAGCTGCTAAAATCACTAAGATTATGGAACGAGCTGTTGAAGAGTATGTATACATGCAGGTAGAAGCAGGAGAATCCGTAGGAGTTGTTTCCGCAGAATCCATTGGAGAACCCGGTACACAGATGACATTGAATACCTTCCACTTCGCAGGAGTTGCAGAGATGAATGTTACTATGGGTCTTCCTAGAATTATCGAGATTTTAGACGGTAGAAAGACACTAAAAACACCGATGATGGAAATTTTCCTAAAGAGTCCTTATAACAAAGGTAAAGATATTCGAAAGATTGCCATGTCCATTAAAGAAACAGTCTTTGAGGAAATTGCTAAAGAATTTGTT
Source organism: uncultured Methanosarcinales archaeon (assembly GCA_964385185.1). Lineage (GTDB taxonomy): Archaea > Nanobdellota > Nanobdellia > Woesearchaeales > CALCXY01 > CALCXY01. The sequence goes on along the minus strand of CAYLOA010000021.1, from coordinate 2,708 downwards.
ATCAATATTGTTGACGCTAAAATTGAAGTTACTATAGACAAAGAAAAGATGAAGGAATTAGAGTTAGGTATGGTAGGTTTAACTGCTACTATCAAAAAAGGAATGAAAACAGCATTCTCAAATATTAAAGTAGAAGGTGACAGACTAATCCTAAAAGTTAAATCAAAAGAAGATAATCTTAATATTGTATACAAAGTACGAGAAAAATTAAAGAAATTATTCATCAAGGGAATTAAAGGAATTAAACAAGTACTTCCTGTTAAAAGAGATGAAGAATTTATCATTATCACTGCAGGTTCCAACCTAAAAAAGATGTTTGATCTTGACTGGGTTGAAAAAGAAAGAACTATCTCAAATGATATTAATGAAATTTATGAAGTATTTGGAATTGAAGCTGCTAGACAAGCTATTATTAACGAAGTATACAAAGTAATTGAAGCACAAGGACTGAATGTCGACATTAGACACATCATGCTTGCTTCAGACACCATGTGTAGTTCAGGGAGTATCAAAGGAATCACTCGATATGGAGTTGTATCCGAGAAATCATCCGTATTAGCAAGAGCATCATTCGAAACTCCAATTAGACACGTTATTAACGCTGCACTTATTGGAGAAATCGATGAATTAAACTCAGTAGTTGAGAATGTCATGTTAAATCAGGCTGTTCCAGTAGGAACCGGTCTTCCAAGTTTAAAAACAAGAAAGATGGGAGGAAAGAAGAGTGGCAAGTGATTCAGTAGTAGAAATTAAGAAAAGTTTAGATTCAAAAGCATTGATTATAGGTGTTAATATGGCAAAAAGAAATCTTAGAGCAGGTAAAACAAAAAAGATTTACCTAGCTGCTAATTGCCCAGCAGAATTAAAAGAAGATCTTAACGCAATGGTGAGTGTATCAAAAGTTCCTATTGTGAATCTTAAAATTCCTAATGAAGAATTAGGTATAGTATGTAAAAAAACATTTTCTATTTCAGTGGTCAGCGTAAATGAGTAAGATAAAGCTAGATACTGAGGTTCTGAAACATATAAGTCTGTTTGAGTCTATGACAGGTGCTAGAGTTAAGGATTGTTATCCTGGAGATAAAAGCATTACCTATATTGTGGATGAAAACCAAGCAGCTAAGGCTATTGGTAAACAAGGAGCTAATGTGAAGAAATTAAATCATATGGCTAAAAAAACTATAAAGATTATCGAATTTTCTCCTGATATTGAAAAATTCATCCAACATGTGGTCTATCCTAATAAACTTGCTAACGTTGAAGAGAAAGAAGAAGATGGAAAGAAAATAGTATTACTAACAGCAGAAAATCACCAAACAAGAGGATACTTAATCGGCAGAGCCGCTGAAACACTTCGTAATACTGAATCTATTGTAAAAAGATATTTTGACATAGATGAGATAAAGGTTGTTTAGTTCTTACTTAACCTTCTTCATTATATCCTTAAGAACTTGTTCATACTTAACTTCAGCTGATAACAGAGCAATCTGTTGAGAAGGAACATGTTCTTGTTTCTTCACTTGAGCTATATGCTCTTTTAACAGCTGTACTAAGACTTTTTTCTCTAAAGCAGTAAATGACATACTTACTTATGAGATGCCTCGTATTAAAAGGTATCGATAATAGGATATTTTCCAAACCAAATATCACAAGTTTACCCCTTGAAACTTACCTTTTTCAGCACAGTTTCAAACGCAAGCTTTAAAAACCCCCTAGAGTTCCTAATCACTATACATAACACAAAATGGCTAAAAAATCAAAAGGAATCAATGCAGCAAATAAGCTAAAGAAGCGTAGAAGAGATTCTAAGTGGAAAAGCGCTGTATACAAGTCCAGAACATTAAATCTTAAGGTAAAATCCGATCCAATGGAAGGTTCTTCCCAAGGAAAAGGGATTGTTCTAGAGAAATTACAATTAGAAGCTAAACAACCTAACTCAGCTATGAGAAAGTGTGTTAGAGTACAATTAGTAAAAAACAGTAAACAAGTAACAGCTTTTGTTCCAGGAAATGAAGCCATTAAACTAGTAGATGAACACGACGAAGTAATCATCGAATGTATTGGAGGGGCGAAAGGAAGATCCAAAGGAGATATCCCTGGAGTTCGATTTCAAGTTCTTAAAGTAAATGATCAGTCTCTCAACGCCCTATTAAGAGGAAAAGTTGAGAAGGCAAGGAAATAAACATGACCGTATTAGCATTCAATAGATGGGAAACAGAAAGCATTAAAGTAGAGGATCCTGGTCTAGCAGACTATATTCAACTACAACCTAGAGTAGTCCCTAAAACAGGTGCAAGATACGCAGGTAACAGATTCCACAAATCAAAGATTTTTATTGTTGAACGATTAATGAATAAAATTATGTGCCCTGGACATAAATCAAAAAAACATTTTAAATCCTCAGGACACATTACTGGTAAATCACAGAACGCTTATCAAATCACAGAGAATGTCTTAAAGAAAATCGAAGCTCAAACAAAGGAAAACCCAATCAAAGTCTTAGTTAAGGCAATTGAAAACGGTGCTCCAAGAGAAGAGATTATCTCCATCGAATATGGGGGTGCAAGATATCCTAAAGCAGTTGAATGTGCACCACAAAGAAGAATAGACATTGCTTTAAGACATATGGTACAAGGAGCATATCATAAAGCATTTAATGCTAAAAAGAAAACAGAAGATTGCCTAGTAACAGAAATATTAGCTGCATA
>CAYLOA010000020.1:0-23216 GCA_964385185.1 uncultured Methanosarcinales archaeon | reverse complement strand
TTTATTAATGTTGTTACTAACCAAAATGATATCCTGTCCTATAACTGGGAGTTGTGTGTCCTCGTCCAGATCCTAAGGCTCTTGCCCCTTTTGCAATTTGTTGGTCTGTTGCTTGGATTGGATGCGAATGTTTAGAAGAATAATTTGTGGAAACTTCAGCTTGTCCTCTTACTGTATCACTTACATCATTTTGTACTCTTTGAGTCTGAGCTCTCGGAGTTAATCCACCATAATCGTTTGTTTTCATGAATTCTACATCCATATAATTTATATAAAAAGCTTTGCTTTTGATAATTGAGAGAATTACGAAATTAGGATTATGGCCTTTTGCATTCTTCGTGTAGCTTCAATACTTCTGCTTTGTATTCTTGCATCGCTGAATAGAATTCTGGTCCTGCTTCTTTAACATGGACTACAAAACCCTTTGGGAAATCTTTCTTACCTGTTGCATTTGAAAAATGACAATCTGCAGTCCTGTATTGAAAGCTTAGTCCGGTTGAACTTTTATATTCTGGTGCAATCTCAGCAAGAATATTCCATTCCATTGTTTTTGCATGTTCCCCGATTCCATGACTTTGTGGCCAGAATACTCTTCTCATGTATCCTGTTTCATTTCTAAAGTTTCCATGTTCATCTTTGGGTAAAAAAGGCTCTACAACAGCATCTAGACATTGAGTGATTGCTTCAATCGGATAGGTTACAGGTTCGAACCATCCTGAATCTTGATCTTCTCCTTCTACATCTTGATAGCCATGATCTATCAAGGCTTTCATAATATCGGCTTTAACTACATCTTTAAGGCTCTTAAACCTGTGATATTTTCTCGCTCCTTGTTGAGATTTAATTCTATCTTGAATAACAGGTTTGTTGCCTAGACCCATGTGTTCCATGGAAAATTCTTGTATCATTTTAGAAACTCTTAGGTAACTTAGAGCTACAGGGTGTTCCCATTGGGGAATTTCTCTTTTCATATGTAGTACAACAGTGTTGAAAACATATTCATCAATAAGTTGCTTAAATGTATCTGCATTCATAAGAAAGGAAATTGTAGGGTTCTTTATTAATGTTTACTTAGGAAATAAAGCATGATGTGGTGTTAATGGAAGGTCGTCTGTGTAGTTCAAACTACTGCTTTCATTAAAAGTTTTGAATAATCCAAATTCTACTTTGTACACGGGTGTTTCGATTCTTCCTAAGGTGATCCAGACATCTCTTACTCGTACATCATTCACCCTTGAACTGACATTGAGCTGGATATCGAAAAATCCGTCTGGAGGATTATCAATTAGATTAGTAACCAATTTGGGTAATAATCTGTATGCAAATGGGTGGAGAGGTTTAGGCTTTAGATCATTGTATCCTGCCATTCTGTCAGGGATCCGATTATAAAACTTGAAATTATCTCCCCATGCCAAGGGATTGTATCTGGTAATTGCTTCAGCACCTTTTGCAAAAATGGGTAAGATTTCTTTTCCTGCTTCTCCTAGATTTACTCCTTTAGTGATGAGCCATTTTGAAGGTTTTGCCTTCATTAGAAAATTATCGGTGGTGTACAAACCATCCATGGTGAGCATGTATGTTCCAATAATTGCTTCAAACTCAAGCTCGAACTCATGCCGTCCATTATCAAAGCCTTCAAGCATATTGAAGTACTTTCTTTTTTGACTCAGTGTGAGAAATTCTCCTGTTTCTGGGATTGCGCTAAAATCTAAATCGTCAAAATCTGGTACAGTATCATCAAAGAATAATGATGAAATGTCAGTCGGCCAATCTTGTACTATTTTAGGCTCTGCAGGAACTCTTCTTTCTGGAATGGGAGTTCTTGTTGGTATAAGTGGTATAGAAGGTTTTTCAGGAGTTACTAATTCAATTCCTGTATACGGTTTTTCTTTAGGAACTGCTTTTGCAATCACTGGATCTCCAAAAGTAGGTAGAGAACTTAACACATATGCTGCAGGTATCAGTAGATATTTAAGAATGGGTGGAGGACTATTAATCATATAAACCGTTTTGAAGTGAGGTATTTAAACTTTTAGTAAAAGTGTGAGAATGTATACGAATTATGTAAAGAATACTCTTTTTATTTTTGATTGGCAATGTAGATTTCTCGAACGTCAGCTCGAACACATACTTTTAGAGTTTTCCCTCGATAAATATGGTTATTATTATCTTTGCCTGTCTTTTCAACTAATGTGCCCTCTTCTAAATTTGTGAGGATCTCATCTACAGATTCTGGTGATTTTGCTACTGTTTCTAGGGGTAATCCATACCATATTCTGTACGTTTGTAATGCCTTGAGTGTGAGTGTATACCAATTATCACGAACCTTAAATTTGGCACCTACAAAATCGTTTCGATCCTTACCCCATGATTTAGCTGGTTCAAATTCCCAATGAAATTCGTATTCTCCTTTTAGAAAATCAAATCGCTCACCGTATCCTTTTTCTCTTGCCATACACACTAGAATTTGAGGTTATTTAAAAAGTGTTCGTTTAAGTAAAGTAGATATCCACTTCATCCGGGGTGAGGTATTTTTCCTCTTTAGGGTTATGGATTTCTTTAGGTTCTTCCTTCGCTGAGTTATTTATCTTTGGTTCGTCCTTCTGAAAGGTTGCCATTTCCAAAGCTTTTCTTTTTGTAATAGTTCCACAGTTAATACAAGTGAAAAAGGATCCATACTTGCCTTCTTTTGGCTCTAGGTATTCACCACAGACACACTTTACTTCCATTAATGACTTTGTGTGATCTTTACAGACAGGTATTTTTTGTTCGTTTTTACTGTATGCAGGTTTGTCACAAAATGGACAGGTATCTGTCCTTGATTCACCATAGACTTTTCTCATGAAATTTAATTTTTTGTGATGATATTTAAGAGTGATGGTGTGTAAGACTTTTAAAGGCAAGAATGTATTGCGTGGTATGAGAAAATTCATATTCATCGCACTGTTTCTCTTGGTAGCTTGCACGACACAGGTTCAAGAGTATCAAGATTTAGATTCATTTAATACTGCAGTCTTCGCTGGGGGCTGTTTTTGGTGTACTGAGGCTGACTATGAGAAAGTTCCTGGCGTAGCTGAAGTTATTAGTGGGTATGCTGGAGGAGATGTTGTTGATCCCACCTATAAAGACGTAAGTTCTGGAACTTCGGGTCATATTGAATCGGTTACTGTGTATTATGATGATTCTGTGAGTTATAGAACTCTTGTTGAGAAATTGTTTCACACTACCGATCCCACAGATGCAGAAGGAAGTTTTGTTGATCGTGGATCACAGTATAGAAGTGCGATTTTTTACTCAAATGCAGAAGAGAAAGCGATTGCTGAAGATGTTATAGCTGAATTTGATGCTTCTGGTGTATTTGAAAAACCAATAGTAACAGATGTTATCGCATTGGATGTATTCTATAAAGCAGAAGAGTATCATCAAGATTATCATAAGAAGAATCCAGTGAGATACAATTATTATCGTTCTGGGAGTGGGAGAGATGACTTCTTGAGAGAGACTTGGGGCACTGTAGATACAGAAGAATTAACTCCTATTCAAAAGCATGTTTTGTTGGAAGATGGAACAGAGCAACCGTTTCATAATGAGTATTGGGATAATAAGGAAAAGGGGATTTATGTTGAACGGATTTCTGGAGAGGCACTGTTTAGTTCTCAAGATAAATATGTTTCAGGAACGGGTTGGCCAAGCTTTGTTCGACCTTTAGTAGAAGAAAGTATTGTGTTAAAAGATGATAATAAACTGTTTTATACTCGTACGGAAATTAGAAGCAAACAAGGAGATCATCATATAGGACATTTGTTTAATGATGGTCCAGCACCTTCTGGATTACGATACTGTATGAATTCTGCAGCTTTACGATTTGTTCCACTTGCTGATTTAGAGAAAGAAGGCTATGGTGAGTATGTGGATAGTTTTAAATAAGTGTAATCTAAGAATTTTATATGCCTAAGATTGAAGAGCCTGTTAGTTCTGGAACATTTGCACTTGCAGCTGTTATCTTAATTTTCTTTGGAATTGTAGGGTATAGTATGTACTTTGATAGTCCGATAGAGGTAGGTAAGGCTATAATCAAAGAAATTAAACAGTTTGAAGCTCCTGGTATTGCAAACACAATTGAGAAGTATAATATCAATAAAGATCGATATGATGGAGAAACTGTTGTTCTACGGGGTTTTCTAGAGAGAAGTGTTGATGATGTGGGAGCCTATGGTTACTTTGTAGTGGATGATTTTAATAATAAAGTTCGATTAGAGGTCAGTGGGCCACCTTTGGAGTTAATCCCTCAAAAAGGTCGAACAGAGAAAGTGTACACGGTTTCTGGTGTGGGAAGAAGAGAGTATGAAGGATTGGTAGTTGTTGTTGAAAACATATCTTTATAATATCGATTAAGTTCTATAATTCATCATGACATATTACTTATTTCCTGCAGAAAAGCAATTTACAGAGGAACAATTAGGTACAACTAAAGCATTTTTAGATGACATGTCAGAATTAGAAAATGGTGAATTGTACGGAATGCCTGAATACTCTAGCGTAAATGGTACTATCCATGTATTTCCCCATCAGATTCAGATTGATGGGAGATATGCTACAGGGTTAATTAAAGTATTAGCAAATGAATCTGGAGCTACAACATTTAGAACTGATCGATTGGATACACCTCAAGATATTGGTGAGTTAATGAATATTGATTCTGAGTAATTTACTAAACTCTCTACTCTGATAAATTACATAGAATCCTATAATATATTTAAGCAGTATAATCTACAAGCATACTCGGAGGGTATCTTTGAAGGTATGCTGTGAGTAATTCTTCTGGTACATCTCCTTCCAAATCAATAATATAATTGCCAGAGTACCAATTAGTACCATTGGGAGTTGTAAGAATGAGCTTATTCCCTACTGTTGTAAATAGGGTGGGATTCTGATCATATATATAGTTAAAAGAATCTATCACTCCTTTTGAATCCTCTACTAATTCCACAATTACCCTGATTTCTTTATCCTCTGACTGATAGGTAGCACCATAACATTTTATGTAAATTTCCTCTTCACCATTGACTAATCCACAAGGCCCATCAGATTCTAATGTTTCTTCGTAGATAAACTCCCCCAAATCCTTCTCAATGATGAAACTTTTATTGAGAACAGATCCTGATGAACATCCTACTATAATAATCAAACTTAAAATTATTATATAATATTTCATTTTATCCCAATACTCTTCCTAATTCACTAAACTCTTTACCAAATGTTTCCCAATCTCCTTTGTTCATGGCATCTAGAATTCTATTGTATATATCAGATGCAGATGAAGTTTGAGTGGTATCTAACACAACTGAAGATGTTTTCTTAGGGACAGCACTACCAAATAATTTAGCTAATGCTTCGCCCAAACTTTTCTCCATTACTACCCTATCACCATCGGAAACTATTACTCGTTTCAATTCAGGTAATTGACCTGTTTCAGCTTGAAGATATAACGGTTCTATGTACAATAAATTATTTTCAATTGGGATTACCAACAAATTACCTCTTGTCACTCTTGAGCCTTGTTGACTCCAAAGAGTAATTTGAGAACTAATGTCGGAATCTTGGTCGATTCTAGCTTCAATTTGCAGAGGACCAAAGATTAACTTATCTTTTGGAAATTTATATAACAATAACTTACCATAATGGTCATCATCACTTCTTGCAGCTAACCAAGAGTTCATATTATCTTTTTTAATCGGGGTGAAGGTAGTCATTAAGACAAACTCTTCTTTTGTCTCTCCAGGAAGTTTCATAATAATATAATACGGCTCTACTCGAATCTGTTGTCCTGTTCCATAGATTTCTGTTGGGATTTCCCAAGCGTCTTCTTTATTGTAGAAAACGGTGACATCATCCATGTGATAGTTAGCGTAGAGTTGTGCTTGAATGGTAAACAGATCCTCTGGATATCTCAGATGATCGTTTAATGTAAACTCATCAAAAGATTTGAACTGATTCGGGAAGATATTTTGGTAGACTTGCATCAATGGATTGTTTTCAATGACATAGTAGGTTACGTCCCCATTGTAAGCGTCAACAACAACCTTGACTGCATTTCTAATGTAGTTTATTCCCTTAAATTTCTGAGAGTAAGGATAATTTCCTGTAACTGTATATGCATCTTGAATCCAGAATAATTTACCGTCATCAATAACTAGATACGGATCTTGATCTAAGAGTAGGAATGGTGTAATGGTTTGAATTCTGTCTTGGATGTTTCTGTTAAATTGAATTTTACTATCGGTGGTTACATCTGAAGATAATAGAATTTTAATATCGCTGAACTTGATGGCCATAAGTAATTTTCTGAAAAAGGAACTGAGATCAATGCCTCCTTTTCCATCATATTGAATGTATTCGTTTGAATTGCCCTTAGGGAAATCAAACTCTTCTGTGTTTGTGTTGACTAATACAAAATCATTATCGATCTCTCCATAGTAGATTCTTGGCTCTTCAATCATTAAATTCTCTTCTTTAACGCTATTTGTAGGAGGAATATCTTTTATGAGATAGTTAGGCAGTCCTTGATCGGTAACTGAGTTTACTGGGCTCATAACGACACCAAAACCGTGTGTGTAGACCATATGGAGGTTTACCCATGTTTGAGCATTTGCTGCCACTTGTCTTTGATTTAATTCTCTTGGTGCAAGCATTACTTGAGTATACTTTCCATCAATTTGGTATCGGTCTATGTCAATTCCTGATAAGTCGTAGTACAATCTAATTTCTTGGGTTTGTTTGTACGTTTTAATTAACGGTCGATAATCTAAGATTCTGACATTATCTATCGTTTCTTTTGCATTTTCTAGAACTTTGGGTGTTATTGATTGTTCTAACGCAAAGTCTTTCTCTTCTACGTCATCTAAACCGTACGCCAATCTTGTAAATTTGATATTGTTCGCTATGTATTCTTTTTCTAAGTTTAATTCATTAGGACTGACGATAAATGACTGAACTAATGCAGGAGCTAATGAAAGGCCTATGAATCCCATAACGAAATAGATGATAAGTCCTCCTAGTAGAATATGTCTCTTTTTGAATCCTCTAATATACATCCAGCCAAAGAAGAAAAGCCCTACAATTATGGCTAACACCATCATAAGCTTCACAACAGGAAGGAAAACATGGACGTCTACATATCCCGCTCCTACGACAATTCCGCTTTCTGAATACATAACTGAGAATCTTGCTAGATATTGCTTTGCAGCTAATAAGAAGAATACAAAAGCACCTAAGACGGCTAAATGAGCCATCGGTTTTCGTGGGAAATTTGCAAGTTCTTTTTTGTAATCAAATGAAATGTTTGTTTCTAAGTCTATATTATTCGGTAATGGTTGAGCATTAAAGAATTTTTTTATTAAATCCTTAAGGTAGAAAATGGATAGGATGAATAATGTGATGACTAAGGTTGTGAAAAGGAAAGTGAGTAGGAAGAGATAGAATGGTAATGAGAACACATAGAAGGATACATCTTTGAACAGAATGGGATCTGTGAGGTTAAATGATACTTGATTAACGAACTGTAAATAGGTCATCCAAGCACTTGATGAGAATAATCCAATCATTAATGCTATAAGAGTTACTCCGATTGATGTGTTTTTTATACTGAACTTTCCAGGTAAGAGTCTTTGAGCTATTTTTAGGTTAATCGTTACGAAAAAGAAGAAAAATGTCGTTGTTAACAGGAATAAAGTAATTTTTGCCCAGAGACTGGTCATGAATATGTCTGAGAAACCTAGAGCGTCAAACCATAAAAAGTCTGTATATAATGAAACTATCTTTGTTATACTGAATAGAATGATGAATATGAGTAGTGCTCCTGCATATCGAAAGAACTTCGTAAGGTTAGACATATTGAATTACAAGAAATCTTTGTTTATAAATGTTGTTAGATACTTTTATATATTTTGACAATAGATATTGAAGGATGGTGAATATACTTCCGTATGTGGGACCAGCTGTTGTGAATGAACAATAGTTAGTCTCTGATGGATTAGATAATTTAGTTGTAGAGAATGGTTTTTTTAATGCTGTAAGGGCCCGGAAACTAGCTATAAGTTTGAATAACGTAGGGAATTATATGCATGATAAGGATGATGATCAAGAAGGAGCAAGACATTTCTATGCTTTGGCCGTTGAAGTAGATCCTACTTATCAATGTGCTCATGATAATCTAAAAATGATAGATGACTTGATCTATCTAGAGGATACAAGAGATGAAGAATTTTTTAGTACACAGTAGATTTCAACATTAGTCACTTCTCAGCGATAACTTTAAATAAGGTAAAAACAAGTAGTATTTATGGTATGGAAGGAATTAACTCTAGCAGGAATTATCGCATTAACTCCTAGTTCAGGCTATCTTAGAGCTGATGATACAACGATTGCTAGTAATAGTGGTATTTCTGATAAGTTACAGGCACAGGTTACTAGATTAGCAGATTTGGGGACTACGCTTGCATATCGAGGAAAGTTTCAGGAATCGCTTGAGGCATATCAAAGAGCAGATAAAATTAAACCTAATTGTGACGATATAATTGCAGGGATGGCTACTGCATATTCAAAGATGGATGAACCTGAAAAGGCAGATGCACTTTTTAGAAGAAGTTTAAAATTAGACCCTGATGATTTCGAAACAAATATTAATTACGCAGGTCATTTATGTCGAGAGAGAAAATTCTCAGAGGCAATTCCCTTTATTAAAACTGCTTTGGAAACATCTCCCAAAAATAAAGTTGCATTAGGATGGCTGAAATATGCTAAAACTTACAGTATGAAGCAATAATTTATATATTCAGATTTCTAAATGTGAAGTATGATGAAATTGGCTTTGCTTAGTCTTATGTTTTTGCTCCTTATGGGTATTGCTATGGGAGAAGATTCAATTATGTTAGATCTCCCTCCTGGAATGTCGCCTGATGAAGCAGGTGAAACTGTCCAAAAATCAATTGAACAGAATATAGAAACAGATGGTGATCTTCCAGAAAAAACAATTGTGAAACCGACAACGGGTCCTGTCTCTACATTTCAAGGAGAAGGAGAATTCTCACATAATGATGGAGTCACCAATATTGAAACTATAAATACTCTAGAAACAACATCGAATGAAAATCTTGCAGATGCAACCAACGTAGAAATAACCAAAGATGGTTCTATAACAGCAGAGACAGCTGAGTCATTTGGGTCGTCAACGTTTACATTATCTGATTTGGAGCAGTTTGAATTTAAAGATAACATTCTTTCAATTAACAAAGCAACCAAACTTTCATTCACTAAACCGTATCCTATTTCCTTCGATGAAGTGGGTCCGAGTAGTTTTGAAGTGGTTGATGGATCATTAATCAGATGGGATGTTACCTTTCCAAGAGCACATGCATACACTTGGAAGAATCCTATGATTTCAATAGTAAATGATGGCTTAGTAGGTTCTGCAGTATCACAACCAGTTGTCGATGGATTCTGGCAAGCAAGAGGGGATGAAGAAGATTCATTCAAAGGAGATAATTCATTCTATAATGGAAACCGTCCTGGTAGTAATATTACTTTAGAATTAACTAACAACGCATCTTTTATGATTGGCGGTAGTGGTGTAAAGATATTTGAAACAACTATCCTAGAAGATGAACCTGCGAGAGTTTCTATTATCAAATCAGAAGCATATCATATTAACACATTAAACACCGTTACCTACTTTTATGGAAATGAATTTGTAGAAAGAATTAAAGCCCATCTACAATCATTCTCTCTAGACGTAAATGAAGGAGTGTATGAAGCGCTATTATTCACAGAAGGAACCTATAGATTCTCATTTAGAAATTTAAAAAAATACCAAGAAATCTTTGCGCTCAAACAATACAAACATTGGGCACAATCTTTTGAAATAGAGCATGAAAACCCTTTCTACACGTTATGGATTGATAAAATAAAGAGAAGAGCATTCAAAGAGCAGTTTACCATCCAATTCCAAGAGAATGCTGGATTTATTAGTATGTTTAACAATCATGAACTACTCCTCAAAGGAAAAGTAGATTACAAACGGAAAGGATTTCAGATTGGAGATGTGCAAGTGCAATCTGGCAAGAATATATTTTATCAACTGGAAAAACCTGAAGTCAAATACTATCCTATCATTGAGAATATAGATAAAAACACTGAAACTCATATTGTGTTAGAAGATAATGTGTTTGCAGATGTTACTATAGAAGGAGACTATAAAGCTCATTTTGAAGATGCCATCATAGAACAGATAAACAATAAACAAATTCTGAACTGGGAGATTAGAAATCCTCCAGCCCTAAGAAGTTTACGGGTAGACCCACATGAACTATTACAAGTAGAAGATATTGCTGGAGCGAGGATACTTACTGCTGGAAATGCTAAGTTCTATTCCGAATTAGACAACTCTGTTAAAGTATTCGTTGAAGCTGCTGATGCGTATGATAAAGCATTTCCTTTCTGCACAGAAGTGGTTACTCCAGAATATTTCAAAGATATTAACGGTCTAGACAACACTTTGAGGAATTGGGCTTCTCAGTAGCAGGTGTCCAAGAGTTTTTTTTTGCAAGAGCCTGAGTGTGGGAACCATAATCATACTCAACATCTTTAAACATTTGAAAAACTTTTCCCATATCAAAATACTCTCGAACATAATTTCTTTGAGCTTTCTCCACACCATATTTTTCTGAAATAGGAAGCTTTGACATCATCACATTGTTTGCCTTATCATTAATTGTATCCGATATCTCATCTCCAGAATAGTCATCGGAATGCCACATACCAATAAGATGGTTAAATTCATGCACGATGATGGCACCGTAATATATAGATGCTAATTTTGGTTCATCAAGTAAAAGATCATAACCAAGATCTAGTTGACATGGTTGCTGTCCAATCAAATAGCTCATCCCCATAGCAGGAAATGTATCTCCCATTAACTTCTTGGACTCTTCAATCTGAGCTTCGATTAAATTACCACCTGCTTTTTGACTTGCACGAATGGGTGGACCCCCAATAGCAGTGATATGTGTGGGTGAAAGCACAAAATTATTGTCCAAAGTATTAATGGCGTGTTCATATATACTTAATTCTTGCATTGAAAAGTGAGTAAGGTGGTCTGTTTGTTGGAATGTTGCAGCCGGTTGAAAAGTAACGTCTAGATCATAAAAATGCTTCAAAAATCCAGATGCATATCTAAAAGATCTGGAGGAAAATACAGAGTTTGGCTTCATCTGTGTATCAACTCTGACTTTGGGATTTCCTTCACTAAAATAATTCACTGCACCAATATTGGACCATGTGATGCCGACAACCCCCCCTAATCCCTGTAAAACATCCCTTCTGTTCATACAGCAGGGAATCTTCATGTAGCTTATAAATTCGACTGCTTTCTAAAACAATGATCCTAAGAAATACACATAGAATATCAGTAACATATACCCTTCCCATCTGCTCATTCGTTTTTCTTGCACCATAAATATCATAAGAATGGTTCCCATCACCATTAAAGGCAAACTAAATGTAATCAAAGCAGGAGCAATGGTTAATTTTCCAAACAATGCTGGAATGCCCATAACCACTGTTGCATTGAAGATATTTGATCCTAACACATTTCCTACGGCAATTTCTGGTTGATGTTTACGGGCAGCTTGGATTACTACCATTAATTCAGGCAATGAAGTTGCGAAAGCAACTGCAGTTACCGCAATAACTTCTGTACCAATATTCAAAATTGAAGATAATGAAAGTAGAGATTTAATGACTAACTCTGCACCCGCATAGAGAAAAATTGCTGATAAAAATAGTATTAGGTATTTAGATCCAATATTACTGTGTTCCTTCATATGTTTTACTTGAGTATCGATATCTTTGTGCCGAGTTTTCTTTTCCGAATATATGGTATAACTAAAATACACTACATAGGCAGCTAATGATAATATTGCTTCAAATAGAGAAAACTGACCATCCCAGAGAAATATTGCCAATAAAAAAGCAGTCCCCACAAGTAATGGAAGATCAACGTGCATGACTTCATATGTAATCTTCATTTGCTTTGCTAAGATGGCAGCAACAGCCAACACTAAAAAGATATTTGCAATATTAGAACCGATAACATTTCCTGCAACTACTTCTGAAGCTCCTCGTAAGACAGAAACGATAGATGATGCTAACTCTGGAAGAGAGGTTCCGATGGAAACTATGGTTACTCCTACAATAAAGGGAGGGATTCCCCAACTTAATCCTATTTTTTCAGCTGCATCGGTGAAGTAATCTGCACTTTTAACTAAGGCTGCTATACCGATGATAAACAGTGCAATCCAGAGGACTAATGACATATAGTAGAATTTGAGTTCATTGTTTTTAATAGTTTTGTTAGAAAGATTAAAATATGCTCAATCTTGTAGGAATTATATGAGATATTGGATTCTTGGAGTGTTATTGCTGTTGTTAGGGTGTTCAGTATCGTATGATCCTCATCTTTCTTCTGACCCCGCTTATGTTTTAAGAGTTTCTGGCGAAGATGTAGGAAATTATGCACAACATCTTGAAGCGAGCTTAGAATTTACCAAAAATAGATGGGCAAGAGGAGATACCTATTTAGTTCTGGCAAGAATTACAAATAATACCAAGTATTACAAAAAAACATGTGATGAATTCCAATTTCATGAATCAGCTACAGTAGAGGAAGAAGCTATTCTCTTAGAAACCATGGCAAGTTTAAACTGTAATGATAAGGCTTCCTTTTATCTGATCCAAGCTATTGAATTCTGGGATACACTAGAAGTAGGGTGGAGATCACTTCTCCTGCAACAAATAATTGATGGATCATTTGAAGAACAATCTACCTTTGAGACAGAAGATCCTACCTCAATCCTTGATTTAGATTCTGGAGATAATATTACACTAGGGACGACAACCATAGAGATTATGCCTGATGATACTGTGGTGACTCAATCTGAAAGAGTATTTCGAGACTGGTTAGGTGTGCAATTACATCAAGACCCTTTCAAAGGAGAATTCTTAACCACATTTTCTGAACGGATGACGTATAATGCCACAGATCTAACAGAGGTAGGGTGGCATGAAGGTGGAAGAATTAAAGATTTAGAAGATAATATTGGAAACCGAGCAATTTCTGTTGCCGGAACAATTGCTGCTGAAAAAGATGGAAAATGGTACGCCGTTGATGAGGATGGGATCTTCAGATTTGGAATACCATTGGACAAAATTTATTACCCAACTACACGGTTTTTAACTCCAAGATTAGCTATGATTGTTGACACTCATGGAGTAAATATGTTGGTAGAGCAATCTATCAGAAGATTTGCCAATGTTGTCATTTCTGACTGTGATTTTCCAGGTAAAGTTAAAGCTGCAAAACATTTATCAGATAGTGGCATAAAAGTTGTGTGTTTTCCTGATCGGTTTATGCATCTTGCTTTAGGCCATGATTTGGATGTTGTGGGAAGTCCTGTCTGGAAATTTACAGAAGGAAAGGCAGTGTATGGTAATGCACCTTTAGTTATTACAAGAGGTGAGAAAATAATTGTTTCTACAACGGGGCCACGAGATGTGTACGCCTTGCAGTACTATGATGCTGCTTACAATTACTTTGCATTAGTTGCAGATGAATTTCCTTTGGATATTATTCCTGTTGAATTGTACAACTTTGGAGAGGCAGAACTCCTCTATAAGAAAGCACGATTTGAAGAGGCAAACTATGTTGCTACTCGAATTTTCGATCAACAAGATTATGCGCAAGCAAAAATGTGGTTGGATGAAGATGAAAATCATAATGTCATCATGTTTCACTCAACCATGTATCCCAACGGTATAAGATTAATGAAAGAATTTCCAGGACAGATTACATTTGGCGATACTAATATTAAAGTGAATTAACGTTTTTTCTTTTTAACATACCAGTATATTAATCCGATAATGGTTAGTAGTATTAAGAATTTTACAACATAGAATGATTTGGATTTACTTCGTTTTGTAGACTCTACATTAATTTTAAAATCTTGTTCGACTAATAATTCATCTCCTGCAAAGAATCTTGTATCGATTGTATAATATCCTCCTTTTGGAAAGGTGTAGGTGTATGCAATATGTTGTGCTTGTGGCGCCATGTTACCTGCAAAGACCACATTATCTTTATTGGATATACGAATCCAGACTCTTGATGGCTCAATGACTTCAAACGTATCTGCGTTCAATAAGTTAAATGCTAACGTTACTTTTTCCTTTTCTTTAATAGGACTTGGTTCAAAACCGAAGTCTATGAGATAACCGTCTTTAGTTAGGTCTTCTCCACCTGCAAGGTGTCCAGAGACTAAAGGTAAGAGTAAAATGAGTAATGAGCAGATGATTATTTTATTCATTACAGGATTTAGAAGTTAGAGTATATAAAATTTAGTACTCTATACCTTTTCTAGCATTAATTCCTTTCTGCCAAGGATGTTTTATTCTTTGAATGTGATTCACATAATCAGCTACTGCTGTTAATTTCTCAGGAGCTTCTCTACCGGTAAAGACCAATTCAACATTCTGATTACTTTTAATGACATCTAATACCATATCAACTGGAACTAGATCTTTCTGCAACACGACATTTAACTCATCCATAATTACTAAGTTATGATCTCCGCTTTCAATAATCTTCTTAGCATGCATCCAGCCTAGCATGGCCGCCTCCTTTTCATCTTCATCTTTATTGAAAACAAATTGAGAACCTTTGTCTGTAAAGAAATCTAATTTTTTCTGTCTGTCCTTTACAGCGTCAACTCCATATTGGATAATTTCCATCCCAGGCATTTGATTTTTGATCGTGTGATGTTCACCGGTGTTTCCTGCCTTTAGGAATTGAATCATGTATACTTTAAGGCCACATCCCAGAGCTCGCATTGCCAATCCTAATGATGAGGTTGTTTTACCTTTTCCATCACCTGTGATTACATGAACCATGCCAAGATGTTCTTTATCATCGTCTCCTCTGACGACAATTTTCCTCTTTATAGGTGTAACCATGCTTACATTTGAGCCATAATTCTTTATAATTATATATGGTGTTGAGTAGATACATGATATTCACAAATTAAGACGACAAATTTGTCCTATTCCGGGAAGTCCGAAATAATCACTCTATAAGAGACTCATTTCAGATTTTTTCATCTTGACTACCTAAAAGTCTCCAAATCCTCCAAATAATTTTACAATTTTTTTGAGAAGGAGTTATTAACCTGTAAATGTAATATAATATTAGAACCCGCAACCGTTGGGCTAGTGGCTCAACACACTGTAGCATCACCGTCCTCTAGGGGACTGGTGGTTCTACAGTTTTCAAATTATAATTCAAATTAGCGGGAGCTATGGGGAAACAATGGGAATTATATCAAAAACAATTGGAATTGGAATGCTAATGGGTAGTATAACTGGATCTTTTATTTCGGGAAGTTACCTCGGTTATCAGGCAGCAAAAGATAGAGACTATACCATCATCAGAAAAGATGAATCTGTATTTCTCAACTCCAATCAACTTGAAAAATCATATCCTTTGGTTCAACAACAAAATGAAATCTATCTTGGTGATGCTGATCATCAATTCAAAGGACTACAAGCATTAACTGGTCAAACAAAACCACAATCAACCCCTACGAATACATCCTCTCCAAATCTACAAGATGTTCTCAAAACTATTCAAGCGTATCAAACTATGAAAAATAGTTTGCAAAATTTAGAGGAGAATCTGAGGTGATCTTATGAACGATATAGCAACTATGGCCATGCCAGAAGATGATTTTAGGAAAGACATACAACCATCTACCGAAGAAGAAAGTGTGGATATTGAAGCTTTTAGAAAAGCTAAGCTGGAAGATGAATTAGAAAAGATTGCTTACAGCACTAAAGAACTTCAAGAACAAGATAATGATGTCCGAAGAGTAGTTCAAAATAAAGATTTTGAAGATAAAAAAGTATCCATAGATCGTGAAGTTGCTCAAGCGTTTAAAGAGATTAATGGCACTAAAAAATTTCTGTATGATAAACTACTTGGCTGGGGGATAGATCTCTATAAACTAGAGGTAAAAAAATATCAGGAAAGATTACAAAATCATGAAACATCACTGTTACAATATATTGGTGAGTTGAGGGAAGATCTTCACAATCGATTTGATGATGACCCTCAAGCACTTGTGAGCAAAAAAGGATTAGGTGCACAATTGGATCATTATGCTAAAACGTGCACTGGAATTTCGTACATGATTCAACAGTGCGATCGTGATGTCAGACAAGCTGAAAGGATGAAAGCAGAACATGAGGTGAAAGTAGGAGATTACAATTCAAAACTACAACAAAATCCCGAAGATGAAGAATCTGACGATTTATTGCAGTACTATCAACAAGAAACAATACAACTGAGGAAAAGTATTGTAGACTTTCAGAGGAAAAAGAAAAAGCTAGGACTAGAGCTTGTTCGCAATGATTCTATCAAAGGAAAAATAGAATATATTCATGATGCAGTAGAACTTAATTTGATGGAAGCAGAAGAATTTCATACCAACCTCAAGGGAGACCTGACCGTTATTGAATTTTATATTAATCGATACAAAGGCGGTAGGTCTCTCTCCACCTTTCAGCAAGAAATTGGAGAACTTATGCAGTTGGACAAAGCGTCAAAAGAGGCTATCGGCATTTTTCACCAAGGTAGTGTTCAAGATTTGGATAGAAATGTGTTTGCACTACGAAATGCAAACAGGGAGCATGATCCCAAGACCTATCAAAATGATGTCCAGCAGAAAAATAACAAACTCATGGCTGAGAATGATCAAATTGTGAAATCATTGGTAAATGATTATACCAATCAATAAAATGAAGGTCACACTTGATACTGTATTGGTACGACAGATGGAATCATATTCCAAGTCTGAGTTTGAACATCTCCTTCGAACCGAGCAGTCTGCCCTCCAAGAAGTATTTCCAAAAAGAGATGTGGACTCTAGCATAAAAAGTGCTGTAGATTTTTGTAGCTATTTTTTGGCAAGTACAGATTCACTTCAACAGCATGGACGTTTGGATAAAAAGAGAGAAGCAGAAGCTCTGCACCTTATTGGAGGTAATATAGGGGGCAATATACTATTTGCAGGAGATTCTATCAAAACGAGAACTAAGGATACTAGGTCATTTGACAATATTCCGTTTAATAGAACCGATACAGCTGTATTAGATATTTTGCTCAGGGAATATTTTTCATTTCTGCATGAGCCGGGAAGTGCTCTCCCTCTAAAAACACCTCGATTTTTTGAGCAGTTGTGTGGATATACTAGTCAAATTCTTCAAAAAAAATACAATCCTATAGTGGCCGATTTATCAATCTCACATTCAGATAGAATCATTTCCTTTAGAGAAAAATCAAGTACCATATCAACACCTGCAAATGTTCCTGCACAACGGATACATTCTACAGATATCAATCGATCTGAGATTATAGGAAATGGAGAAGCGATTTCAAAACTTGAAAGAGGTGTTCGCAACTTATTACTGTATGATCCTAAGTCACAATCACATCCATTACAAAGGGGCAACTCCCTAGGTTATCAACAAGGATTTCTCCTATTGGGGGATACTGGCTCAGGGAAAACACTAAGTGCCAAATATGCTATGTCACTTGGTGAATCTCTGGCCTCTACCTACAACAAAAAATTCTCAGTAATGAAGTTCAACATGTTCAGTTCTTATCAAGAAGGGGGTGTGCAGATGTTGCAGTCGCAATTGCAAGAAATTACGCAGGGAGATCAAGCTCATTTTATTTTTGTGGATGAGATTGATACGGTTTTTGCTTCTCGAAATGAACAAGCCCCTCACTATCAACGTATGAAGTTAGGGGAGTTCATGAGATTTCTTGATGGAGATTATGAAAATAAGGGGAATTATATTCTGGTGGCAACTGCAAATGATCCTGAGAAAGTTGATAGAGCATTAAAGAATGCAAGATTGGAGAGAATATATTGTCCAGGACCAGAGACAGCCGAAGAAAGGGGAGAGGTTCTCAAACTACATCTTGAAGGACTCGGAAGCAAGCATGATATCCAAGAATTTGGAACACTTGGAACACTTGCGCAAGAATATCAGCTTACGGGGAGACAATTGAGAGATGTGACTAAACAAGCAAGAGAACAGGCAACCTTATGGAGTTCAGATCAGTGGCATGCTCTTTATTCTAGCAATCATATTCAAGACACTCAAAAGTTGATAAATAATTTTAGTCCTTGTATTACTGAAGGGACTCTTATAAAAACAATCGAGCAATACGGAAGAAAGGACAGAGAAGAACTACAGACACGAGGTGCATTTCACACTCATGAATCCTAGACTCCAATCAAGATATCTGTCCGAGAAGAAAAGACGTCCATGTTTTGTTCGTCCTACTCCCCCTAAAATATTAGATTCAGTCATAGAAGAAATTCCCACTGAGAGTAAGCCTCATGATGATACACTATCAGGAATGGAAAAATGCAAACAATTGTATGACATCATTCAACAGGATGGAAAATTTCTCACCTCCTCGTTAGACCTTCATTATGGAGAAAATCAGAGAGTACCCATAGATGAAGCAGGCAACCAAGAAATGGTGATCAGCGAAGAGATGTATAATGCACCATTAACATTTACCATCCTCAACTGTGTGTTGCCAGATTCTGCGATGATCTATTTTGGAAAACCAGGATTAGGAAAGACAACACTTCCAGAATACGTTTCGAGTATGATGTTTGATATTCCTATGAAAGATATCCAGCAAGCTACAATTTATGGACATCCGCAACTTACCGAGGAAAAAATGGTGGCTATGTATGATGTTGTAAAATTGTTACAGGGGGAACGGGAGTTAATCCAGAGAGATTTTACCACATGTGCAGTTAAGATTATTGATGAAATAAATAGGATCCCTCCCGCCACACTTTCTATATTGTATCAGTTAGTAGATAGGGGTTGGACGACCTATCAAAATGAAACTATATTTGCCAAACCAGGACCCCTCTTTGCTACAGCTAATCCTGCAGACTCAGGAAATTTTGATTTACCTGAGCCATTTTTAGATAGATTTCCACTTGGAGTCACCGTCCAACATCTCAATCCCTATCACTATGAAGATTTTTTAGGTGGGAAAAAAGAAACCCCATTTGCAATGTATGCAGAAGATAGGGGAGAAGTTGCAAGGCAAATTCAAAATGTTACAATAGATTCAAACTTAGTATCAAAACTTGCTCACTTTTCGGGGGAACTAATGGGATGTGATATGGCAGGATCCACTCCCGATACAAAATTAAAATCAAATGCACTGTATAATGCACCCCCCTGTGATACCTGCGAACATTTTGCTGCAGAGGGAAATATTTGCTCCTCCACCGAAAATGGTTTGTCAACGAGAGCGATCAATTCAATCATCCAAGTTACTAAAGGTTTAGCAGCTTGGAGAAATCATTCAGAAGCAGATATGGGAGATTTAACTCATGCCATAACCTATACTACCTGGTTCAAATTAAGACCTACAAAGGATGCATTTAGAGATCCTGTTTGGTCTAATGATAGACAAGAGTGGGTAAAAAGTCTTTTGAAAACTTCATTGCATTCATTTGAAGAAACTTCTCATTTATTTCCTATGTATCGGGACATATCTGCCAACATGGGATCAGAATGGCAGGCGGAACATTATGATGAATGTATCAATGTGATAAAACAAATTGATTCCTTGGCCAAATATCCCCTCATAAGTGCGTTGCGACAGAAACACTATGTTAACAGATCAAGATAAAAAAACAGCATGGGATGATGCTCGAGCGTTTTGGCATTATCCTAAATTGCCTGATCCTATTTATAATTCCATGGATGGCATTGCCGCCATGAATATGCAAAGTAAACAAATCTGTGTTAATGGAAAAAATTTGGAGGAAAAGGTAGGGGGAGATCTACTGAGTACAATTCACAATCATGAAATTGGCCATTATATGCTCTGTCCATTTTCCATGAGTGCATTCCTGGTTTTAATCGGCAAGGCTAACGGCGTGGTGGGAAATATGCAACATGCAAAGTTGATACAAAATTTATTTTCAGATCTTTTGGTTAATTATCATCTATTTGTAAATGGAGATCCTGGAATTCGCACTGTGTATGAAAGAATTCCAAACAGTGGAGAGTCATGGTGGAACATGTATATGTCCGTGTGGGGGGAAATGATCTCTCACGGTTATGGAAGCTTACAGAAAACAAAAGAAGTGACAGGTATGGCAAATACCTTACGAAATTGTGTGCATCGGTCTAAACAATGGCCAGATAAAATCGTTGAGTTTGCAAAGTTAATGTCTGGTACAATGTCGGGTCATAACATACATGAAGAGCAGGACGGATTGATTGACTCTATGGACATCGATCAGTTTGGTCCGGTGAGTGAGAGTGAATTAAACAAAGTTCGAAAACAATTAAGGTTTGGAGAATACAGAGGATTATTGGGGGGGATTGGAATTGGAACTGAAAGTAATGTTTCTGCAGATTATTATAATATGCTTGCAAAAAGATATCAAATATTCATCCCTGAAAACGTAGGGTGGAGCGGAAATGTTGTTCTTGAATCCCCCATACATTGTGAACCTGAAAAAGCTTTGGATGCAGATTTTGAGTATAGTCTTTCAAGATTTGGAGTTTTGAATCCAAATGCTCTTTCTAAATGGAAATTTGGAGAAGCACATGGCCCCACAGAAAGCCAGGAGAAAAAAGATTTGTTAATCGTGTTAGATAGTAGTGCGAGTATGCCAGACGGAAATGAAGATATCTCAATTCCCGTTCTGTCTAGTTTTATTGCCAAGCAGAGTGCACTATCTGCCGGACAGAAAGTTGCTGTAATGAACTTTTCTAGTGCAAATTATTCAGTAGAATTTACCAGGAACAATACAGCTATAGATACTATTTTAACACTCTATCAAAAAGGTGGAACTGAAATTCCTGGTTCTGAAATTCATGATCTTCTTAATGGAAATTCCTGGGGCACATATGTATTGGTAATTACTGATGCCTATATTGCTAATGTGACTGACCAACAGGCTAACTTGGAAAAAATATCTAGGAGTGCAGGAGGCAATTGTGTATATTTGAATAGTGATGCTGGAGAAACATTTGAGAATATGGGATACAACGTTGTCCCCATGCAAACTTTTGACGACTTGCCAAATTTAGTTACAGGAAAAATGAGGGATATCTATGGATGACTACTATGTCAACTTTCCTTGTCCCTCAATACATGTACCTGATGATAAACTACAAAGTCACCTTACACATATTGAGAATTCAACATTAGAATCAGGATGGGACTCAGTTGATCAATTGGAAGAATCATCTCAGAACATTGGCCGGATCAGATTAGCCGTCACAAGTTATCAACAAAATAACTTTTCCCATAAATGGTATTCCTCGAAAGCTCAAAGTTTGGAGTCTTCAGTTTTAGAGTACGATCTTTGTCTACAATCAATGGAGGCTCAAGTAATGGAAGATCTACATTCATTAAAATCCAGTTTGGATGTGTCCCATAAAGATTATGTAAAATGTAAATTTTTAAGAGAGCAAAGAAGAACATTGTTGGCAGAAGGTATTCGATTAGAAACGTTAGCAGCTGATGCTGGTGCTAAAAGATTATATGGTAATGAAGTTCAGAAAATAATTGAAGCAGAAGACAATGCAAAAAAATTATATTTTGACATTGATACTATTTTTCAAGAAGTACAATTAGCAGGAAATTATCAGAAACCTATTGATCATTTGGAGGAACAGTTAACTACAATTCATCAGAAATCAATCTTAAAAAGATGCAAAAAAAACTTCCCTGAAGGTGTGCAGATCGTGTCAATGTTAAGGGATATTATAAATAAGGAAATCCTGGCCTGGAAGGATTACTTGGAGGCCGCACTATTTGTGCAAGATATATAGAGATTCTTACTGAAAAACCAAAACCTTTATAAAGAACTTGGCTCCTCTGTTAATTCTTATCGCCACCACTTTCTAAGGTGCTATACTATGTTAGCACCGTCGGTGAAAGGCTAATCATGTATACTTGAATTACATTCATGTATGAAGTACAATTGTTTTTCCGACAATAAATGTAAATTTTTTTAAGTTTTAGGAACGTGATAAATTTCCGTTGATCCTGCGGAAGATCGCTGCTATCAGGATTCGATTTAGCCATGCAAGTCTCCTCGTAAGAGGGGCAAACTGCTCAGTAACACGTTGATAATCTGCCATTGGGTTCGGGATAACCTTGGGAAACTGAGGATAATACCGAATAGAAGATATGTTCTGGAATGATAATTCTTTGAAAGCTTGCGCCCAATGATGAGTCAGCGGCGGATTAGGTTGTTGGTGAGGTAACGGCTCACCAAGCCGAAGATCCGTAAGGGCCTTGAGAGAGGGAGCCCTGAGAAGGACACTTAGACACTGGTCCTAGCCCTACGGGGTGCAGCAGGCGCGAAACCTTTACAATGCACGTAAGTGTGATAAGGGAATCCTGAGTGCTTTGCATTAGCAAGGCTTTTGCCAAGGGTAAATACCTTGGAGAATAAGTGGTGGGTAAGACGGGTGCCAGCCGCCGCGGTAACACCTGCGCCACAAGTGGGGATCACGATTATTTGGCCTAAAGCGTCCGTAGCCGGTTTGATAAATCTTCTGTTAAATCATCATTCTCAATGTGATGCCTGTGGAAGAGACTGTCAAACTAGAAACCGGGAAGAGCTAGAAGTATTTGTGGGGGAGCGGTAAAATGCTATAATCCCATAAAGACTACCAGTGGCGAAGGCGTCTAGCTGGAACGGATTTGACGGTGAGGGACGAAAGCTAGGGGAGCGATCCGGATTAGATACCCGAGTAGTCCTAGCTGTAAACGCTGCGAGCAAGGTGTTGCACAATCTTGTGATTGTGCAGTGTCGAAACGAAGGTGTTAAGCTCGCCGCCTGGGAAGTATGGTCGCAAGACTGAAACTTAAAGGAATTGGCGGGGGAGCACTACAAGGGGTGCGGCGTGCGGTTTAATCTAATTCAACGCAGAGAATCTCACCAGAGGCGACGGCAGAGTGAAGGTCAAGCTGAAGACTTTACCTGACGAGCCGAGAGGTAGTGCATGGCCGTCGTCAGCTCGTGCCGTGAGGT
>CAYLOA010000019.1:0-23427 GCA_964385185.1 uncultured Methanosarcinales archaeon | reverse complement strand
ACACCATTAAAAATTTTAAAAGCCTCAGGTGCTACACTTATTATCATTGCTACATCTATATCCATCATCACAGTCACTATTTCTAGTACACTCTATAATATCTGCACATCGTAGAGCATCGTTACAAAACTCTCCACTTGAACAAGTACTGTTAGTCCTACATTCAATTTTGGAAGTAATTGTACACAGTTTTCCAGGAGTACATTCATAGCCAGTCTCACACTGTTCATCTAAGTTACATGATGCTCCCTCCCCTTTACAATCTACACCACAACTAGCAGCATTCTCACCTTCAGCAGCTTCACACACATTATTTCCACAGAAACTACATTCGCTGACATCCCACTCACAACTATTGCTGCAAGTAGCCTCGCCAACACCAATACCTAAAGCACCACAGGTAGTCTTCATATTTACTTCACACACTTCACCCTTCTCAGGAGTATGTGTACCGTCTCCACAAGTAAAGCATTGACTGGTATTAATATCTCCAAATCCACAGGTTGGAACTGAAGTTACACATGATAATGCTCCTCCTGTAAATCCTGCAGCAGCAGCTCCAGGATAATTTGTACAGGTTAAATTAGCAGCATCACCTAAATCACAAACTTCTCTATCAGACCTTCCAGCATAGAAACTTTCAAAGTCTGCGACATTATCTCCACAAACAGGAATCTTTCTACAGCTATTTGCAATACACATCTGAGTAAGATCACAATCAGTATCAACATTACAACTGGATGCTCCTGTGGTGGTAAAGCTCAGTGTTTTGGAAGGTGCAATATTTCCTGAAGGATCACTAGCAATAATAGCAACCGAATAATCAGTAGACGGTTCCAAACCAGTAGCTAACGTTTCATGAGTTATCTTAAAGGTTGTTTCTGGTATTCCCACCTGGCTACCATCTTTTAATTTCTTAACTAACAAAGTTCCATTGACGAGCTCATTTGCAGCCCAGAAGACAGTTGTTCTATCTTTGAAAGGAACAATCCTAATCTCTCCAAATACAGGATCAATATCGTCTTTAAAGGCATTATAATCAACATTCACTTTTCTTATTCCACCTGCTACACTACTCTCTTGTAAAACAATAACATCATTTCCTTGATCAAACACTTCACAAGTAATATCATGAACACCTTCTTCCACCCCACTCAGATCAACAAAGTGACCTCCACTAAGAGTATCAACGGCAGCTGCCCCTCTAAAGAGTTCTCTCCCATCTTTACTAACAGTCATCCGAACGTCAAGACTAGATTCATCTTCATTTTTATCACTACTTCTGCAAATAAACCGTACTTTTTTCTGAATTAAATCTAAAGGTTCAAAGGTTAGAAGATTCACAACAGGTAAGCTATTTATTACAGTAACACCTAAGTCTGCATTCGTTAAACCTTGACTATCTTCATCATCACTAATAACACAGTGGCCTACAAATTCTTGACCAATAGGTAAATCATCTACTTGATAATTGAATACAAAGTTATCATCTTCATCTGAGTAAAACATCTTTTCTTTTTCT
Organism: uncultured Methanosarcinales archaeon; assembly: GCA_964385185.1. Taxonomy (GTDB): domain Archaea; phylum Nanobdellota; class Nanobdellia; order Woesearchaeales; family CALCXY01; genus CALCXY01. The sequence goes on along the minus strand of CAYLOA010000019.1, from coordinate 21,905 downwards.
TTTAAATTCCAATTTGGACTCTCAGTTTGTCGCAAATAAAATTCTCCAATGAGTTTATTGTTGCTTGACTCTTCATCGGAAGCCTCACAAATAAACTTAACACTATCTCCAATCTCTACACCTTCTTTATCCGCATGCAACCCAAGCACAACTGGTGGAATATTAGGACATCGTGCACAAATATCTCCTCCGCAGTCAATTTTCTCTTCATCTTGATTTTGAACTCCATCACTACAACTAGCTACTTGGCATAATCCATCTACACCACAAACCTGAGACACACAGTCAACGCCAATAACACATTTCTTACCAGCTTCACATCGATCACATGTATTATCTCCTCCACAATCAACATCAGTCTCTGCTAATTCAGTTCCCAATTGATTCTGGAATCCATCATGACAATTCTCTCCACCCTCTATCGCCCTAAATGTCAAGTCTCGAGTATCTTCCTGGAAACTATTAGTAAGACAAGTAACGGTAAAAGGATATTCTCTCTCAGTTAACTCATTAAACAGGTGTGTATAGTGTAATCTATCTTCTTGTTTAAGCCTAATCTTACTACCATCTAAATCTAACTCACAGCTTGCCAATTTATTGGTGACAATCTCTAAGGCATTCTGATCAATATCACTAATCGGAGCCAATTCTGTATCAGTTATCTTAAATAATTCATCTGATGCAAGTGTTACAGGTATTTTAGCAGCAACACTTACACCTGCCTTACTTTCACAAGTAACTCTGAACTCATATTCCTTCTGACTAAGATCAAATTTATCTAAAATAACTTCATGTTCAGTAATAAAGACTCCATCCTCTTTTCCAGGGAAATCCCCTTCTAAACCATTAGTACCTACCTGTCCCTCAACAAAATCACATACCGAAGGTTTGTCAGTATGTACAATCAAACTTGTTTTTTCAGGAATATCAGTAATCGGATTCGGATCTGCAATCGAAAACTCAATGATAGGAGGATTCGGATCAACAATTATTTTTTGATTAAAGGAAATCTCCTGAGGAAGACTCACTCCATCAGCAAGAGGATCCACACATCGTACGAACACCCCTCCAACCCTACCAGGAATATTCACACCTTCAACAGTATGCAAACTACCATCTCCTCCAGTAAATTCTTTCATATCATCGAAAGACCTATCAAAAGTATCCCAGACACAGGTAGCTACCCTACTCGTTTCCACTTCAAGTCTAAAGACATGTTTATCAACCTCTCCAAAGGCCGGAGTGCTAATCTTACCCTTCAAAACAGTAGGCGCACTACATACATCATCTTGACACACTTGCCCAACAGCACAACTCACAGCTTCACTAAGCTCTCTACAATGATCTTTATCTGCATCTTGACAGGTTTGAATATCTAATCCATTACATACAGTTACACCAGTATCCACACACTCATGTTGACAAGCAACACACACCCCGCTACCACAAGTACTATCAATATCACAATCACTTACCACTTTACAACGATCTCCTTCTGAACAAGCTCCACATACTTCACCACCACAATCTACACTTGATTCATCTTGATTCAAAATACCATCTATACAACTTTCCTTGACCCCACCGATTGCAACATCAAAGGAAATATCCAAACTCACCACATCCTGAGATTCAAAAGACTCACACGTAACTAATTGAGATTGCAGTCCATCTACCAATCCTACCAAAGTAAGAGCATGCACTAAATTTCCAGCATCAGGTTCCATAACAACAGTACCACTTGGCCGCTCAACACTACAACTAGCTGCTTTATTGGTACCAACCCGTAAAACACCAGAGTTTTCCACAAACAAATCATCAGTTCGATCTTTAACAACAAAGCTAGCTCCTAAATCAACATCTAAGGTTACAGACCCTGAAACTTCGCCTCCAGCTCTATTTCTACACACGACATTGAAGGTACTTCCACCATCAGGTAAATGAGGAGTTTTATAGGTATGAGAATCACTAAACTCACCCTTACCTAAGTCTTCCATCTCATCAAAGACCGTACTACTTCCACTTATTCTACAATGAACCTCAGTACTCCCTTCAACTCTAATCAGACTCAAGGCTGGAGATTCTACAATAGGATTAGGACTAGCACTCACAATAATCTTCGGTGGCTGTTTATCCACAGAAAGTGCATACTCAGCAGAAAAGCTCTCCTGGGTAACAACATCAACACAAGTTACAAAAAGACTTCCCTGATTCCCAATAAATCCAAGCTGATTCAAGACATGCCTATCACCATTATTAACATTAAATGCACCCATCTGATCAAACACAACATCTGAAGTACTTTGCCTACAAGTTGCATCTCTATCAGTCTCTACAACAACTCTAAATGTTCCTGTATTGGCAATTCCAAAACTTGGCTCAACCAATGTCAGCTTATTATCAAGCAATAATTCACATCCATCATTCACACAAAATTCTCCAGCTGAACAGGAAAGAGGAAAACTAGGATCTCTACAATGATCTCCATCTACATCATCACAAATCTGTTGTTTAAAGTCATCTGTACACACTGTCTCACTATCAATATCACATGCATGTCGACAAGCAACACAAACACCATTAGTACAAGTGGTATCTACACTACAATCAGATATTATACTACAAGTATTACCAGCAACACAAGCTTCATCACAACTTCCACCACAATCTACATCAGCTTCATTGCCATTTTTCACAGTATCATCACAACTAGGAGCTTGACATACAAAATCTCCATCCACATTAGGTTTACACACATTGCTTGTACAATCAGAACTAATATCACAACTATTTCCTTCAGAGCATGCTCCACAGACTCCACCACAATCCACATCATTCTCATCTTGATTAGTTATTCCATCTTCACAAGTTTGAGCAACACACACTTCACTTACACAAATATCAGTAAAACAATCATCTCCTACACTACAGCTGTCTCCAATCTGACATGTTCCACAAACATCTCCTCCACAATCAATACCAGTTTCATCCTGGTTGAGAACGGAATCACTACAAGACGGAATAGTACAAAATCCCCCCTTACATTTATTAGAACTACAATCACTACCCTCCGTACAGGTATCTCCAGCTCCACAAACTCCACAACTTCCACCACAGTCTACATCACTTTCTCCTTGATTTTGCAGTCCATCTTCACACGTAGGCGCCGTACACACACCAGATGAACAAATTCCTGAACTACAATCAGTAACACTAAAACAACCTATGCCCACATCACAAGTAGCACTACAACTTCCGCCGCAGTCTACCCCACTCTCTCCACCATTAAGAACTCTATCATTACAACTAGCAGCTGCACATAATCCTGAGCCAGAATCACAAACACCTTCAACACAATCTGAATTAAGTAAACATCCATTACCTACATTACAAGCAGCACAATCTCTACCACAGTTAAGTCCTGTCTCTAATCCATTCTGTACAGAATCGAAACAACTTGGAGCAGCACATAAATGATCATTAGGTGAATTAATACTTCCACAAATTCCATCTCTACAATCACTATCTATATTACAGAACACCTCAGTTCCACATCCTTTGCATGATCCTCCACAATCTACACTAGATTCATCTTGGTTCTTGATTCCATCTATACAAGTAGCTGCTCCACAAACACCTTGGGCTGTACAAGAACTGCTATCACATTGATTATTATCTTGGCAAGCTTGTCCTGTTGTACAAATGCAACTTCCACCACAATCAACAGCAGTCTCTTGTCCGTTTTGTATTTCATCAGTACAAGAAGCCTCTGCACATACACCAGATGAACAAAAGTTGGAACTACAATCAGAACTCACACCACATTGAATAGATATTCCACATCCTCCACAACTTCCCCCACAGTCAACATCAGATTCATCACCATTCTGAGAACCATCATTACAGCTTGGAGGTTTTCCATTAGGGAAGAACTCAAACGGAATACTCTGTGTAAGTAATTCATTATCATCACTCTGACAAAGAAGTTCAAATACATACGTTCCTTCTTCCAAATCTAAAAATGCCCTTGAATGAGTATGTCGATCATTAGATTGTAATAATCCTGATTGTAATCCCTCCTCCACCTGTAATTTACAAAATGCTCTTTTATTGGTTTCAACTTCTACAATAACACTTCCTAAATCAACCTCTCCAAGAGGACTTACCACACTTGCTGTAAATTCAGCATTCAATGTTACATCAATGGTAAGAGGTTTGGTTTCAACAACACCTACCTCAGTGATACATCCCACAAACAACAAAATCTGGTCAGTACGCAGTTCATCAATAACTACATCAGTTTGATGTACATTTCGACCATTTCCATCACCAACAGTTTCCTGCATTCTTGAAAAGTCATTCACTCCAAAATCAAATCTACAAGTACTAAGCTCATCTGTGGAAAATCGTAAATTTCCAGTACCTATCTCTACAAGATTTTGAACAGTAGTTGCACCTTGCGGTAAAAATGTAATTGCACCAATCCCAGGTTCTTCAACTCGTAGAGCAATAGTTTCTGTAATAGGAACCGTTTTTCCAGTAAGGTCATCAGTACACGTGAAGATGAGGTCGTTATCTCCATTCTGAGGTAAAGTAACACTTCTCGTATGAGTAATCTGATCTTCACTGGACATACCCACCCCCCCATTTCCAATATTAATAGTACAACTTGCAGCTTTGTTCGTACTCACAACCAAATTCACATCAGCACTTGGAACTGCACTTACTGTAGGACTCACTAAGGTAATAATAACATCAGGTTCTACCCTACACTCATTTTGCTGACAAATAACTTCGGAATCTCCACCATCAATTACATTCGAACAAGATGAAGTAGTAGATAATTGTAAACATCCATTAACAAGCTCACATGTCTGGAAATTTCGTCCACCATCACAAACAATATCATCAACAGATCCACATGCAGGATCATCTTGACATTGTAAACAGGCACCCTCATCCAAGGTACAACTTGAACTACAACTTAAAGTTCCCTTTCCTATAGTATTATCAGGATCAACAAGATTACAAGTAGTTCCACTTGGGACACTACCATCACACTGTTCACCATCTTCTAACTCATTATTTCCACACACATTACATTCAGTTAAAATATAACTTCCACAATCGGCAGCACAACCCACAACTCCAGAATCGAAGGTCCCTGAACCAAAGGCATGATCAGTACAAAGAGGTTGAGCACCAGAGGAAGATCCATCACACACTTCCCCTTCATCTAAAACTCCATCACCACACACAGCTTCTTTTACACATACATTTGATTCACATAACAATCCAGTTCCACAATCAGAGTTAACTAAGCAACTATCAGTAATTGCACATCTACTACAACCATTTGCAACAGGACCACCACAGTCAGTATCAGTTTCAAATAAAGGATTTCCTGCATCTAATAATCCATTTTCACAAGCAGCAGCAGTTACACATTGACTTTTATCTATTGCTTCACAACTATTTCCACAACTAAGGCTCCCACCAGTAAATGCATTTCCTGCTGTATTCAAGAAATCACTACACTGTACACTTCCAAAGTCAGTAGTATCACACACTTCATCTCCAGTCCTAATAGTATCTCCACAGGTAGGTGCAATAACAAAGGGACTAAGAACAGTCAATGAATTTTCATCTTTATTATGCAATACAGTTCCGCTGGAATCTAAAAGTTGAGCCCTAAATTGATAACTTCCAAATAAATCCTCTGTAACTACATTAGTATCAACCCTATCTGTAGGAATCCATCCGAATACATTGGATTGTCCAGACAATTCATCAAAGGTAATATCTAACTTAACTAAACTATCCACAGCAAGAGGCACAGGCCCTATAGTCTTTATTGCCAATGAATTTTGAATAATTTGATATCGTATAAAAGCCTCAAACGGAGCTCCCCTATTGACAATTTTACTTTGATCTTCTTCTGCCACAACACTTGCTCGAACAGCAAACCCTACTAAACCTCTCAACCATCCTACTACTCGTTTCACAAGTGGTTCAGGGTCGGGAGGATCAGTCAACTGTACAGATTTATCAAGTAACGTATACGTTGCAATCTCTCCTGGAGGGAGATTAATATCTTTAAGAGTCTTCATCTGAATACTCGCATCAATCTCAGAACGAACAACAATACTTTTCTCTGTATCCACAGAATCAGTAGCTATGACTTTAATAACATAATCTCCTGTTTGCTCTGGTAAGAAGGGAAAACTAAATGAACTCACTGAGCCCACTGAATTAGATTTAGTTTTAGTAATCTCCCTACCTCTCAATTCAACAATAATTTCTACATCTTCCAAATCTCTCTCTGGGTTGATATCTTGATCAGTAACGGTAGCTATAATATTAACAGTTTTTCCAAGTGGAATAATATCTCCATTTTCAGGTTCTAAAATAGAAATATCAGGTAAAATGTTTTGATCACAATCAGCCAAGCAGAATCCTGCAGCATTAGAATCTGAGCATTGCTCATCTCCAATATCAAAGTTACCGTCACCACAAAAGGCACCGGTAACATCAGCAGGTTGACAGGTATTTACATCACAAAAGGAACAAGTACCATCCCTAGTTGCAACACAACTATTTGCGTTATCTGCCCCATCATCACAACCTTCATCTACACCCAAACCATTCCCTCCAGATTGAATTATACCATCTCCACAGAAGGTAACTCTACAAGAATTACTGCACTCATCATTATTCACACTATTTCCATCATCACAACTCTCAGAAACCCCTTCACCATTAGGAACTTGCACCCTACCATCTCCACAGGTAGTTACCCTACAAGAATTAGTACAAGCATCATTCTCTAAGAAATTACCATCATCACACTGCTCACCTGTCTGTATAATCTGATCTCCACACACTTCAATCTCACAACTACTGCTACATGCATCATTATTGACTAAGTTTCCATCATCACAAGCCTCACTAGCCTGTTGAATCCCATCTCCACAGAATTCAACTACACAAAGATCACTACATCCATCATTATTAATTTCATTACCGTCATCACAAGCCTCTCCAGATTGTTGAGTCCCATCTCCACAGAAGGAAGCTTCACAAGCATTAGTACAACTATCAGTATCAACAGTATTTCCATCATCACAAGCTTCATTTTGACCATCTCTATTAGGAGTTTGCACAATCCCATCTCCACACACTTCTAACAAACAACTATTACTACATCCATCTCCACTATTGGTATTACCATCATCACAGAACTCTCCAGACTGAACAAACCCATCTCCACACAGATCAGTCCTACACGTTAAAGTACAACTTCCTGTATTAGAATTTTGTTCTCCCTCATCACATTGCTCACTTGCTTGTCTAAATCCATCCCCGCAGGTAGGCAACAAACAAGAAGTAGTACAAATTCCAGTATTTGAATTACTAACTCCAAAGTCACATTCCTCACCAGATTGTACAAAACTGTCTCCACAAACTGCAGCTACACAAGCATTTGTACAACTATCAGTATTCAAATTATTTCCATCATCACAAGCCTCACCTGATTGTAAAAATCCATCTCCACAACCAGCAACATTACAACTTAAAGTACAACTTCCTGTATTGGAATTGGCATCTCCATCATCACAAGCCTCCCCAACCTGTCTAAATCCATCCCCACATTCAGCCAAACTACAACTTAATGTACAACTTCCTGTATTAGAATTACCTAATCCAAGATCACAGCCCTCAATTGTTTGAACAATCCCATCTCCACATCTTTCTTCACTACAAGTAGCACTACATCCATCATTATTATTACCATTTCCATCATCACAAGCCTCACCAGATTGCCGAACTCCATCTCCACAGAAAGTGAAGGTACATTGTGAGTTACAAGTATCACTTCCACTGACTCCATCATCACACAATTCAGTAAATCCAGCAGCATTAGGAGTTTGCACAACTCCATCTCCACACACCTCTACATTACATGAGGCACTACATCCATCACCATTATTAGTATTTCCATCATCACAAGATTCTCCATTTTGTTGAACTCCATCTCCACATTGTTCATTTTGACATACGCTGTTACATCCATCATTATTAGCTACATTTCCATCATCACAAGATTCAAATTGTCCCGCACCATTAGGACTTTGTTGAACTGAGTCACTACAAAAAGTATTGGTACAAGTACTGCTACACACATCATTATTCACAGTATTTCCATCATCACAAGCCTCTCCCTCATCTAATACTGAATCTCCACAAACAGGATCTTTTACACACACATTGGTTTGACAAATTAATCCACTACCACAATCAGTATCTACACCACATGCTTGAGTTATAGCACATCTACTACACCCATTAACAATAGGACCTCCACAATCAACATCAGTCTCTTGAAGTGAAATATCACTGTCTCGTAATCCATTTTCACATCCAGGTTCAGTTACACAAGCAACTGTCGTTGACAAATCACAACTATCAGAACAAGTAAGACTACCACCTGTAAATGGTTTACCTCCAGAATTTAAGAAATCTGAGCAGACTTTACCTGCAAATTCACTTTCATCACAAACTTCATCACCAGTTGCTCTTCCATCTCCACATAATTCTGCAATCCTAAAATCACTCACAACCGCTAACGACCTTCCATCTGTATTTCGAATCACAACACCATCAGAATCTTCTAGATGAACTTTTAGTTGATACAGTCCAAAGATATCTTCAACACTTTGCACACTTATATCTCGATCAAACGGATCCCATCCAAATAAGTTACTTCCATCTTGTCCTGCAAGATCATCGAAGAGAACATCTAATTTTTCTACTCTCCCCACCTCAATCTCAGTAGGTCCTACTCTTTTAACAGCTTGGGATGCGCTATTTACTATAGTATAGGATAAGAAAGCTTTGAAATCAGCTCCATTATTAACCACCTTACTTTGATCAGCATCGGCAATGACACTGGTTCGAACTGCAAATCCTACAAGCCCTCGTAACCAAAGAACAAATCGACTAGTAAGTGAAGGTTTTTCAGGAGGATCAGTAATTTGGATTGATTCATCGTTTAAAGTATAGGTGGCAATATCATTATCTCCAATTCCTAACTCTTTCACAGTTTTGAGCTGAATAGTAGCATCGACTTCAGTCACCGCTCCAATACTGCCAACCGTAACATCACTATCTATAGCTTTAACTTGAATAGAATACGATCCTGTTTCAACAGGGGTAAAAGTGTGAGTAAAAAATTGGTTTTCACCAATACTCGTAATCCTCTCTTCACTAACAACTGAATTTCCAAGTTTAACCGTAAAATCTATCCTTTGTAATGTATTGGCAGCTTTAACATCTCTATCAACAACTCGTACTTCTACCTCGATTTCTTGCCCAAGAGGCATATTGTCTCCAGCACTTGGACTAATAAAAGTGATTTCAGGTTTAATATTTTGATTACAATCCTCTACACAGAATCCTGCAGCATTAGAATCTGAGCATTGCTCATCTCCAATATCAAAGTTACCGTCACCACAAAAGGCACCGGTAACATCAGCAGGTTGACAGGTATTTACATCACAAAAGGAACAAGTACCATCCCTAGTTGCAACACAATTATTTGCATTATCAGTACCGTCATCACATACTTCTGCTAGTAAGTTTCCATTTGGTTGTTGAACGATATCATCTCCACAGATAGTAAGTTGACAGATATTATTACATCCATCGCTTTCCACTGAATTTCCATCATCACAAGCCTCATCAACCTCTTCACCATTTTCAATCTGTGTTACTCCATCTCCACAAAAGGTAAGTGTACATGAACTGGTACATAATAAATTCCCATTAGGGCCAGCATCACAGGCTTCATTTGCTTGCCGAATTTCATCTCCACAGAATTCTATTTGACAACTACTACTACATCCATCATCTTCATCACTATTACCATCATCACAAGTCTCTCCACTTTGAGTAAATCCATCCCCACAAGTAGCAAGAGAACATGCATCAGTACAAGTTCCTGTGTTGGCATTATTACTACCTAGATCGCATGCTTCATTGCTTTGTTGTATACCATCCCCACAAGATTCATCACGACAAGTACTACTACACCCATCATTACTATTAGTATTACCATCATCACATTGTTCAAAATGAGAATCTACATTGCCATCTCCACAACTACTACCCACAACAGTTTTTTCTACACAAGCTGTAGTACACACATCACAACTGCCATCCCTGCTAGCAACACAACTATCAGCATTATTCACCCCATCATCACATTGCTCACTACCTTGGATAAATCCATCTCCACAACTCAATACGGTACAAGAATTAGTACAACCATCATTATTATTGTCGTTACCATCATCACACTCTTCACCTGTTTGAGTAAAACTATCTCCACATACAGCCAATGTACAAGCATTAGTACAACTATCGGTATTCACACTATTTCCATCATCACAAGCCTCACCATTTTGTTGAATACCATCTCCGCAAGCAGGAAGTAAACATCCATTAGTACAACCATCATCGTTCACTGTATTCCCATCATCACAGGTCTCACCAAATGCAGAATCAACTTGAGAATCTCCACAAAAACTTCCAATAAACGTTTGAGAAAGACATTGGTCAGTACAAACAGTACACTCACCATCCCGTCCAGGAACACAACTATTGGAATTTCCTACACCATCATCACATTGTTCAGAAAGATCATTACCATTAGGTTGTTGAGTATCTCCATCTCCACAAAAAGTTAAAGTACAAGTACTACTACAAGCATCATCATTGTTACTATTTCCATCATCACAATCTTCTAAACCTTCTTTAACATTATTTTGACAGACAGATTTAACACAGGAATTACTAGTACAGACACAATCTCCACCCCTACAATCAACCCCTCCTTTGTTAAAAACAGAACAATCATTATCAGTAAAACAATCAGGAGTGCTTGGCAAGCTAATTCCATAAACGCCAAAACTAAGAACTAGCAAAATGGCCAACACCACTATCATATTTCTATATTTCATTTCTTAGAGAGCTCCCTCAACACGACTTGACCTTCTGCATCCAGAGAAACTAAAACTCGAGTATTTTTGCTCCACCCTTTGGCGAGAGCTATCTCTTTAGGAATCGTTATTTTGTACTGTCCGTTATTCACAACAACCTTAACCATTCAGTTTCATCTCATTGTACCCTACCATTAGTACTAATTTATTAATTTCTAAGCCTTAATTTATACTTAATTAACCTTATTCAACCTTATTCAACCTTATTCAACCCTAATTTATACCCTATTAGCCCATTTTTAGTACTAATTATATATAAGTCTTTTGGTTATGGGTATGCACCCTCATAAATCTTTTAAACCACTCCCTCTCTCATCTGCCCATGGGAATGATAGAAGAGGCATTTGCAGGCTTATATCCAGAGAGAGAATATCCCTACCTCGGAAAAATAACCTACTCGGGTAAGTTTTCAGACTACAATGCCAATATTCGTCTACAAGATAATTGTATGACCTTTAATCTCAGTAAAAAATGGAAAGAGGTTGACAGAGACATCAGAATAGGTCTCCTCCAAGTGCTTCTAACAAAAATGATGAAAAAAGAACTTTCCAGACAACAACCAAAGAAAACAGATAAAAAAACTACTTTACAAATGGACCTCTATCAACATTTCATTAAAAGTCTCCATCTCGGCATAATAAAGGACAAAGATGACCCCCATCTCAGTGCAAGTTTCGAGAGAGTAAACGCACTCTACTTCAATCATCAAGTGGAAAAACCAAATTTAGTCTGGGGTAAAGAAAGTATACGAAAACTAGGCCACTATAATTATCAGACAGATACGATAATGCTCAGTAAAGTATTCCATGGAGGAGATACTAAATTTATAGACTTAGTCATGCATCATGAAATTCTCCATAAACATCTCCAGTTTTTCTGGAAACCAGGCAGAAGTTATTATCACACCCCAGAATTCCGTAAAAAAGAGAAAGAATTCAAAGACTTTGAACAAGTAGAACGAGAACTTGAACGTTTTCTAGCAAAAAAGAAAGTCAAACGCTGGTTCTTCGGATGAACGTAATCCAATCCACACATCAAACTCAAACAAACTGAACCAAACTTAATCCAACCTAATAAGGCGAAGCCCCATAACACAAAACTCGCAGTCGTAAGACTGCGAGAGTCGGCTTGCTGTGCAAGCCATCTGCCTTATTTTTGTCCCCAATTCTAATTTCAAAATAAAAAAATCTATCAGAAAACCTTAAATACACACAATCTCTAAAATCTCTATGTTAGAGCAGATATATGGGGCTAAGTTTCTTGAATCAAAGCCACAATATGCATTTCTACTAGGTCTTACGTATTCATTACTAGGAATGGTCATAGCTTTATTTCTATTCCCTGAAGATCCAAGTTTTGCAGCTGTAACCTTCACATCACTAGCACTTCTCCCATCATTAAACAAATTATTCAGTCTAGAAGCAAATGAAATTGCCTCAGAAGAAAAGTTAACAGCAAAGAGACTCTGGGTAGATCATAAAGATGTGTTCTTAGTATTCCTCTATCTTTTCTTAGGAATCTTAGTAGTATTCTCATTTTTCTCATTAGTCATGCCAGCAAGATTTGTAGACTATGCATATCAACACCAAATTGGTGTATATTACGGACTAACGGGGCAAGCATCCGGTCCAGGATTTTCATTCATGGGAATCTTCTTACATAATCTTAAAATTGTAATTGTTACCATGATATTATCCCTACTCTACGGAGCAGGTGCAGTATTTTTAATCACATGGAACGCTTCAGCTTGGGGAGTGATATTTGCAACGATAGCCAGAGATTCAGCATCTCAATCGAATCCTTTTGTTTTCTTCGCGCTATTAATGCTCTCAGTAGCTCCACATATGATATTAGAAGCGTTTGCCTATTTCGCCGCCGTAATCTCGGGAGGAATTATCTCTAAAGCCACAGTGAGAGAACACTACGGATCGTTCAGATTCAAAGAACTCATGTTAGACGGATTAATCATATTCCTAGTTGCAATTGCCATACTCATCATAGCAGGCTTTGTAGAAGTATATGTCTTCCCTCTGATTAGTTTTATTAGTTAAGAAGAACCATATTTTCTAGAAACAAACGTAACCTTTATAAAACCCCTGCCATCTCTATCTAATAACATAAATAATAAAATACTGGTGATATCATGGCTGAAGTAAGACAAGGACACGTAGGAGATTTAAAAAAAGGTTCATATGTGGTTATTGAAGGAATCGCTTCTCAAGTAACAGATACTCAAGTTTCACGGCCTGGAAAACACGGCCACGCAAAAGTAAGATTAACAGCTGCTGGATTAATTGACAAAAAGAAAAGAGTTATTGTCATGCCAGGGCACGATAACATTCCCATCCCAATTATTGAAAAGAAAAACGCTCAAGTATTATCTATTACAGGCGATACAGCAAATGTAATGGATTCAGAAACATACGAAACATTCGACTTAAAGATCCCAGATGATATGAAAGGAACACTTTCCGATGGTATCACAGTTTTATATTGGGAAATATTAAACGACAAAGTAATGAAACAAGTAAAAGGATAACATGGCAAAATTTCCAGAAGCACATAAGAGATTGTTTGTAGGCAAGTATGCCTGTCTTAAATGTAAGACAGTTACTAAAGCTAAACCGTTATTAGTTGCAGCTGGAAAGATTAAATGCCGAAAGTGCGGTTACTTCAACATAAGACCTCTTAGAAAAAGATAGTAATTCTATTATTGCCATTATAAAAACTTGAAACCCTTTCAGTTTGCAGTTAGCACCACTGCACTCTGTGAGTGCCAGTGGTGGTGCTACCTAAATTCACAAAACATTTCTACACCCATACATATATAAACTTCTCACATAAAAATACACCAATGCCTGGAGTAGAAACTATCGCAGCAATTGCATTCATAATTGTATTCTCAATTATACTCTATCTAGAAAGAAAAAGAATCACAGTCCAAAAAATATTCTTCCCATTCTTATACTTCATCATGATCAAGACCAAACTAGGTCTTAACTTAATGGATCGTTGGGCAAAAAAATACTCAAGACTATTAGACATTCTAGCAGCTCTAGCAATTATCATAGGATACTTAGGAATGCTCCTAATAACATTCTTCCTCGTAAAAAACTTATTCGACATTTTAACAAAACCAGAAGCAGTTGCAGGAGTAGCATTAGTCCTTCCATTCAAAGCTCCAGGAGCTGTCTATGTGCCATTTTTCTACTGGATCCTCTCAATATTCTTCCTAGCAGTAATCCACGAGTTCTCTCATGGAGTATTAGCAAGAAGATACAATGTCAAAGTGAAATCCTCTGGATTTGCAGCATTGGCAATCTTACTTCCAATCCTTCCAGCAGCATTTGTTGAACCTGATGAACAACAGGTAGCAAAACTTCCAAAGAAACAACAGATAGCCATATTCGCCGCTGGACCATTCTCAAATATTGTAGTAGCATTAGTAATCATTGCACTTTTTATCTGGGTCCTTCCATCTCTAACAAATAATATCATGCTCGAAGATAATATCAAAATAGTCTCAGTCGTAGAACCACAATCGCCAGCACTCGAAGCAGGATTAGAACAAGGAAAATTAATCACAGAAATAAATGGTCAAGAAATACTCAATGTAAACGACTTCATCACAGGTCTTGCAGACAAAAAACCCCAAGACATCATCACACTCACTACTAATGAATCATCATACGACATCACACTCTCACCACATCCAAATAATGCTTCAAATGCATTCCTCGGAGTCTCCATCATCCAAAATACAAAGAAGAACCCAGACTTCATAGCCAAGTACGGATCATTTACAACTGAAGCAATAATCTGGTTCTTAGGATTACTCTACTGGCTATATGTCCTTAACTTAGGTATCGGATTATTCAATCTTGTCCCTATGGGACCAATTGATGGAGGTAGAATGCTCCACACAGCCCTCACACAATTCATGTCAGAAAAGAAAGCCAATTTCTGGTGGAAACACATATCATACGCTATTCTATTCTTAATTCTAGCAAACATTGCTGTTGCATTTATCTAGAATTCCACGGCCCAATAGTTTTTTCACCTCACTAGATTTTCCCCCTCCCTTACCTTGTAGGGAGGGGGAAAATCACAAGACCAGATTGCCATATATTTATAAACCAACAACTAACATTCTATCTATGCCAAAAGTAATCCTCATGGAACCATCCACTCCAGGTAATATAGGAGCGATAGCTAGAGCAATGAAAAACTTTGCACTAACTGAACTTATCCTAATCAATCCAAAATGCGATCACCTATCAATAGAAGCGCAAAACAGAGCAAAGCATGCTAAAGATATCTTGAAGAAAGCGAAAGTAAAAACACCTACCTACCTAAAACGTCTCCCACTATTAATAGCAACAACGGCACAATTAGGATCAGACTATAATCTTCCAAGATCACACCTCACTCCAAACCAACTATCAAAAAAAATAACAAAGAAACATGATTATGCCTTACTATTCGGCAGAGAAGGTGACGGATTAACAAACGAAGAAATACAGCAAGCAGATATTATCTGCCATATTCCTGCTTCCCCAAAATACCAAACGCTTAACCTAAGCCAAGCAGCTACAATCCTTTTCTACGAACTCTACCAAAGCTCCACAAATGAATCATCAATAGATAATATCACTCCAGCATCCAAACAAGATCTCCAATTAGTCCAAAAACATCTCACTCAAGTATTAAACAAGCTAGAATTCTCCACAAAAGAAAAGAAAGACACCCAAAAAACAGCATGGAAGAGAATATTTGCTAAAGCACTGTTAACAAGAAGAGAAGCATTTGCAATCCATGGTTTTCTAAAGAAATTAATTAAAAAATAAACTAAATTACTTGGGTAGCACCCTCTGTAGTAATACCAGCTGGACTAGGTTCTTCCACAACTTCTTCTTCTCGCTCCTCAGGTTCTACTTCATCGACACTTGAGCCACTTGCAGGAATTGGATCAGCTTCTGGACTACCTGCTGTCCTACTTTCACATCTCTTTTTAGCGTCTTCAGTATCTGCCCCTTTCTTAGCGGCATCTTCACAACTACATCCTTGACCGCCACCACATCCACCTGCATCACTTCCATCACAACTGAAAGAACAAGTTCCGCCTTGGCAATCACATTTACAATTCTCTTGCTGCTGTCCACAACTTGCACATCCACTTACAACAAGCAAACATGCCAACAAAACAATAACTAAAAGACTTTTCATACTCTCCATACCATTCCTCAACTATTTAAACATTATGCCAACACCAAAACATTTAAATAGCATAGGCCTATAAAGCAACCTAATTATAGGCCTATACAAGTTAAACTCCAAAAAATGGTAAAAGTATTCTTCTCAAAAAACGGACAAGTCAAGGTTACTATTCCTAAAGCCATAGCTGAAGCAATGCAACTAAAGCACAAACAAAAGATTGAATTCATCTTTAATGGAAAAAGTTGGGAGATTAAAAAATGAAGAAGGCACAAATAACTTCATTTATGATCATAGCCTTAGTCATCTCACTATCCTTTGGAATATTCATCTTCCTAAACCAAAACATCGTAGAATCAAACTCAAATATTGCAAAAGCTTCAGCCATCCCCTCATCTCTAGACCAAGCAACACTAAAACAATACGTGGAATCTTGCATAGAAAGAGAAGCCATAGAACCGATACTTCATCTAGCATCTTTGGGAGGTTCAATTAACAACACCAGGGAAAACTACAAACTCTATCAACAACAATTATACCATTATCTTTGCGTTCCCATTCCAGGATTCAAATCTTGTGCTCACACATTACTCCTAAGAGAAGAGATGGAATATGAATTAATCCAAGCAACATCTGAAGAAATTGAATCTTGTATTGACATAAAAGCATTCCAAAATGAAGGCTACAATGTAACTCCTGGAAACTTCAAACTCGACATAGACATCCTGCCAGAAGCTATCGCATTCCAACTATCATATCCACTAACACTAGAGAAAACAGATAACAGAATCCAAGTAGACTCATACGCAAAAATACTCCCTATCCCTCTTGGCCAATTATACTCCATGGCTATCTCAATAATAAATGAGGAAATAGAAAATGAATTTTTCAACAAAGATGAATGGATGTATAATAACAACCTCTCAATAAATATAGAAAAACAACGTCCATATCCAGACACTACCTACTCACTCACAAAAACTCTCCCCAACAAAAGAAACTTAACATTCAACTTCGCATTAAAGGGAACTGAAACTGTTTCTCAAATTGGTTCCCTCCCTCCAACAGACTACGCCTTTGGATGTTGCATCTCACCTTCTGACAACACCTGTTTCAAAAATGGTGACCAAAATAAATGCACCAATAATAACTTCAGATTAAAAGAAAACCAGGCATGCTCCTGCCCAGCACCAAAATCCATCCCAACTACTTTACCTACTCCAAACAACTGTGATACCACATATCGATTTACAACAGAGGACAATTCAGGACCAAAAAGAAACCATGGTGAGTCTTGGTGTTCTTATGACTCCGTCCTAACCACTCAAACAGGGATTGGAGGATTAGCATACGTAGGATCAAGATCGTACAAACACTCTTGTCTAAACGGAAAAGAAGTCATCGAACCGTGCAGAGATTATCGAGAGGAATTCTGCACAGAATCAACATCAAACAACCAACTTCAAGCTACCTGTAAAAATAACAGATGGGAAGATTGTTTTAAATGCACAACAGAATCCTGCTGTTCAGATACAGAAATACGAGATTGCTCATGGGATGACACCTTTGCAACAGATCTACAATGTGTTCCTTTAGTTCCACCAGGCTTTAAACACTGGGAAGGAAATGGAAATGAAGTATGTAATGTCGCAACTGCTTTCAAAGAATGTGATGGATTCTCTTGCCCCAATGCATGGGTACTTGACACACTCTACACCTGCAATGCAATGGGAGATTGTGGTAATTCTAGAAACTATCAAGACACCTTAACAACGGATGGATATTTCATAACAGATCCTGTCTTAACACCGTCTTCGATCATATCCCAAAACCCAGGATTGAATGAAAACCCAAGAGAAATTGGTAAAGCTACTCTAACAACGACAACAAACAGAAAACAACAACAAATTATAGGAGACTTTCCTCATCCAGCATCCACGTTATCCATAATGTTTAGTGCAGGATTAAATTATCTAGATTATCTTGTAGATCTCTCCTTAACAGATTTCATAAATCCCTTCACCCCAGATCCAGAAATAAAGGTATTAGACTATGCTTTCTGCCAAAACTGGCAATCTCCTCTTGGAGGACAAAAATGCCAATCATGCACAGATGACCCCATAAAACCTTGCACTGAATACCGTTGCAAATCTTTAGGACAACTGTGTCAATACGAACTCACCTTTGAAGGAATTCCGTCCTGCTATCCAATTACTCAAAATGACATTACCCCTCCAACGATCGAAGTAGACAGAGAATATCTTAATGACCCCTACACAGCAGTGGACGACACCCTGAAAATACACACCACAACCTACCCAGGAATTACAATCACCCCAGAAATTATCCCCTATGATAAAGTCCAATTCCGTATAAACACTTCTGAGCCATCAAGATGCCAATTAAACTACATCCCCAAAATAGATCTTATATTCTTCCCCTCATTCTGGTTTGGAGATCCCACGTTCAAAACACAACATAATATCTCACTAAGATTACCTCCAGGTCTAGCAGTCCCTTCAAAAGTATATGACAGTCTCAACATAACTTCGTTAACCCAAATTGCAGATATTCTTTTCGACCTAGAAAACCAATATGCAATCTATCAAGACAGATTTAGAGATGACTTTGCAATCTACAAAAGATTTACTGGAATTGACCCTATAACTATCATCAACCCTATCATCTCTTCAGCTTTAAACATCCTCCAACCATTTGTCTCACAAATTTCATTCCTAAAAGCATTAGCCACAACCATCCTGGGAGAATTGGAGCTATCATCCTACTATATATTCATCTCTTGTACTGATAGAACAGGAAACACCAACGAAGACGAGTTCTTTATCCATTTCGTTATGAACACAACATACAAAGATACCAACCCACCTATACTCTTAGGCTCCACTCCAAACAATGAGTCTTCAATCTCATCTTCAGCACAAAACGTCTCATTCAACCTATTCGTCAATGAACCATCCGAGTGTAAATATAGTACAACAGATACTACATACAACAACATGCCTCATCAATTATCCTGTCCCACATCACCCTACCAATTAGACCCATTCGATGGAGGATCCTATAGGTGCACAACACTACTACCGTTCACACAAAACTCCTCCCTCTACCACTTCAGATGTAAAGACAACCCTCCAATAGTTGAGTCATATGGAATAAAGCTAGAACAACACACCAACTTTTCAGTAAAAAATAGAGCACCATCAAGATACCTCAACACATCCTTCAATACCATAACTGCTTCAGGAGATTTCCTCCAATATCCCACCATCTATGCAGATTCAGCATCAACTCAATTAGACTTACATCTAGACGATCCACTAACATGCAGATTCTCAAATAGCACAAAACTCTATCAAGAAATGACTCACGAATTCCAACCTTGCCAGACAACAAACACTATAGACATCGGACTCTATAAATGCTCCACAACATTACCCAACAAAGGCAATCAAACATACAATATAGCTTGTCTGAGAACAGTCAATAAAACAAGAAACACCAACTCCATCTCCCATTCAATAAATCTTACAAGAGCAAGAAGACTACAAAATATAATCATAGCTCCACAACAAGATGCAATCATATCTACCCCAAATCCAATAT
Source organism: uncultured Methanosarcinales archaeon (assembly GCA_964385185.1). Taxonomy (GTDB): domain Archaea; phylum Nanobdellota; class Nanobdellia; order Woesearchaeales; family CALCXY01; genus CALCXY01. The sequence goes on along the minus strand of CAYLOA010000019.1, from coordinate 2,007 downwards.
TAGCAATCACTCTAGCAAAACCTATTTCAAAATCAAACATAGTCTGCGGATACAATACAAAACTAAACGAAGGATTCTTCCCAATGACTAAAGCTTCAGACTTTCACTTCGAACAACAACTTATAGACTTAGATGAAGGCTTCCACACCTACCATGTTCAATGCACAGACTCTGCTAATAACATCTTAAAAATCTCAACAACATTCAGAATAGAAGTAACATTTTAAGAACTTTCTCTAGATTTACTAAAGAATTCTTTTACTCTAATTTCATCCTTAGGCTTAGCATTATCACCTAATGCATAATACTTTTTCTCAACTTCTCCACCCCAGGAAAACTTTCCTTGCTCTTTTTTAACAGAAGAAATCTTAAACTCTCCTAACTCAATCCCTTTTTTAAGATGATAATAAATAAGACGAAGTGTAACAGGAGCAAATATTTTTTTATAATGGCGATAAATATCATATCCATAAGCTTCTTTCATATAAAACAGAATTTCAATCATATTCTGTCTAACTTCAGATTTAGTAGGCCTTCCACGAGTCTCTTTCTTAGGTGGTGCACTACTTCCTTCATTACCACCAGAATTGTCCTCGTCTGCCATACCCTAATTCCAGAATCTGCCTTAATAAACTTTCCGATAAAATACCATATTGAAAATAAAGAATCTTTTGCAAAAAACTAAGGGAGATTTCCCTATAGCACCACTACTACTGGTTGCCACAGGCAACAGTAGTGGTGACTGAAATGAATCACATTTTCAAACAGTGCATCATCACTGTGCCCTGTGGGCACCAGTGGTGATGATGCCATAAAATTATCCCAATCTCCTCTAATTTCCAAAAAAGTTATAGAAAAACCTATAAAGGAGTAACATTAAAACTATCTTATGACAAACTGGAAGAAAGGAATTCTATCAACTGCAATTGCAATAGTATTCACAATTTTCATAATCCAAGCAGAATCAATTATGCTAAATGAACCTGAATGGGACCAATTCTGCTCAAGAGAACAATATCCAAGACCAGAAAAATTATTCATAGAAGAATTAGACTGTAAAGACACCATGATCCAAAATGCAGGAATAGAAAACACCTGTCAAGAAATGAAAGGGCAAGTAATATACAAAACAAACGATCTAGGCTGCCAAGAAGCAATAGAATGCTCTACATGCAACATAGATTACGATAAAGCAAGAGACAATTTCGAAAAAACAGCTTTCATAATCAGTTTAATTGTAGGAATCATAGCAATAGGAATAGGAGTAGTTGCAAAAGTAAATGCAATAGGAACAGGATTAATGGGTGGAGGATTACTCCTCATAGTAATCGGAACCATGCAATACTGGTCAGGACTCCAACAATACGCTAGATTAATCATCTTAGGACTCGTATTAGGAATCCTAATATTCATAGGACAAAAGAAATTTAGTAAATGAAACAAATATTTCTTCTTAACCAATCTAACCTTTCCTTAGCTAAAGCAGAAGTCTTAGCATTAACAAAAACGAGTGATTTCAACCTCCACAACCATCTATTAATAACAGATAATAAAAAACATCTCCATCAAAGACTAGCATTTACTAAAGCTATCTATCAACATCTTTTCACCTGTAATAATAAAGATCTAAAAAAACATATCTCTTCCTATCCATGGGAATCTATCTACAACTCATCCTTCGCAGTAAGAGCGTTTAACTTAAGACAAAAAGAAGCAACTTTAGCTTCTCAAATATGGCACCTTCTAAAAAAACCAAAAGTAAACCTCCAGAACCCTTCAACAGAAATCCATTTCCACAAAGTAAAAACTCAAATCATAGTAGGAAAGCTACTCTACACCATACCATACGACTACGACGAAAGAAAAGCACACAAGAGACCATCCAACCATCCTACTGCACTCCATCCTCAACTAGCAAGAGCAATGATAAACTTAACAGGAATCCAAGAAGGAACAATTCTCGACCCATTCTGCGGAGCAGGAGGAATATTAATAGAAGCAGGATTA
>CAYLOA010000018.1:0-23492 GCA_964385185.1 uncultured Methanosarcinales archaeon | reverse complement strand
GGTTCTGCTTTTGGTGCAGCCTTTGTTAATTCTGCTAGAATCTTTTTTGCTTCCCCTTCTTCTGTAATAGCCACAGCCGCAGTCCCTCGTGCAACACCAGCAGCTGTTCCTAACTCTTCTTTAGAGTCAACTTCGAAACACATTACTGATTTTTCTTTACACAAAAGTGGAATATGCATAGTGATTTCTTTTGGTTCCACATCTTTAGCGTATGCAACTAATTTAGCTTGCCCACGCTCGATAATTTTTGTAACTTCATTTGTACCCTTTTTTAACTTTCCAGTTGCTTTAGCTACCTCGATAGCTTCAAACACTTGATCATTTTTATCTGCCATTTTATATCCTCCTAGGTAAGAATTAAATTCTCGCCTCATTCCCCTTTCCGAAGAAAGGTTCATCAATCATTGGTAATAGTTAGGGAATTTGGGTTGTTTATAAATCTATCTGAAAACTAGGTGTAGAATTGTGATAAAGGTTCAGTCAGGAAATAATTCATCCAATCTATTATCAAATCTTTGCAGTTGCTCAGGATCATTCATGTCATCAGGTGGAATGGGAACTCCTTTCGCTTCGTACCATTCCCTCTCTTCTCTTTTGTGGGTTTCATATCTTCTCTGAGCGTCAGGTTTAGCAACCAAAGTGAAAGGTGTTTCTCCTTTTACGATTTTATCTTTAAAGTGCATTTCCATCTCTTCACCTTCATATCCTATTAATCCTTCGTGTCCTTTGACTCCTTTACGAATATATGAATCAAATTCTTCCATACTAAGATCAATCTGATAACTTACTCCTTCCCATGTATAAGAAAGCATAACCCAAGCATCATCATCTTCATCAGCTGGAGGATGTCCAAACTCAAAACATGCATTAACTACAACACCTTCCAATTGAGAATTGTTACTCATAAAAATAAGAATTGAAACCTACTATAAAAAACTTATTACTTACTCTTTACTCTAACACTCTTCTTCCCTTTCTTATCCACTTCAGTAACCATCTGGAAATCAGAATTACTATTCACCACTTCAATCTTATAATCATCCCCTCTACTAGCACCCGCAGTAAGGTCAATATCTCCTTTAGTATCTTCAGTTTCATGTCCAGAACTTGCCTTAGCGCCAGATGAATCCATCTTACTAGCCGTTCTCTTCGATGTAGGCTGAGGAATATCTTCCTCTTCAGAATCATCCTCCTTAACACTTAACTCTATAGCCTTTGTTTTACACATTCTCAATAATGTTTTAGGATTACCATTTGATTTCCTATGCAAAGCACGCACAGTATTAGGACTAAACGGAGCAATGCCATGTCCTCCTGCAGATTCAATCCGAGAGGTTAACATATCTTCAACTTCCCCTACACTTAACCCATCAACACCAATATGAAGATCATCATGAAATTGACTTTTATCTACATCTTCAATTCGCTCAACACGTCCAAGAATACTATTTCGAATAGCCTCTTTAGTATCAGCCAAAACCACCTGTAAACTAATAAGTTTATACAATTTAGAAAATAACACTAAATCTTTTGGCAATAATGCTTTTACTCCATCAACTAAGACTACTAATTTCCTATCTCCAATTTTTTCTTGGATAAAAAAGACAAATTGATCAAGGCTCATCTTAAGTTGACCTTTCTTCACGGTTTTTTCATACCGACTCATCAAAGGAACAACAATCTCTTTCAAGACTCGAGTATCTTTATTTCCACCATCGACATAGACACAAAACAATTTCTCATCGTGTTCATCAAGAGCTTCTTTTAACCAATGCATAAGAATAGTTTTACCAATTCCTTCTTCCCCTTGGATGGTTCCAAATCGACTATTATTAATAACAAAAAGATTAAGTTTGTTTCTCTCTTTTTTCATTCCAGCAATATGATCTTCAACAGGGCTTGGTGTATCTCCAGAAAATGGATCGGCTCGAAATCCTAAAGCTTGCTCCCAATCCAATACAAAACCTTTTTTCTTTGCTTTTGTAGGATCAATAGGATCATGGATAGGAACTTCTTCCTCTACTGCTTCAGCTACAGCCTCTTCAGGTTGAGAAATAGGGGCATCATCTTCAGGATCTTCTGAATATTTAAATTTGACAGGGAACCAACCTTTCTTTGCTTTTTTTACCTTTGGCTTCGGTTCGTCCTCATCATCTTTCTCATATTTGAATTTAATAAAGCCCATAGACATATCTGATAACTTAATTGAATATAAAGGTTTTGCTTAAGAACACAGTGAGTAAGGAAAACTTTCTAGACTCTCTTCAGATCATTGATGTAAATTCCATCCACTATCGTTCTTTTTTTTGTAGATCTTTTTCATATTTAAACCGAGCGGGACGACGTATCAAGTTATTTGCATTGAGATCAATTTCAATCTTAATTTCACTTACATCCTCTAACTTCCTAGCATGTTCAGTGTTAGGTCCTATTTTGTAATGATGACTTTTATCAAAAAGTAAGAGTCTTTTCCCATAGCTTGCATCTCCAGTCCTCATATTCCCCATCCCTACCGCTCGGTAGGATCCTTCTTGTTGCAAGGCTGGTATCCAATCGGGATATAAGTCTCCAACATTAATTTCCTCAAATTCAATATCTTCACTACGAAGAGTATATCTTAAAATTTCTGCATGATTAATTGATCCATGCCCATACACCAACACCGGTGTATCATACATATAAAGCTGGACAAACTTCCAAACATTATCTTCTTCAGGAAATCCTCTACGTCTACGAATGTCAACAATACCCGGAATAACCATCATATCTGGAGTATCCTCTTCAAACGATTCTTCATCCTCTGTCATATAAAATAGAGAATCTATGTCATTTAAAAAACCCACCCATACACCACACAACAACAAACTTTAAATATAACTTTTTCATAAACGTAGAATATGGCCATAGAAATTAAGATTACACCAAGAAGAATCGAACGAGTAATCTTACTTCTTATCATATTTGTATTGCTGGGTGCTCTCTACCATTATGGATATAATTCAGACTGCACTCCAGGATTAGCACTTGAAGAAGCGACTGCGACGAATGAAGTTGCAGAAGTAAAAGAGACTGAAGCTACGGTTGAAGAAGAAATAGTAGAGAAAGAACCTGAACCAGAAATTGAACCCACTACCTCATCTGGAAATTTAAATGGTAAAATAACCATGACCGTATCCTCATTAGATGTAGATAAAGAAGGAGATCTTTGGATTATTGACGATTTTGATATTTCGGTATCCAATGGAAAAGATGAAACTCAAAATAATATTGTATTGAATTTTTACAGACCGTATACCAAAGACGAAAAAGAATTTGCAGGAGCATTCAAACCATTGAACTCCAATCCCATTACACTCCCACCGATTATTTCAGGAGGAACATACACAAATTCATTCAGATTATCTATTCCTATGAAGATGTATTCAAATGAAGATCACACCATTAAGTTTGAAATTCTACAAGGCAGTAAATCCTTAGTTAAAATTGAGAAGACGGTAAATCCTTAATTCTAAACCGTATGTCGGAGTATTTTGCAATGGGAAGCAAGGTGGAGCGAGAAGAATCTACATTTCTCAAGATAAACCTACTCTGGGAAAAATTGTAGGTAAATTAAAAAAGCAATTGCCATGGGGAGATCATATACAAAATCCATATATTTAAACAATTATCCTTAACTTAATATCTCAATCTTACCACTTTCTTCAATCAATTCTCCAGTAGCAATAAGATCATTTACTATACTCTGACCATACTTGTCCATCAACTCTATAACATCCACTGGTTGATGTTCCCGAACATAATCAAGAATTCCTTTTCCTTTTTTTTCAACACGCTCACTCACCCATTCTCTTACTCCTGTGATGTGTTTACACTCTCCCTTTTCTTTAGCCATTCGAAACTGATAGTGGAGACAGGTACATGTTTTCTTCTCTAAACTGACATCATAAAACGTTCCTTTAGTACCCGATTCTACCTTAAACTTCTTTCCACGTTTTAAGATCTTCATGAGAATATGTTTCCTAGCCAACTAAAGAATCTACTAAATACACCCTTTTTCTCTACCTTCTGTTCTACGAGTACTTCTTTCTCGCCACAAATACCATCATTGCAGTTTCTGTTTTCACATTCATCTTGCTCAACACAGGTTTGGCCATCCGCTCGTAAAGGTATAATTCCTCTCCTAGCACAATACTGGCCGTTTTTTATCTCTCCTCTGTCAATACATTTTCCTTCTATAGCACAACCATCAATATCGTTGTAGACACACCTTCCTGCTAGGCAGACATCTTCTGTGCAAGGATTGTCATCTCCACATTCATCATCACACTGATCAATACCCTCAATAGTTCCTGTAGGTTCTCTTATGATGCTATCTTCTTTGATAGGCACTGTATTTTTACCTGTACCTGCAAAGTAAAAGTCAACTAAATCTTTTCCATCTCGGTCTCCAAATACATTTTTTACAATAATAATGCTTCCATCTTCAAATTTATGTTCATTTCTTTCTTTTAGTATAGAACTTCTTTCCCCATTAAGTTCAAACATGGCAGCTTTCTTTTTAATATCTACAATAACCAGTGTGAGCAAATACCCTTCATTACCTACTTTGTATACTGAAGAATCTCCTTCGAGTAAACTATCACTAATGACAATACCTGCTGAAACTGTTGAAGCTAGTAAAACAGTTAGAATTACAGATAAAAGTATCTTTACCCCCATAGTAACACCTTCGGTAAAGAATTATTTAAAGCTTTGGATTAGAATACTGATACCATTAGAAAATCCATTTATTAAACATGATTAATCCTTCCTTTTCATACATTTTTAAATGAGGTTTTTCTTTTTTTATCGTTTTCCAAATTTCATTATAGTTATCTAATTTTTGATAGTTTTGAAAGTATATAATTGAAGAATAAAGTTCGAGTAAATCATCAAATTTGCCAAATCCTTTTTTCACCTTAAACTGTTGTTTAAATTTATTAAAGAATTCCTTTACTTTTTTCAATGTCTGAACAAACTCTCCATTTAATGACTTAATATCGATAGTATCTAGAACATGACGATTAAGCATAATTGAATAATACGCATTGGCAATGTTTTGAGAATATACTCCCCGGATATACCAAGAGTAATCATTTTCCATGCTAATTAAATCAAAAATTTGAAGCTTACCAATTTCATTAACAATGAAAGACTCCTTTTGCATTCTAAACCTACTTTTAAAATCTAATGGTTCTTTCAAGTTAATGCCCAGTTCCTTATAGAATAATTCCAATTTTGCCAATTGGTCTAGTTTCATATCTCACCTCTCGTATATCTTCCTCCCCTTTTATCCTTTAAATGCTTTTCCATTTCTATTGCCCAAGTGTTATCTATAATTCTAAAAATATAAGGAACCGAGATTACAAAAAGGGCAGTCAAAAGCACACTTACTATAACGCCTGCAAGTAATATTAAAACAAGCCCTAAATCGTGATTATTCTTACTGACTTGGAGAAATGCAATTAATACAGATATTGGAATTACTATAACTGGTAATATTATCCCAACTAACCGATAGATTTCCGATTTCAATTCATTGAACCTAGATTTTGTTTTTTCCAAATTTCTTAGCTCTTTTGCAACATTTATTTGCCTTATAATCTTCTGTCGTAGTTCAATTATGTCCTTCCGACGAGAACCATTCCTTGGACAATATTTATTGGTTGACCACAGAGAGTATCTAACATATTTTAACGCATCTTGGTATTTTCGGTCTATGAGTTTATATCTCGCATAAAGAAGGTAATAATATCCTTCATTAAATTTCTCATAATTGTATTGATCAACTGTAGAGAACAAAGATTCGAATTGAAATCCCAAGGGTGAGATTTTATTTATAGATTCCATATACTTTATACTAGCATTAATATAACCTGCCATAATATAAGGATTTTCGGCTCTTTCAAATTTCCTAAATTCAAGAAACTCTTTTTCAGTTATTTCTCTTGAACTACATATAGAATATATCTTCAAATATTTTGCCACAATTTGAAGAATACTAATTAGTTTTCTTTTTTCAACATTAAAATGTGTAGTTAAATCATCCAAATGTTCTCTTAGTCTCTTTGGAGCTTCTAAATCGTAGTATATGCTTGTACTAACAACTAATAAATAAATTCCCTCCATTATAAATTGTTTTTCTAAAGGATCATCCACCCCTCTAAGCAATAAATCAATATCAGAGTCAGACGAGAAATTATTGTACATATCAGTGCATAAATCATTTATCTCATCTCTAAAATCACATAGTAGGGAATAAAACAAAAAATCTAAAATTAATGATGCAATCTTATCTTCAGAATGAAATGAAGAAAGGAAAGAATCTGAATGTTCATACAAATACTTGAAAAAATTAATGAGGGTTTCCTTTTGAACATCTGCTTCAACTTCACCTCGATTTGAACTTATAAATCTCATGATATTTTTATACCTTTCGAGTAACCCGTCATAGAATGATGTTTCCATATCATGACAGAAAGGGATATTCTTTAAATAAATTTAGTGTCTTGAACATAAGTTTATCTTTAAATTGCATTGCAGAACATTTAAATAACAATAATCTCAAAAACAACATATGTCAGAACTAAGAAGAGACTATGCTTTAGACCGTTGGGTTATAATAGTAGAAAAACGTAACCTAAGACCTCACCAATTTAAAAAACCAGAACAAGATAAAAACGCTACTGATTACTTTGCTCCAGGGAATGAACACCTCACACCACCAGAAATTGGACGAGTTGAAAACAAAGGTTCTTGGTTAGTTCGATGGTTTAATAATAAATTCCCTGCAGTTTCAACAGAAAATAAATTCCACCTAAAAAAAGGATTATTCGTCTCCACTCCAGCCTATGGCCATCATGAAGTTATTGTAGAAACTCCTGGAGGTAAACAACTTTGGAACCTCACACCAAAAGAAATACACCAAGTGCTCAAAGTCTACCAACTCAGAGTTCAAACGCTACAAAAACAAGCACATGTTTCTTTTGTTTCAATTTTCAAAAACCATGGAAAATCGGGGGGTACTTCCATACTCCATTCACATTCTCAAATAATAACAACCCCCTTTACTCCACCTTATATTAAACAAAAAGCGAGTGCATACACTCCAAAAAAGATAGACAGTATCCTCAAAGAAGAAAAAAACTCTAAAAGAACCATAAAAGAAACTAAGAATTTCCTCGCATGGGCTCCCTACGCTTCAAGATATAACTTTGAGTCCTGGATCTATCCCAAAAGACAAGTAAAGTCTATGACAGAATTAACAGACGAAGAAGTCATGGAACTATCTATTATCCTAAAAGGTATATTAAAAAACATGCAACAGGTCTGTGACAGTTACAACATCCTCACCTACTCCTCACCAAATGGAGTAAACATGAGATTCCACATTGAAATTCTCCCAAGAGTTGCTACTTGGGCTGGATTTGAACTCTCTTCTGGTATTATCATAAACGCAGTCTCTCCCGAGACAGCAGCTAGTTGGTTAAAAAAGTAGATTTCTCAAACAGTAACGTAGTGTCCTTACATTTCCAGCTAATGGTCTGGAAATGTAGAAGGACTGGCTCACTGTGTGAGCCTGCACACCTTATTGTATTTCACTAAGTACCTAATTCTCAAAATTCCTATCTAAAAACCAATACATTTAAATATAATAACTTAAATAACATTAAATATAACTATTAAAAGTTAAATAACAATGGTACTAAAAACCTTCAATGTAGAGCAAGAAACATACAAAGACTTCTCAGAGTTCTGCAAATCTCATGGAATAAGCATGTCAAAACAAGTACAAATGTTCATGCAATCAGTCGTAGATGAAAAAGCAAAAGACAGACAAGAACAATCAGATAAACTAGAGAGGATTAAATCACTAAAACACTAATATGTCATATCTCATAACAAACAGGACAGGAGGATACGCTTTAATAGGCACTAGGTCATTTTCACGATACTCAGGAATATTTTTCAGAGAAAAGAAATCAACCTTCAAAGTTATAGACGACATAAAGATAAAGCGTTCCCCAAAATCCCTTAACTCAAACTATTGGATGATTGAAAGAAAGTATCCAGAAGTAACGCAAAGATACTGTATGGTACATGGATTTAATGCCATCACCTACGATCTAGACAAAGAATTCGAATCAGAAATAGTCTTAGACTGTAAAGAATCATATGATAACAGATCTTTCGGAAGATTCTACGATATCCAAGAAGAGGATGGTAAAATAATAATCACCTACACAAAGAAAACCAACCTAGAGGAAGACGAAACAGAAAATAAAACAGAATACAAAATATACGTAGTAATTAAACCAGACTCATTACAATATAATGAAATTAAAGAATTCATACACAAAGATTATGGTTTAGATAGAAGAAGAGGTTCCACACCGTCCGATAGACACGTTTTCTCAGCTCTAAAAATAAAAACAAAAAAGATGGCCATAGCCTTCTCCTTAGATAAAGAGCGAGCATTATACGATGCAGATTTTGTCTTCAAAAATATGAAATCATTAAAGAACTTAGAAAAGACATATCATACAGCATTACTAAAAAACACTAAAACAAAAAAAGCAACTTTAACCAAAGCACTCAAACATGCTGTAGTCTCATATGATCAATTATTAACGAATGTTGACGCTAGAAAAGGAATTTATGCAGGCCTGCCTTGGTTCTTTCAATACTGGAGCAGAGATGAATCAATCTCTCTGAAAGCAGCAAACCTAATAGGAAAGAATAACACTGCAAAGAGTATTTTCTTCACCATCCTTGGCAGAATGCAAGAAGATGGTAATATTGCAAATAGATTGCCACCAACAGATCTTGGATGTGCAGATGCAGTAGGTTGGTTATTCAAACGTGCAGACTCTATTCTCCCCACACTCTCACCCATAGAAAAAAAGGAAGTTGAAAAGAAATTACAGAATGCAATCTCAAGATTGTTAAAATCATCCACAAATAACACGTTAGCAACTAATACTGCTCAAGAAACCTGGATGGACACTGTATACCAGAATGACACAAGAGAAGGTTCTCGAATTGAAATCCAAGCAGGAAGATTGAACATGTATCACTTAATGCACAAAATAAGTAAAAAGAAAATCTACAAAGATCTAGAACTGAGATTAAAAAAGAAAGTCCGAGATCAATTCTGGAACAAAAACTTCCTAGCAGATGGATCTACTGACCAAACCATACGTCCCAACATCTTCATAGCTCACTATCTCTATCCACAACTGTTAAGCAATGCTGAATGGACAAGATGTTTCACATTTGCCCTAAAACAGTTATGGTTAGACTGGGGAGGACTTTCAACTATATCTAAATCACACCAACTCTACCAGACAGAACACTCTGGAGAAGTCCCTAATTCATACCACAGAGGGGATTCTTGGTTCTGGATAAACAATCTAGCAGCACTCTCCCTACATAAAGTAAACAAGAAAAAATTCAGACATTACATTGACAAATTAACAAAAGCTTCCTGTAAAGATATCTTAAAACTAGGTATTATTGGTTCTCATGCAGAACTCTCATCAGCCTCAGAACTTAAATCCCAAGGATGTCTCTCTCAAGCTTGGAGTTTAGCAATGTTTATCGAATTAGCAAAAGAAATTTCTTAGTTAGATTTAAAAGTAAATCGATATTTCTGATGATATGATTAAATCTGATATTGGTGAAGATTTTATTGCTGATATAACTTCCTTATGTATAGAACCTGGTGAGATTATCCAGTCCTTTATGGCTCATCCTAAGTATGATCCTGATTTTTCTTTTACCATCATGGACTATCATCGGCATTTTTTCCACATTATAGTAGACATGGCAATTAAAACAATTGCTACAAAAGGATTATACCCTGAGCTGTTGACAGGAGTAATTCCCCAAGGAGTTTCAACAGATAAATACAAATTTATCACAGACAGTGCTGGTAAAGTTTTTGCAAACTCACATCGTAAAGTTGTATTTGCACATCCTGATGGCAACGATTACTTTCCAGAACACACAGAAAAATATGATCATGTCGTTAAATTAGGTGATCTCTATCTAGTCATCGATGCAACACCATCAATTTGGGGATCTGCAAACTCACATCGTCGAAGAACAGGAGTTAAGAACATTGTAGACACAAAGTCAGTATCACGAAAATTGAATCCCCTCAGAGATTTCCTCCAACAAGATGTAGCCTATGCCGTTGTGTGTCATAAAGATGTATATCATATGAGCCTTCAAAGTGAACAAGTGGAAATCTTTGAACAATCTGGTGGGATATATGACAAAATAAAATATTCTAGGGGACATCTTCGAGGATTGACAACCAGATTATTAGATCATTTTGATATAGAACCAAAAAAATTAGTCTTGAACGGCAACCAAATATAAACTCTGTCCCCAACCTAATGGACTGTTCTCATTATGAATATTTGAATTAGCATAGTACAACTCAGGTAATTCTCCTTTGTCATTCATAGCTTCAACCGTTTTTCTCATATACTGAGCATACTTTCCAGTATTTCCTAATTGTTTATGTATAATAGCCAACCATGGAAATCCCATACACCATTCTGCTTCACCAAAACCTTTGTTGTAGTAGACATCATTATCATATCTAATAACACCTTTAGCTCGAAGTAAATTGAATTCAACATTCTTAACAATTTTCTTAGCCATTTCTTTCGAAACAACATTGAACGGATAAATTAAAGACAATAAAGCTAAATCAGCTTCTTTAGTTACACTTTCTCTAGGAAGTAATTCCTTTAAGGTATGCTTACCATGATTGATTAATTCTATAGGAACGTCAACGATCTTTGAAATCTTTTTCAAACCTGCAACACAAGCTCCTACACTTGAAGCATGGACTTCTTCATTCTCTTCCCATACTCCATTATCTGCATCTTGCCAGTATTCAACACTCTTAAGATAAAAAACTAATTTCTGTAATATTCGAGTATCATTTTCATTTCGAATAACCTTAATTCCTTTCTCTTCTAATTCTCCAACACGAAATAAAATTGCACCAATAGCATCGTTTTGTTTATTTCCCCATTCTCCCATAATTTCCTCATGAGTGTTAGGATCATATCGAGCGTGAATATATTTATATCTTGCATCAGGTTTTTCCTTGATAGCCCAATTTATTTTATCTTCATGCTTCAGTAAAACATCTAGTAACGCTCTCATAGCTTTTATGACACTTTTTTTATCTCCTACAACTTCTACTCCAAGAGTTTCATAAATAGTATCTCGTATCCAAGCTCTATTATATCCAGTAGTTACACTAGCAGAACTTGCCATAAACAATCCTTTCGGATGTTGTAATTGTTTTAATATCTGAATTGATTTATTGATCATTTAAGTTTACCTTGCCAATTTCCAGGTCGTGGAATTTGGCTTATAAGATCAGGTTCTGAAAGCTCCCGATAATATTCAGCAACATCCTCTATTCGTGTATATGCCCTTCCAATATTACCCCTATGTTGAATTGGAAGCTTAAGTATAATTTGTCCTATATCTTGTTTAATTTGTTCATAATCTTCTGGGGGATTCATCGATAAGGTAAATCCAGATATTCTCTGACTTCCTTCATAATACCCTTCTTCTGTAATTATAAAGAAACCATGGGGGCCTAGTAATGTTGCAAAATATTTTAGTTCTTCATCAGACTTATTTAGAACCGAAATTGTATATTTCTTTTCATCTCTAGCGATACGTATTTCTCGATTATCTGGAATATCTCCCTTGTACACTTGAATTTTTCCTGCCATCATTACCCTCTTGGAGTTTGTGTTTTAGGCCAAGGATCATATTCTGGATTCTCTTCAACCCGTGCTCTTAAAAATTCTGAAATTAATATTTTCCGTCGACCAAGACCTTCAACTTTATTTAAAATATCATCAATATGGTTATGAATTACATGTGGAAGTGGATCTGGTGCATCTTCAATAATAGGTCCAGATTCATTTCCTGTTCCTGGCATCGATATTCTAGTATCGAGAGCATACTTCAATGTTCTACATTTATCATCAGCAAAAAATAGTTCATGATGCCCATTCAATTTCCAGATCCGATCTCCTTCTCCTTCTACCTTACTTTTGGTAGGACTATAACTAATGATCATGTTATTAGGATATTCTGTAACCTGAAAATCTCCCTCTACAGCATCCAATTTTATGTTAGTATATTTAGGTTGTTTATCATCCATCGGTATTCCCCCTTCTTATATTACTCGAATTACTCCTATATAAACCTTGTGCTTTTTACCACTTAGAAGTAATAAACTAATATATTACCATATAGAAAATAAAAGCTACTGTACATTCGTTAACTTAAAATCAAATATAGTTCTTGAATGAGCTTTAATTTTCTATTCCTCAGACAAAAGTCTGAGTTATAGAAAATAATAATCATTTAGGAAAAAGCGCCGACGGCGGGATTTTCGCCCGTAATTCGAACTGAATATACGAGTTCGAACCCGCAGAACCGGGAGAGGTAAACAAGGTATCAACTTGTCGCCCTACCTGGTTAGGCTACGTCGGCACAAAGTTTATAAACCTCAGTCACCCGACAAATATCGGGCTACGTCGGTTTATAGTTTTTCTTTCTTTTTATTCTTAATAACATCTTCTAGAAAAAATTGTAAACTTTTACACGGTTTTTGTAAATTTTCACCATACTATTAGTAAATTTTCCAAAATTAATTCCAATAATCATAGAATATTTACCTTCTCCAAAAAATACAAAAACTATAGACGATAAAAACTAAAACAAAAACCGAGCCAATACCAATCCAATAACAATACCAATTATCAATCCGAGAAAGAAGTCATTTATCCCTTTAATCATCTCAGCTTTTTCTCTAAATTCTTTACGATCCTCTTCAACCATGCCCACTTTCTGAGCTATCTGCATCACAATATTCTCCATCTTGTCACCAATCCATTCCTGTTTGGTAACAGGCTCAACAACTTTCACTTTATGTTTATCAAATGCTTTTTCAACCTCTTTAGAAATATCTTTTTCAGTTTTCTTCTTTTTCTTAATCTTAGCTCCCTTAGTTTTAAACTTAATCGTTGTCTTCCGTACTTTCTGTCTTTTCTTCAACTGAGTAATACGACCTTTTACAGTATGCAACATTTCATTTTTCTTAATAATACTCCCTAAACTTTCAGCTAAGTCTTTATCTTTGATAATATCATTAATCCAATTCTTAAAATCGTTTTTATCGTCATTCACGTGATGAGAAAACGTATCTTCATTCATACCACGCAACTTACTATGAAGATCTTCTAAATTGGAGATGGCTTCACCTGTCTTAAGAATAAAATGATGGTCTGCTTTCACCTCTTTTAAAAATTTATGTTTCACATGCCCCTCTTTTATCTAGCAACTTTCTTTAACATATATAATCGTGTTCGTAATTTAGTAACAGTAGTTTTCTTTCCGGTTGTTTTTTTCAACTCAATTGCTAATGCTTGATCACCAATACAGTCTTTAATCCATTTGCTAAAATCATTCTTCTCCCGACTGACATGATGTTTAAACGTCTCAGGATTCATTAACTTTAATTCTCTATACAATTCACTTAAGTTTTTGATAATAGGTCCATTATTAACCCAGAAACTTTCTTGAGGAGGACAGTTAGAAAGAATTTTTCTTGCCTTTTTTTTAGTCACAGCCATTTTTACTTGATCTTTCGTAATTCCTTCACCATATGGTTCAACAACTCACGTTGAGTCTCTAATCGATCTTCAATTCCATGTAATGTACTACCGAGTCCTTCTTCCTCGAAAATATCTTTAATCCATGAAGAAAAATCATTCTTGTCATTTCCTACGTGAAAATTAAAAGTATCGTCTGCCATATCTTCTAGACTGTCAATAAGATCATAGATGCTCTTTAACCTTCTCCCATCTTTCAGAACGAAATGAAACTCCTGCGGAGCTTCTCCTAAGACCTTTTTCTTCACCGTGATGTCAAATTCAACACCCACACCCTTTTTTTTCCGTTTACTCATTGTATAGATTACTGCAAACTCTATTAATATAGTCATAATTCAGAAAACTGATATTTAAAGGTTGTGTTTAAAGAATGAAGTTAATTTGTACTGGATTTCACAAGCGGCATCTTCCTCAATAAAGAACTATTCTCTTTCTTCTCCAATCGTAACTTCATATCATGAAGAACATTCATAAAAGCAATATATCCCTCATAAGGACTATCATAAGGATTAAAGTATTTATGCACATCTCCATCGTTAAACCACTTAGTACACATATAATAAAAATGATCCGAAGTTGTCAACCGTTTCCAATCCCCTAACAAAGATTTATCCTTACTTTTCTTAACAGCTTCTTCCATTTTATACAAATGAGCCAATGCAGAATCTTGAATTTTATTACCCATCCATGCACTGGTATCACGTTCAATATCTGCCCAACTTACAAAATTGTGATAATCAACCGTCCCTTTAGCTTCAGCATCAAGCACCTCATGAGGTAATTTAAATCCAATACCTTTTTGAGCCAAAGCATCAGGTAATCCTCGCAAGAAATTAAAAATCCCTGTATCTGCCCACTGATGCTCTCCAAAAGTTTCATAGTCCATAAATAAGTTGATAGAATCACCTTCAGCTAAATCACACCAGGAAGCAAACTTCTCACAACTCAGAGGATGGTCTTTCCACCCTTTATCTGAAAATCGAAAGGCAATATCATCACTCAATTTATAATTCTTCAATAATAATTTCATCTTGTCACACCCTACTGATTTGTAGACAAAGTTGGGACTTTTCCAATCTAAAATATGATCTGCTCCTTCTGCAATCATTCCTTTATAGCCCATTTCTTCAACATACTTCCCCAATTCATTGTTGAAAATCAACTCAGTATTTCGAAACACCTTTGGCTTCTGCCCAAAATGTTTCTTAATCAACTTATCATGTTTGTTGACTTGCTCACGAAACTCTTTTTTAGAAAATAAATAACTCAATGAGTGAAATTCAGTCTCCCCTAAAAACTCAACCTGTCCAGTATCAGCTAACTCCTGGAAACTGTGTAACACATGAGGAGCATACTCTTCAAATTGCTCGATAGCAGTCCCCGTAATACTATAGGAAGCTTTCATCTTCCCTTGTTTAATTAAATCATGCATCAAAGTATTCGTCGGCATGTAACACTTCCGAGCTACCTTCTCCATGACTTCTCTATTCTTCTTATGATCCCAGTAGTCACTCTTTTTACCAATATCAAAAACACTATATTTGGCCAACCTCTTGGGCTGATGCACCTGGAAATACCAACAGACATCAACCATGATTGCCCCCTCCACAGATTTGGTCATACACTTGCAAACATTGAGCAGCAGGTTCATCCCAACTAAATTTCATCACTTCTTGTCCACCATTCTCACTCAATTGCTCTTGTAATGCACTATATTGCAACACAGAAGCCATCATATTAGCCATCTCATCCACATCCCAGAAATCACATTTTAAACAATGTTGGACAACCTCACTCACCCCAGACTGTTTTGACATTAACACAGGAGTACCATTTTGCATAGCCTCTAAAGGGGTAATCCCAAAAGGTTCAGACACAGAAGGCATAACATACAAATCTGCCATCTGATAGGCTTTATCAATATCAGTTCCTTTTAAAAAACCAGAAAATAATACCTTGTCAGCCATCCCTAATTCAGCAGCTTTGTTAATAATCATAGCTTCCATATCTCCCTCTCCAGCAAAGATAAATTTCACATCAGGATTTTTATCCAATACCTTTCTGGCAGCGTACAAAAACCAATCAGGACCTTTTTGAATCGTTATACGACCTAAAAACAACACGATCTTATCTGAATTCTCAATAGTATTTCCTCCTTTATAATCAGTAAACTCAACTGCATTATGCACCACTTCAATCTTACCAGGATCAATCCCATACTTTGAAACTACCATCTGTTTTGTATAATTACTGACAGTAACTATTCTATCTGCAGTCTCCATCCCTTTTTTCTCAATCCCATACACATACTCATTAACATTATGTCCACCCGTCCTGTCAAACTCAGTTGCATGCACATGTACCACTAATGGTTTTCCAGAATGCTTCTTAGCTTCCATACCCGCTTCATAGGTCATCCAATCATGGGAATGGATAACATCGTGATCCTCATGCTTGGCAATTAATCCTGCAACCTTTCCAAATCTCCAAACTTCATGATGGAGATCTTTACCATACAAATTATCCCCTGAATTACTTCTCACCTGATGTAAATACCCTTCAACTCGTTCATCATACACCTCTTGGCTTACATATTCAGTCAACAAACTATCCACTTTTTTGATTTTTAATGTATCCCAAAATGCCAATGCATTTGCCTTTAACAGTTTCACATGTCCTCCATCAGCTTCTTCTGGAGCTTTAGGCAAGACAAAAGTCACATCTACGTCCTGATTAGTGAGACCTTTAGTCAAACCGTGACAGGCCGTCCCTAATCCTCCTTTGTTGAAGGGTGGAAACTCCCAACCAAACATCAACACCTTCATATGTGTCTACCTCTCATAAAAACAACAACCCACTCCCACCTACTTTGGCTTTGATTTTAGTATCAATAATCTTGATTTTCTTTCTAAACTTCTCAATGAGAAACTCTTTTCCTTCATCAGACAATTCATAGATTCGCACATAGCTAGATTTAAACACTTCAGTCACCAATCCTCTACCTACCAAATACACAATATGGTTATCAACTGTCTTCCAATTGATTCCTGTCTCTTTAGAAATTTGATTTAATGTCTTCTGACCTTTAGACAGACAGATTAACATATTCGTTCGAATCTTATCGAACGTCCGCTTAACGGGCTCACCTCTAATCATATCCTTCATTCTAGAGATTATCATATATAAAGCTATCTATTTATAGTTAGAACATAGTAGTATACTGCTCACAAGGTATATCTTTTATAGATACAAAATATAACTAAATATTCCAAACTATACTTTGAAGAAAATAAGAGAAATTAGAAAGAAAAATTTATGATAAAGGTGGTGCACCAGGCGCAACAGGAGGTTTTGGAAGCTGTAATCCCCCCCAACTTGTTGAAGGTAATCCAACAACAGCTCCTGTAATTCCACTACCGGCTGGTTCAACAGTTGCTTCATCTGCAATACCTTCCGGTGCAACTTTCTCACTTACTCCTGATTTACTAAATGTATCTTTATGAAAATCGCCAGTATACTTTCCTTTACAAGCATGTCCAGCATTTAAGAATAGAACAAAGATTGCCACAATTGCAACTATTGCTACAACAGCAATTATTTCTAAATTAGTATTTACCCCTTTTTTTGCCATTATCCACCCCAATTATTATTTAATATATTAAAAATAAAATAAAAAAATTAATTCTTACCGCATCCGCAGCCGTCTTCATCTCCGTCTCCATATCTCATAGTCATAACCTCCATATACTGATAAAAGAGTACAAAGATTACTTGTATATAAAGTTTACTTTTGAGAATACATTCTGTCCCTTGTTGGCCATTACTCAGTAGTACAAACTCTTTAAATACACTTATTACTCAATCTAACATAAATGAAAGCTAATGCAGATATCTTTGTAGAGGTCTCTTGGGAAATATGTAATAAAGTCGGTGGAATATACACAGTAGTCTCTTCTAAAGCAGCACAGATGTTATCCTATTACAAACAAGATTCTTTTTTCATGGTCGGCCCCTACTTTCCCAAAAAAGCGTATGGAATCTTTGAAGAAAAACTACCTCCTCCAGAAATAAAAAAAGTATTTGAAAAACTAAGAGAAATGGGAATCGATTGCCATTATGGAGTCTGGAATATTCAAGGTGAACCCATCGCAATTCTAGTAGACACAGCAAACTATCAATCACAAACTAACCAAATAAAAAAAGAACTCTGGGATCAATATCAAGTAGACTCTCTCACCACATCTTTCAACGATTTTGGAGAGCCCGTATTATGGGGAAGAGCTGTAGGAATATTACTCCATGAACTATCAAAAGCCTATCCAAGAAAAAAAATGGTTGCTCAATTTCACGAATGGTTGGCAGGATCTGCTTTACTCCACCTTAACAACATAAAATCAAGAATTGGCACAGTGTTCACAACCCATGCTACCATGCTGGGAAGAACGTTAGCAACGGCAGGTGTAAACCTCTATGCAGAATTAAAAAATATAGACCCTCAAAAGGAAGCCTTTGAACGAGGAATCCAAGCGAAATGGTTAATGGAAAAAGAATGTGCAACAAACGCCAATATATTTACCACCGTTTCTGAAATTACAGGTATAGAAGCCGAACATCTCCTAGGAAGAAAACCAGACGTCTTATTATTCAATGGTCTTGATATGGCTAAGTTTCCCAGCTTTGAAGAAGTATCCATTAAACACAAATTATTCAAGAATAAAATGAAGGAATTTCTCCTCTACTACTTTTTCCCCTATTACAGTTTTGACTTGGCCAATGCACTACTCTACTTCATCGCAGGAAGATATGAATTCCACGATAAAGGTATTGATATTTTTATCTCCTCCTTAGCAAGATTAAACAATATCCTCAAAGAAGAAAAATCAGACCAAACCATTATTGCATTTTTCTTTGTCCCTGGAAATATTAAAGGAATTAGGCCTGAATTACTCCAAGCCAAAACTCAATTTCAAGATGTAAAGGATGAACTGGAAGTAGATCTTCCAGAAATAAAAAACAAGATCCTCCACGCTCTACTATCCAAGAAGAAATTATCACAATCTACCTTATTCGACAAAGATATTTGGAAAGACCTAAAGACAAAAATTGCTAAAACAAAAGCAAAAGGAAATCCTCCACTCTCCACACACGATCTATACAACGAAGAGACTGATGAAATTATAAGTGCATGTAAGGCACAAGGATTGCTCAACAGAAAAGAAGATAATGTAAAAATAGTCTACTACCCTATCTACCTCACAGGAGCAGACGGATTACTGAATACTTCATACTACGAATCTATGGTAGGATCTCATCTAGGAGTCTTCCCATCATTCTACGAACCTTGGGGATATACCCCCTTAGAGGCTGCAGCATTAGGCGTAGGATCAGTCACAACAGACTTGGCAGGATTTGGAAGATATATTAGTAAAGAACCGAGTAAGTCAAAACAGCCAGGAGTATGGGTATTAAAACGTTTCAACATCCCAGATAACAAAGTAACTGATGAATTAACTAACACGTTACATAATTTTACTCATTTAACTAAGCAACAAAGAGTTGAAAATAAGATTGTTGCTCGTTCTCTAGCTCAAAAAGCAGATTGGAAAGTATTTGCTAAGAGATACATTGAGGCTCATAATCTTTCTATTAAGAAATAAATTCTACATCATTTCACCCAATTATTCATTCATTCGTAACATTTATATACTATTAAGTATTAATTAATACTAATTAGTATCTATATATAAAGAACCACTAAAATGGAAGAAAAAAAGGTAAAACAGAAGCAAATAAACCTCACATTACCCACAACCTTACTAGATGCAGCTAAAGACTATATGGCAGCTTACAGCTACAAGAACATCCAAGAGCTAGCTACAGAAGCATTACGAGAGAAGATATTCCATATTAAGGAAACAAAAGAAGTCCCAGAACAATCAACAGAACCAACAGCAGAAAAGTCAAAGAAACACTATATTCTCTAAAACAAACTCTTTCCAGTCATTTCATCAGGCTTTTTCAAGCCCATAATCTTCAAAATAGTAGGAGCAACATCTGATTGCCCACCATTATGTAATTTAACCTGAGACAACTTCTTATCATCACTCACTAATATAAAATGAACAGGATCCAAAGAATGCGCAGGTTTTACTTTCCCATTAGGATACAACTTATCCTCAGCATTTCCATGGTCTGCAGTAATACACACAGTATACCCATTCTTCAAGCCAGCATGAACAACCATCTCTGTACAAGCATCAACAACTTCAACAGCCCTAATTATCGATTCCTTATCACCAGCATGTCCCACTAAATCACAGTTAGCATAATTAACCAATACAAAATCATACTTTCCAGAATCAAGAGCAGCATCAACTTCCTTAGTAATCTCAAATGCTTTCATATCAGGAGCTAAATCATAACTTTTCACTTTATCACTTTCAAGCATAATTCTCTCTTCTCCTTTACATGGTTCTTCATCTTGAGAATTAAAAAAATAAGTGACATGAGCATATTTCTCTGTCTCTGCAACTCGTAATTGTCTTAATTTATGCTGAGCCAACACATTCCCTAAGTTCCAACTCACTGAAGGTTCAGCAAAAGCATGATCACAGCTAAAATCTTCCTCATACTCAGTCATCGTAACCACATCTTTCTTACCATCAATCAACATCTTAGTTAACTGTCTTGGCCTATCTGTCCTGAAATTGAAGAAGACAACCACATCCTCTTTCTCAATCGGTACAAAAGCATCCGTACGATAAGGTTTCAGATAATAATCTGTTTTAACATGTTTCTTATATGCATCTTTAATTGCACTTGAAGCATCAACTACCTTTTTCCCTCTTCCATGAACAATGAGATCATATGCTATCTTGGTTCGATTCCAGTTATGGTCTCTATCCATCGCATAAAACCTGCCCATAACAGATGCGATATCTCCCACATCAATCTCATGACACTTCGCTTCAATTTCTTTAACATAGTGCAAAGCACTCTTTTCAGGAGCATCACGACCATCAGCTATAAAATGGATATAGACATTATGAACACCTTGTTTTTTTGCCATTTCCAACAAAGCATACAAATGTTCCAGACTACTATGCACTCCCTTATCACTACACAATCCAATGAGATGTAATCTACTTTCCTTAGCTCTCTCCATACTATTCAATAAAACCTTATTAGAGAAAAAACTCCCATCTTTAATTGCATTATTGATTAATGCTAATTCTTGCCAGACAATCCTTCCCGCACCAATATGGAGATGGCCCACCTCAGAATTTCCCATAGTCCCTTTAGGAAGCCCCACAGCCTCTCCTGCAGCGTCATTCTGGCAATGAGGATACTTCTTTAACAATCCATCCATAAATGGCTTATCAGCCATCTCTAGCCAATTTCCTTTCCCTTTAGGGGCAATCCCCCAACCATCATGGACAACAAGTAAAACCTTCTTTTTCATACCTATATTCTCAAATATAGATATAAAAATGTTCTTATTTACATCTTCATTCTACAATAAAGATACTTTTATATGTACACCAGAATCATTCTAATTTGATGCTAAGATGCCCAAAATAAAGTCTACTCAAAAAATTAAAGAACCAAAAAAGTCTCTGGAGCCAGATTACTCTAAACTTGAAATACTTGCAGCTAGAGATAACCCTGATACTCTGCGAAAATTAGCTCTTCAAGTACACATCTCCCATGAACAGGTAAGAAAACATTTAAAGTCAAGAAATCTCTATGCAGAATATCAAAAAAGAAGAAAACTAAATACTGTATCTGGAGAACGGGAAGTATATGCTACCATCTACCTCGGAATTGAATCACAAATTACTGCTTCAGCTAAGGATAATTGGGCAGAAGAACAAGCTGTTGAATTTATTAAATCTACGTCAAGAATGGGTACCACCGATACTTTCAGAACATGGGGTACATTGCCTACGCTAATTACTCTATTTCAAAGATACAAGCATGCACAAGATAACCAAGAAATGACCTCATTAAAAGCCTTGGGAAAAGGATTGTTTAAGGTTCCAAATTATTTGATGATGGTGTCGGGTATCTTAAAAAGAATGGGCTTATCAACAAATTTAGGTGAAACTCCCAAATATAAACGAGATGCAGTTATAAGAGTAGTTAAACTGGATGCATCGATTGATGAAGTAAGTTATTTCTCTAGTGTATCCAAATCTTCGGTTGCATACATTCGTAGAACCACTACATCAAATACCTCAAGAGCAGAGGGAAGGAACAAGGCACTAGTTGGCAGTACATTTAAATTTTTAGATCTAAGTAAAGCCTCCCAAATGTATGAATGGCTTGATACGGGGTATACCGCCCAAGTGACAGCAAGGGAACTTAAGATGGGTATAGGGATGGTGGAGGTGGCAATTATACAATCTGAAAGATACCGTCCAAAAATAATCAAATTAATCCAAACGCTATATGATACTGAAGAAATAACAACACCCTACATATCAAATAAACAGAAAAAAGATCATTGGAAAAGACTTGAACTTTTAAAATAATGTACCAAACTTAGCCTTTCTCCCCAAACTTTCTTCAATCCGTAACAACTGATTATACTTAGCATTTCTATCACTTCGAGCAGGAGCTCCAAATTTACATTGTCCTGCATTCACTCCAACAGCCAGATCAGCAATAAAACTATC
Organism: uncultured Methanosarcinales archaeon; assembly: GCA_964385185.1. Taxonomy (GTDB): domain Archaea; phylum Nanobdellota; class Nanobdellia; order Woesearchaeales; family CALCXY01; genus CALCXY01. The sequence goes on along the minus strand of CAYLOA010000018.1, from coordinate 1,051 downwards.
CTCAGTCTCCCCTGAACGATGGCTCACAACTAAATTCCATTTTTTCTGTTTAGCAATAGCGCAAGCATCTAACGTTTCACTCACCGTCCCAATTTGATTCACCTTAATCAAGACAGCATTAGCAGCATCTAAGGCAATCCCTTTCATAATCCGTTCCGTATTCGTCACAAATAAATCATCACCGACAATCTGAATCCGTTTGCCCATATACTTCTCCATTAATCTCCAATGCTCCCAATCATCCTCGGCAAAAGGATCTTCAATACTGACTAACGGATACCGATCAATTAACTGATTATAATATTTCAATAGTCCAGGAGCACTGTATTTCTTCCGCCCCATCACATAATAATCCCCCACTAACAATTCATTAGCAGCTACATCTATTCCGAGAGCAATCTTTCTTTCATGTCCCACTTCATGAGCCGCCTTCAAAATCAAATCAAATCTTTTTTCTATAGTTCTTAATCTTGGTGGAGCATAACCACCTTCATCTCCCACAAGACCACCAGCTGGGCCATATTTATCTTTTAACATTCCACCTAGGACATGATAAATTTCAGAGATGATCTCAACAGCTTCTTTAATATTTTTAGCACCTTTTGGAATGATCATATGCTCTTGGACATCATGCTTCTGTCCTGCGTGCTTACCACCATTAATAACATTCGACATCGGAAGCGGCATAACTCGAGCATTTTCTTCAAACATCTTTCCAATATAGGAATACAAAGATTTATTCTTGGCTGCAGCTCCTGCTTTACACACAGCCATACTTACTGCCAAGATTGCGTTTGCTCCAAATTTAGATTTATCTTCTGTTCCATCTTTGTCAACCATGATTCCATCAATATCTTCTTGATCAGTTACGTCATGACCTTTAACTGCATTCCGTAAAGATGCGTTAACATGATGGACAGCCTTCTCCACACCTTTCCCTAGAAATCGTTTTCCTGTATCTCGTAATTCTAAAGCTTCATGACTCCCAGCACTTGCACCAGAAGGCACCATGGCTCTAAATACTCCTAACTTAGTCCGAACCTCAGCTTCA
>CAYLOA010000017.1:20909-24444 GCA_964385185.1 uncultured Methanosarcinales archaeon | reverse complement strand
TTTGCCACAGATTGGCACAGTACGGGTGGACAAGGTATCTACCAACTCAACGCAAGCAACATATCTCAAACCATAGCCATTCAAAGTGTCGGTAGCTGTAAGAGTGCCCCCGCAATCGCAAATGATTCATTGTATTATCCTTGTGGGTCAATAGTGTATCAGCTTAATGCATCAAACGTTTCCGTGAAGCAATCCCAATTTACTGCAGGTGGTTCATTTGCTACATCCGACGCATTAGCAGTTGTCGATAATTTTGTCTATTTTGGAACAAACAATGATAAGGTATACCAATTAAATGCATCAAATGTGAGCCAAAAAATTGAAGAATTTACCACCGATGGAGATCTCTCAACTGGCCCAGCAATCGCAAATGGGTATCTCTATATTGCAACCACTGCAGGAACAACCTATCAATTAGATTCATCAAATATTAGTCAACATATAGCCAATTATAGTACAGGACCTGTCTACCAAGGTTTGACTATTACCGACGATTATCTCATTGTTGCAGGAAGCTCCATCTTCCAGTTAAAGGCAGATGATATAAGTCAACATGTTGCAAATTATAGCCTTACAAGTGGTAGAAATCCATCCATAGCAAATGGGATTATCTATACAGGCACATCAAACTCATTTCATCAAATCGGTACAGATCTTCCTGTTTCTTACCTCGATGCACCTCCAGACGGATTCGGATTCGGAGCCTCACTACAAAACGTCACATTCAATTGCACAGGATGGGATACCACGTCACTACTTAATATGAGTCTATATTTAACAGACTACACAAATAGCAGTTTCGCTCATAACCAATCAACAGCAAAGGTGGGTCAATTAAATTCCAGCAACTGGACAGTTCCTCTAGTAGAAGGAAATTACACCTGGAATTGTTTAATAGAAGACAACGAAGGAAACTATAATTGGAGTACAAATAGAACACTTGGTCTTGATATAACTGCACCAGTTATAGAATATGTAACCCCTAATCCTGTTGACAACGCATTCACAACGGATGATAGAATTGAATTAAACATCACAATCGCAGAGCAATCCTTCAAAGATGTAATCTATGAATGGGATGGAAAAAACTACACATACTACAATAATTCAGTTGTGGCAATGTACAACTTCGATAATATTACAGACTTAGGAGAAAACTACGGTCTTACGGCCTCGACCGTGACAGACCTATCCAGAAGTGAAAATCACCTCACCATTGTAGGAATCTTAGCTCTTAATGCAACAGGAAGACATGGATCTGCTATAGAATTGGATGGTTCAAATGACTATCTTGCAATTCCTCACGATGACTCACTCGACTTTGGAACAGGTGGTTTTTCAATTAATCTCTGGATGAAGACCAACTTTCTGGAAAGTGGAACTATGCAGATAATTGGAAAACGAGTAGACGGTTCAGGTAATGTTGAACTTCAACTTATCAACAACGTGTTAGAATCATATATACAAGGCTCAGGTCAAGGAACTCTGCAAGTACAAACAACCTTTGACACCACAAACTATCTGAATGAATGGCATTTTATTACCCTAAATCGTGTAGGATCCAATCTGTCCATTTTTGTTGATGGTGTACGTAATCATTCAGGAACATCAATACATAATGTCGACAATTCCAATCCCTTCAATATCGGGAGAGATGTACACGGCGGTGACGAATTCTTCAAGGGTGCTATCGATGAACTACAAATCCTAAACAGAGGATTATCAGACGAAGCAGTCTACCAAATGTACATTTCAAACTTAAGAAAATACCAATCAGATAATTGGAATCTATTTATCAATCAAAGTTTGAATACCACTCTAACTCTCCCTGACGGAGAATACACATACAGAATATCAGCAGAAGATCTAAATGGAAATCAAGATGAAACTACACTAAGAACAGTAACAGTAGATACTTCATCCCCAACAATAATTAACATCACAAACAAAACAAGTGAATACAAAACTGCCTTTGAATTGAACATAAACGCTACTGATGCAATTGGCGTAGAATGTTTCAGTGTGAACGACTCAGCTAATTTCAAGATTAATTGTTCTGGTACTCTAGAAAACAACACCATCCTAGATATCTATCAATACCATCTAAACATCACAGCAAATGACTCAACGGCCAACGAAGTATCCGAAGTAATGTGGGTAAATGTTTCAGATACATTAGCTCCAACATTTACAACTATAGTCAATCAATCAATCTACGACTTAGACGCTCTTACATATAACATCATTGCAACAGATGCAGCAAATATCAGTTGTTTCAGTCTTAACGACACGGACAACTTCAAAATTAACTGTACAGGATACCTAGAGAATAACACAGTACTAGACCCCTCAGTGTATTGGCTCAACATCTCCATTAACGATACAGAAAACAACAGTAACTACAACCTAATGTTTGTAAATGTGACTGTTAAACCATTTTTAGGTCTCACCCTAGACAATCCAACTACAAACATCACAACAAACCTAAATGAATTTTTCAACGTAGATGTAAATGTCAGTTGCCACAGAGGAGATTGTGATGACGTAAATGTCAGTCTCTATAACAAGTACGGAAACACGAGTGATGTGAGAGTTGCATTCCTATGTTACAGTTCATCCTGTAGCGACGCAGATGATCTTAGCGGATACCTAATTGACGAAGGATTTGACATAACAATCCAAAGATACACTTCATGGGCTGATGCAACCCTAAACAGTTCAGCATTTGACGTAATGGTAGTGGGCGGAAATTATCTTGTAGGGTATTATGCATTCGACTCAGCGTCTGACCCAGCAAGAGATGCATTTGAGGATGAAGCAATGCCATTAGTTGTTGCGCTAGATACAGGATACACTCCAGAAAGGATGGGAATCACATCTGCAACATGTTCAACAGACAGCTCCGACAATCAAATTATCGATATCCAAGACCATAACATCATGTCAGGATTTTCTGGAACAGTATATATTGACTCTACTAGTGATGACCTTTGTTCTTTTACAGAGGCCCAAATGACAGATCCATATACAAAACTTTTTGCCCCAGAAGACTCTGGAGCTGCCAAAATAGCGGGATTCGTAGTGGAAAAAGGGGCAGCAACAACAGGAACCGACCAAGGAACATTTGTCTATCTAGGCTTTGATACAGCAGATACCTATCCTAGCACAACAGGAAATGATTCCCAAATTATAAAGCAAGCAATCTGCTGGGCAGCAACAGGTAGTAGTGACTGTTCACAGAATCAACTAATAAACAAAACCACAGGAGCGACCCCTTTCTTCACAAACACATCCAATCCCTACAACCTAACTCTAGCCAACTCCACGTCAGAAATAGTGACTTGGTGGGTAAATGCTACAGGTGAATTAGCAAGGAACTTCACATTCTATGTCCAAACAAATAAAACATCCGACGAATCAGTTAACAACCAAACGATTCGGTGGAATGTTTCAATCATTTCAGGTTCAGATAGCATTCTACCAACAATAGATGACATCAACAACCAAACTCTAGAGTTCGGAACAGCCCTCCGCC
>CAYLOA010000017.1:0-20809 GCA_964385185.1 uncultured Methanosarcinales archaeon | reverse complement strand
CAACAAATCAGAAATTATGTGGGTGAATATTACTCCAGACATTTCCCCTCCAACAATAGATGACATCAACAACCAAACTCTAGAGTTCGGAACAGCCCTCCGCCATGACATTAGCGCATCCGATAACATTGCAATAGATTGTTACAAAGTAAATGATTCAGATAATTTCCAGATTGACTGCGACGGTATACTACTAAACAACACAATCCTAAATGTAGCCATTTACAATCTTAACATCACTGTTAATGATACCTCAGACAACAACAAATCAGAAATTATGTGGGTGAATATTACTCCAGACATTTCCCCTCCAACATTTGACAATATTAACAATCTTACAATAGAATACAACACATCATTTACTCACAATATAAACGCATCCGATCCAAGTAATGTAAGTTGTTTCACAGTTAATGATACAGAGAACTTCCAGATTGATTGCGCAGGTCTTCTACAAAATAATTCATTCTTAGATCTCAAAAATCACTGGCTAAACATAACTGCAAATGACACTCTCAATCAAAAGAATTCAGAAATAATGTTTGTAAATGTTACAGATACAACTAAACCCATAATTCACACAGTTGATGTTACACCTACTATTGGTCTTAAGGGAACCATTTTTAATGTTTCAGTAAACACATCAGATAATCATAACGTCTCCACTGTCACTGCTTATATTCAAAAACCCGATGAAAATAGTTCATTAAATATCACCTTAGGTTTATTAAACGGTTTATACAATGGAAGTTGGAATAGTTCATCTCAATCATCAGGGACATATGTCCTAGATATTATCGTAAATGATACGTCAGGAAATTATCAAGAACAAGAAAATGGTGCAATTGTAGCGCTATCTACTCATTCAATAAACACATCTTTGAACTCATCAGTACGCTTTAGAGCAAATAGATCGATTATTGTAAACTCCACCAATAGAACAGGTACATGGATAAAAATCTCTTCAGGAATATCTAAGAATGCATCTGTGGGGATTGCCCAATATTCAAACAATACTAAGGAATCAACTCCAACAACAGTAACTGAATTGAAAAAATACATTGACATTATAGTTGATCCTGCTATTAATCAAAATATCACAACAGCTACAGTCAGAATTTATTATACGGATGAAGAAATTGAAGACTCAGATCTCAGGGAATCGACTCTAAGACTTTACAAATATAATGAAAATGCCACAGAGTGGGATCTCCTAGATCCAGGAGGGGTAGAGGAAGACCTAAACTATGTTTGGGGTAATGTCACAAGCTTCAGTTCATTTGGTGTATTCGGTACAGAAAACGTTGAACCTGGACTATCAACAACAACTTCATCAGATTCTTCAACTTCAGGCAGCCACACTTCAAGATCAACTTGCACACCAAGATGGGACTGTTCTATTTGGGGTCCATGCTCTATAGATTCCACACAACTACGATCTTGCATACGAAGAGGCACATGTGGCAGTGGTGTACCAGTAATTCAACAATCTTGCATGTATTCCCCCCCTCAAGATCCAGACCACACATCACCACACCTTTCCTCCAATTCAAACCTGATTGGTAAGGCCTTTGCCAATGTTATTAATTTCACAGGGAGGCTAAACGAAAATACTTTGATTTTATTACTTATACTCTTCACATTAATAGGTGCATATGCAGTAAAGTTCAAAAATCTAAAGCTCCCCTTTAAGATAAATAATAAACAATTGAAGTTTCAGAAAAAGACAACTAAAAAAATAAAAGCAGTTCATAAAAATATACAAAAAAAATTAAAATATAATGTACGAAAATTTAAGAAGAAAGTAAATACATTAAAAAAGAAAATAAACAAAAAGTTACAATAAAAAAATGGATAGCCCCTGGCGGATTTGAACCGCCGTCTATGCCTCCAAAGGGCATAATGATTGACCACTACACCAAGGGGCTATGCCTTATAGGGTCGAGACATCCTTTAAAAACCTTTTTGTTGAACTGCAATTACTATTAGAATTCTATTTCCACATGTCCAAAGCTTCTTCTTCTGCAAAATGCATTTTGCCAGGAATAACCAAACTATACGGTGCCTTTCCAAAGTCAACTTTCTGCAAACTAGAAACTGTCCATTTCTTAATAATAAAATCTTTCCTACCTAATCGTGCACACCCAACAGCAATAGTCTTACCGTCAACCTTATTCTTAATCAAATAGGCACAAGCTTCCTTAATACTAAGATAATTGTCAGAACTAGGATCTAAATCAAGCAAAAACAAAGTATGCATTCCATTCTTCTGATTCATTTTCAATACATTAACAGGTCCTTTTACATCGGTATGATGATAAGGAATACTAGTAACCTTACCAAAATTATACAGTTGTAATCCAGTTACACCAACAGCAGTCAAAATAGAAGCATTATGAACAATCTCTACCTCAACTCCAGCCTTCCGAGCCTCAACTAAATAATTAGTATGCGTAGTAGCCGAAAATACATCACCAATAACTAAAAAAGCAATATTCTTCTTCTTACTCTCTAAAACAATCTCCTCCATCCCTTGCTCAGCCATCTCCCTATCACAAATAATAACATCACAACCATACAGTTTCTCTAGAGCTTCCTTACCAACTGCAAGTGTAGAAGTATAACTCTCCAAATAGACCGTATCAGCGTTACGTACCAACTCTAAACCTTTCTCAGTAATATCTCTCTCATCACCAAGTCCGATTCCTATTAAGTATAACATAGAAAATAGTGGTTCTAGACGCTATTTAAATCTTTTCTTTAACCTTCTCCAACACAGTATCAAATACTTCTTTTGCAGAAATAGGGGTAGTATCTACCCAAAGATCATAATTCTCTTTATCTAAATAATCAATTGAATATAATTTCTTATATCTAAAATCATCCGATTTAATCCTCTCATTAATCTTCTCCACTCCATACTCTACATCTTTATATTTTTCATGTTCTCGAGCTTGAATAGAAATCCGCTTAGCCCCTTCCTCAACATCAACATCTAAAAATATCTTAAAAGAATCAGGAATAAAGTGAAAACCTACTCGACCAACAACAACAATATTATCTTGCTCTTTTCCAATCTGAACGAGTTTATCATCTACGATTTTATCAGTCTCTCCACTCTCTTCATCAGATTTATTCAAATCAGCCAATGAAATCCCTCGATCTTCTGCAATCTGCCGCCGAATATCACCCATAACAATATACTCATACTTTAACTCCTTAGCAAGCATTTCCCCAACAGTATTCTTCCCACTGCCAGGATTCCCAGATATAGTAATAATCATAACCATTAGAACAAAGAAAATCTTTATAAAGTTATAGGGAAAAAAACGACTATGTCGCTCACAAGGCATTTTAGCCAAGACAATATTGTACTATTCTTCATGTATTTTTACCTCGTATTCTTCGCAATCTTATCCTTTATGCGAGATAACACAGAATTCTTATACTATGCTGTTGTCCTCATACTCTGTCTTTTCGTCCTAGAAGGACTCCATAAAAAATTACGATTTCCTGTATTCATATTAGTTATCTTTGCCCTTTACGGTTTACTACACTTCATCGGAGGATTATTCACCTACAAAGGAACACTAATCTACGAGTTAAATTTCCTCATCTTCGGTTATGACAATTTAATCCATACAATCACATCATTTCTCTTAGCTTTTGTCGGTTTTTCATTATTAGAACCTTCATTAATTGAAAGAGTCAAAAAAAGAAAATTCTATTTTGGATTTTTGATATTCATAGTGGGCTTCGGCCTAGCATCTCTAGGAGAAATAATTGAACTAACAGGAGTAGTCTTCCTAGGAGCAACCACTGTAGGAGACTATCTCAACAACGCAGTTGACATCTTATTCAACGCAATAGGATCTCTTATTGCCTCATTAATCTTAGTCAGACACTACGCAAAGAAAGACTTAATTAAAGTAAAACCTAGTAAATCATAGTGAATAATTCTTCCAAAGGCTTATCATGCACTAATCTTTCATCTTTAAATCCTTGCAATTGCTCTCGATTAAGCTCGTAAAAAGGAACAGTAACTGTCTTCCCATCAAAACTCACTTCCTGAGCATAATTTCCAAAACCAGCTATGGTTTGAAAACCACCTGCCATCTCTTCAGGACTCTTACCCAACATCCAAGTCAATGTTTGCACCATTTCCTGTTCACCAAATCCAGTCTTATGTCCACCTTCAGGTTCATGTAAAGTAACATTCCCATTATAGTGCTTCAAAGCTTCCGTAAAGTCATGACTCCTCTGTGGATGAATTAGATGATCTTCTTTAGGAGCAAACAATAACACATCTTTGTCAGCTAATTCAGAAAGATGTCTATAAGGATTAAGACTAGTCCCTCCATTTATCATTTTTTCCCACACATCATGGCTAAACCCATTATAGGTATCAAAATACTCTTCCCCTTCAATCCCTCCATCCTTCAAATTCCTCCCCAAATCTATGCACTTATCAACTAAATGATCAATACCTGGTTGAGATTCATAAGTCAATGTTGAATATCTAATGTTTGATGAAACATCATCACTATAAATCATCCCACCCCAAGTCATAATTTTACTAACGGAATCATCTTGCGCACCAGCAACCAAAGCAGGTGAAGCACCAAAACAATTCCCCGCAATAATCACATAACTATCAGGATTCAAAAGATCTGCAAAAGCAACCATGTCAGCAACATCTTGCTCAGGAGAAAGTACATCACCAGCTTCACTCAAGAAACTTCCTTCACTCCCCCAACTACCTCTATAAGGAGCAAAAACAGCACCCATACCACATGCATTAAACATATGCATCCATTGGAAAGCGTGACTAGGATAACTTAATCCTTTGGCATAGACAACTGTAGGTTTATCACTATCTCCTTCCAAGAAATGCATCCTTAATCCTTCGTAATCTTCTTGTAAAATATTAGAGAGATTACCATTTCCACCATTATTTTCCATTGGCATACATTTCCTATGTTTGCTTTCTTTTTTAAACCTTTGCAATAACAATATTTTTATATCCCAATCCCAAAAAACCTATATGCGTATCCAAATAGACATAGAAAAACATCATTTAGCATACCTCACAGCTTTAATCGTCGTTCTTATAGCAGGAATAGCCATTGCAACAGCACCCCCTAATGGTCATGATGTTTCTCAGATTGATTTTAACAGTCCAATTCCAAGTCTATCTGTTTCCGGAACAGCTGAGTTAGGTATCCTTCGCCTAGAAGACACAGCTGGTAATGGTGTTTTCTGGGATATCCAAGAAGTAGCTCCAAGTAATGACTTAACCTTCACATATGGAACTGAAAAAGTAAGAATTACAGCTATGGGTAAAGTCGGCATCGGCACCCCCGCCCCACACCCAATAGAAACACATAGTTGGCTAACAGTTAGTGGTAGTGATCCAAAAGCAGTTACTACTACAGTTATTAACGAAGGTGGAGGTCAAGTCGCAAATTATCTGTTGCGAAGATCTAATGGTGTTACTAATTCACGTTTTGGTTGGTATATTCCACCAGGAACCGAAGATGCACTTAACCTTTATCATGGTGATGGTGCAGAAGGAGGAGTAGATCCAGACATAAATGTTATTTCATTCAAAGGAGACGGTAAAGTCAATATTAATGGCATTTTAACAAAATACGGAAGTTCCAGAGCAACTCTATGTTATAAATTCTTTCCCACTCTAAGAACAAAATGGAGACGACATACTTGGACAGATGCTGATTGTTCACACGGTATTCCGAAAACTGGAGCTATTTTTATAGGCGAGGCACGGAGTAGTAATGGACTGCATCATTTGACCGAATGCCTTATAACCAGAGGAGGAGTATATACTAATCCAAACGCAGGAAGTGTTACTGCATCCATCAAGTGCCTATATATTCAGCCATAACTAGTTTATTTCTAACATAAATTTAGGTACCAAAGAAACTTTTAGTTTCTGTGGACAGGAATAATCGCTAGATTATTCAGGTACCAAAGAAACGCACAGTTTCTTTGGTCTGGAACAAGCGTTAGCTTTTCCAATACATTTATAAATCAACCTAAGCTCCCTCTATCCAAGAAATAAGGGGGAAAATTAAAAATGACAAAAGATCTACAACCAGTATTTATCCTTCCTGAAGGTTCAACCAGAACCCAAGGAAAAAACGCTCAAAAGGCAAACATAGCTGCTGCAAAAGAAGTCGCAGACACAGTAAGAACTACACTTGGTCCAAAAGGGATGGACAAGATGATTGTAGATTCTATAGGAGACATAACAGTAACAAACGATGGTGTAACAATTCTAGAGGAAATGAACATTGAACACCCTTCAGCCAAAATGATCGTTGAAGTGGCAAAAACACAAGAAAATGAAGTAGGAGATGGCACAACTACAGCAGTTGTTATCGCAGGTGAACTATTAAAGTCTGCAGAAGACTTACTAGATAAAGACGTCCACCCAACAGTTCTAGCAAAAGGTTTCAGAATCGCAGCAGAACAAGCACAATTAATCTTAAACAACATGGCACAACCGGTAACAGAAAAAGATACAGACATTCTAAAAAAGATTGCCATGACAGCAATGACTGGTAAAGGTGCTGAAACAGCTAAAGAACAACTTGCTGCAATAACTGTTGATGCAGTTAAAGCTGTTGCAGAAAAAACTACAGACTCCATATCAATCGACAAAGAAGACGTAAGAGTTGAAAAGAAAGTTGGCGGTTCAGTATTTGACACAGAATTAGTCCAAGGAATTGTCCTAGACAAAGAAAGAGTCCATCCACAAATGGAGAGACAAGTAAACAATGCAAAAATAGCATTAGTTGATGCTGCTGTTGAAATTAAATCACCTGAGACAGACACCAAAGTCCAAATCTCAGATCCAACACAACTAAACAATTTTATCGAGCAAGAAGAAAAAATGCTCCATGATATGGTAAATAAAATAAAATCTAGTGGAGCTACAGTCCTAGTCTGCCAAAAAGGCATTGACGATGTTGCCCAACACTATCTTGCAAAAGAAAATATCTACGCTGTGCGAAGAGTAAAAAAATCTGACATGGAAGCACTCCAGCGAGCAACAGGGGCTAATATTGTCTCAAACATCAAGGACTTAACTTCAAATGATCTAGGTCAAGCAGGTCTTGTAGAAGAAGTTAAAATTGGAGACGAAGAAATGACCTATGTCAGAAAATGCAAGAATCCAAAAGCAGTTACTATTTTAATTAAAGGTGGTACAGATCACGTTGTTGATGAAATCAAAAGAGCTATGGAAGATGCAATCGGCGATGTTATCTCAGCTCTTAAAGTTGGAAAAGTAGTTGCTGGGGCTGGCGCAACAGAAGTTGAGCTTGCACGTGAACTATTAAAATTCTCAGACAAATTAGAGGGAAGAGAACAACTAGCAGTAAAAGCATTTGCAGAAGCCATGGAGATCATTCCAAGAACTCTGGCTGAAAACGCAGGTCTTGACCCCATTGACATACTCACCGCCCTAAAATCAGCCCACGAAAAGAAACAAACAGGGGCAGGCATAAATGTATTTTCAGGAAAAGTTGTAGACGCCTGGAAAGAAGGTGTTATCGAACCCCTAAAAATCAAGACTCAAGCTATCTCATCTGCAGCTGAAGTAGCTGAAATGATCCTAAGAATAGATGACGTTATTGCTGGTTCTGGTTCTTCAAACTCTGAACCTCCAATGCCACCTCCAGGTATGGGCGGAATGCCACCAGGAATGGGTATGTAGATGATTTCCTTTGATTGTGACATCCCATATACAGTATGTGTTTCAGGCATTAGACAAATGACAAAAGATGCGCAAGTAATAGAAAATAGAAAATTAAGAGCATCGATTGACCGTGATCTTCCAGGATTTCTGGAAAAAGCAAAATCTATTACACATATTCAAAATCAGCCAGCCCTGCTTTCTAATATTTTGTTCATGGGAAAGACCAAGATTGATTACATCCATTTATGTTACAGATCCCGCGAAATTAGTCACTCACATACATTCACAACAGAAGAATTCTACGAAGTACCATAAGCCTTTACGTATCAACTATCTTATTATAAGCATCAACTAATGCATCATAACTTCTATCTAAATCTTCTTTATCTTCTTCATGTAATTTCAAATAAAATTCCATCGCTCTCTCATACTCAGAAGTAGCTCCAGCAGAATCTCCTCCAGCCATCTTAGCATGAATAACTCGAATCATCTCTTGTAATCGATCAACTGTATCGTTACTCATAACATGATCTAATGCAATAGGACTACTATCAGGAGCTGCTTGCTGTTTTGCTAAAGCAACATCAGAAATAACTTCTTTTAACAACTCTTTTCCATAGACTTGTTTTCGAACATCACTAAACGCTTCATGAATGGGATTATGGGACAGGGCACTCTCACGCACTTTACCAATCCCAATATCAACTTTGGAAACATGATCTTCATCTTGATGAGCAGTTCTAAACTGACGTTTTCGTAATACTCGATGTAGTTTCTCTTTTTTACCTGTATCTACACTTGTACCAATCAATGCACTCCGTAAACCTTTAACTTTCTCTGCAGATCTCTCAATATGTGCACCAATATGCTCATTACTATGACTACCAGAATCTAAAGCACCAATTGTAGATATATTTTGATTCTCAATAGTTTTAATTTCATGATGGATCCTACTTAATTCATCACCTTGAAAATTCTTTTGAGCATATCCTTTTAATCCTGCAACATCTTTACTAATCGTATCCACTTTATCCAACGCTACATTTCTAAAATCCACATCAACAGGTCGTACTTGAGGATGTTTTAAATGGTGAACTTCAAATTCCTTTGCGCTTCTATCTAATCCTTGTTTGTAATCTTTAAGTGTCCCAGTAACTTCATCATGGTGTACCCTCAAAACTTTATTCAACTCCTGCTTAGTCACCACATGTTTATGCTGTGGCATATTAGTAGTTAAGTGCTCAACATTTTGCTTCAATTCTCCAATAGCCCCTAAAGCATCCGAAAATTCGTCGAATTTAGAATTGACCTGCTGTGCAATATCATGCACCTTTCCTACCATTTCTTCTGTATAAGCTTTATCTTCCTCAACAGCAGTAAATTTAGCGTTCATCTCTTCAAGCACTTTCATTACATCATCATACTTACCCATACTCCCTACTTGTTTTCGATAGGCAACCATTTCAGTATCTAAGGTAATCAACAAGTTCTTGAGTTTCTCTATATTCATCTCATTATTCATAGCCATTTTCTCTCCTTTATGAGATCCTACCATCTGTTCAGTCATTTTTTAATAATCTCCTTGAGTTCAGAAATCTCCTCACGCAACAATCTCAATTCTTTAACCAAATCATGTTCATCCTCTTGAAACTTCTTACTCACTTTCCGAAGTTGCTTAAGCTCAACTTCTAAAAAAACGAGATAGATAACTACAATTATAGAAAAGACCATTAATAGTTCTAAAACTGGAAATCCGTTTGCAAATAGTACCATTGTTCACCCCTAAACTAGTCTACATTCAACAAAAGTAGTATAAAAACCTTTCCATACATATATCCTCCACCATACACATCCTTAAAAATCATCCAAGCACCCTTCAAAACATGGAAAAACTAGACTTTGTCCTTATCGCAAACTCCTACTCACAACCTTTCGCAGATAAAGTATCTCACTATCTAAAAACCCATCCAGAAGCCATAAAATTCAAACAAGATATTATTTCAGACAAACTCTTCCCAGACGGTTCAAGGTTTACCCAATTAGGAACGTCTGTGAGAGGAAATAAAGTGTTCGTAATCCACAACCATAATGTAGGTCATCCAGATCAAACAAACTATGACCTCCTACTCATCACAGATGCATTAAAAAGAGCCAACGATGAAGGGTTTATGCTCTGCCAAACCTACCTGAACTCAAGAGGAGATAAAAAGGACGACGGACGAGTTCCTATCCCTTCAAAGATGTTTGCAGACTGTCTCCAAGCTGCAGGCGGCCACAATTTTAAGAGATACATAACCTCCCACCTCCATGCAGAACAAATTACAGGCTTCTTTGACATCCCAGTAGACAATCTTCCCTCACTCCCGTTATTCGGTTGGTACATCAAACGACATTTATTCAAAGAATTCTACCAAAACAATACACATAAAGAAAACCTAGCAGTCCTCTCTCCAGATGCAGGTTCAGTATTAGCAGCAAAAGAGGCAGCAAATTACCTTGACCTCCCATTAGCAAAGAGACAAAAAACGAGAGGAAAATTTGAAGAAACTCAAGGAGAATCACAATCAGAATCCCTTCAACTATCAGAGAATATCAAAGACAGACACGTTTTAGTATTCGACGACATCATGGACACAGGAGGAACACTAATCACAGCTTCAGCAGATCTGAAAGAAAAATATGGAGCAAAATCAGTATACTTCTTACCAACACATTTGGTAGCTTCTCCAAAACATGACGTCTCAGCTGAAGAAAAATTACAAAACGCAAAATCACAACCAAAGATTATCACAACAGACACCATCCAAAGATCAGACGACTACATAAAGGAAAACTCATCATGGCTAAAGTGTGTCATGTCCATGGCACCATTAGTAGCAGAATCAATCTACAGACAAATAAATGCCATGTCCGTCTCAGGAATGTACAAATCTCCAGAAATATTTGAAAAGATTCTAGACCATTGCTTTGAAGGTGAAGGATTCACACATTACAACAGAGAAAACAAATAATTACTTAATAAATTTCTCAACACTCGTCTGACCTTTCCGAGTTCCTTTCTTAACAACTGAAACATCTTGATCTAACTCTTTCTTAATCTTCTCAGCCATACCTTTTCCTAAAATCACTCCCAACCTACCAACATCAATCTGTTTCAACCCTCGAACATCTTTAATCCCATTCCTAAATAATTTCCGAGCACGCACTCTACCGATTCCTTTCAACCGAACAAGACTAACCAATTCATCTTTAATGCCATGTTTAACTCTAAATCGCAACCTACCAATCACTTTAATCAAATCATGAAAACCAAGTAGCCTAGTCAACTCTTCCATCGCATAAAATAACCAATCCGCACTGTTCAACTTATATCGAATCTCCCCAGGACGTATTCCATAATGCTCCAACAAAGCATCCTCACCCTTCTCTTCCACCCAATCCATAAAAAAGAGTGAGGTCTTAATCGATTTCATATAATCTCCATGCTCATCATCAAAATAATCAGGCTCACTACCCAATAACGTCCCTTCATACTTCATGATAGCCTCTTCAACGATATCATACTCTTTCTGTCTAACATTCAAGAGTGGCCTCATCTCCAAAGTATTACAAAGAAGCTGAAAGAAACTAAAGTCGCCATATTTAATTGAATGCGTTTTCCTAATGCCCTCAACCAACTGGTTTGCCGTATAAGGATCCAAATAAAGCTCAGCAACTCGTTTTCCCATGAGTGTAGCCCTATAAGTAACACTATCCAAATTATCGGCACTAATAAAATCGTCTTTAGAACTTTTAATAAATTCCCATTCCTCCAACAATTGTAACATTCGTTCAATTATCTCTTCCAATTTACCCATATCTTCATATTGATAAGCCCAAAATGTTTTTCCAAAAAATTCTAAAATCTGTTTACGAGACCGAACAAATTTTGACGCTATCAAACTTAAAAGATACGTCCGCAAAACAGGTTCAACAGCTAACTTACTATAAATTTCCTCAGGATCACCATTAATATATTCTTCAGTGATAGCTTCCTTTTCAGCTTCACTCTTAGCAATACAAATACTCTCACCAAAGGTATCATAGTTAGGCCTTCCTGCACGACCACTCATCTGCAAATATTCCAGAACAGGTATAGGAGCCATTCCCCGATTACAAAATCGTTTCAAATCTCTAATAACTGCTCGAAATGCAGGTAAATCTAATCCAGCAGCTAAGGTCGGAGTACTAGCAATCACTTTAACAACTCCATCCCGAAAACCATCTTCAATCAACTCTCTTTGCTTTGCAGCAAGTCCTGCATGATGGAATGCTACCCCTTTAAGCAGACAACCACATAATCGTTTACACTGAGTTGTGGGGCTAGCAAGTACCTTCATAACCTTAGTACTCAACACACTCCAAGCTTCATTAACTCCTGTTACTTTTTTACCTACTTCCTCAGCAGTCTTTTCTGCACTTCTCTTAGAATTAACAAATATTAACGCCTGTTTCCCTTTGTTAATAGTATCCAAAGCTACATTGATTGTTGCATCATTGCTTATTTCTGGAATCTTAAGGTTAGCCATTGTAACTATAAACCAACGCCCCAGCGGGGAAGTCTTGAGAATCGAAGATTCTCGAGATGCTCAGAAATCTTTGATTTCTGACATGAACTCAGACTATCCTTTGAAAAAGGATAGAACCCAAACCGCCGAGTATAGGGGACATCGCTTTGCTCAGTCCCCTAACGCCCCTGCTGAGAATTGAACTCAGGTCACAAGCTCCGCAAGCTTGTATGCTATCCACTATACTACAGGGGCATAAAAAGAGGAACTCGTTCAATATTTATTAAAGTAATGGAAAAAAGTAGGCAGGGCAACTCCGAGCCTGCGAGGATGTTGTCCAAAGTGTCGAGCTGATTTACGCAGTCGCCACTATACCACTGGGGCATATTCATAGGTAATCCGTCTCTAATTATAAAGGTTATCAAATCACACAACACTGTAAATCTTTAGAGAATTAACATAAATAAATAATTATTTTCGAAGAGTATCCGCTAGTTTTGGAAAGTTTAACCACAACCACAAGACAACCACGCATAGACTATTTAAAAAATAAATTACATTCATATCAATAATATAAATTGTGATTTACAATGAAATTTGATAACAGATTAATAACATTCAACAAACCTGACTTGGAAAAACATTTGTGTCTACCAAAAGTGTTTACACCAAAGCTTGCTGAAGAAATTGGACTCCACATTGGAGACGGAAGCATGAATTACTATGGATTAAAATCTAAAGGATTCTATCAATTAAGGGGACATATTACCGATGATAAGCCTCATTACTATTCAAGAATTCGCAAAATCTACAAAGATTTATTCAATCTTGATATCAATCTCAGAGAAATGCAATCAACAGGAGTAGTAGGATTTCAAATATGGAGTGACGCCCTTGTACAATTTAAGCATAAATCTTTAGGATTGATTCTTGGAAAAAAGAAGGAAATTTCCATTCCAAGTACCATATTGAAGAGCCAAGAATTATCAATGGCGTTCTTGAGAGGATTTTTCGATACAGATGGCTGTCTTTACATGTATAGATTGTATGGCAAATTATATCCTCGGATTGAAATGGCAACTATTTCTGGACACTTGATGCAACAAATAAGCGATATTCTTACGAACTTAAATTATAGGCATGGTTTGTATGTTCAAAAAAGAGCCAAATACGGATGGAATGATTTACACACTATTCATATTCGTGGAGTAAATCTTACGAAAAGATGGTTTGAAGAAATTCAACCACAGAACCCTAAACATCAAGCTAAGTATGAGAAATTGATTAAAGAAAACTGGGCCCGGTGAGATTCGAACTCACGATCTCTGCCTTATCAGAGCAGCGCAATAACCAGACTATGCTACGGGCCCATGCTAAAAAATAAAAAAACGCCCCCGAGCAGACTCGAATTCAGCAGCATTGAACAAATGCTCAATGCCTCTGCTGACCTTGCGGTGACCGTACAGATTTAACAGCCGCACGCTCTACCTGTTGCTCCACACAAGGTGTGTCTAAGCTACGAGGGCATACTTACTAAGGATTAAAATGTTGTTTATAAAGTTATTGCTTGCATCTAATCTTTATCCTTAAGTAATCAATACACTATAAAATACAAATCATTAAATAACAGAATCCAAACCCCGAGAATATGAAACAATTCACAGGAGAAGGTTACATAAAGACCATAGACAAATTCCTAGGAGAAGAAGAGCAATTAATTAACGAATATCTTGGAAATAATAATGTCATTATAGAAGCACATTTAGATCTATCTGTGGATTTTAACAAGATTGGTTATCTACTGACCTTACGCAACACTAAAGAAGATGTAGAAGATTGTGAACATACTGTTAGTGATTTTACAGATCTTCAGTGTAAATTCATTCATGCCTGTGGAAAACGAATGGAAGATATACTACTTGGAGAAAAGGTTGCAGAATTCTTGGAAGGAAGAATAGCACTAATCTATACACAATCTGTAATTGGGCCCACAGAATATGGTCGCATAGCCCTTGCTGCAGTATTCTACAAAAACAGTAAGATCCAGGATAGTCCATCTACTTCCTCTGCCCCTCAAACGCACCCTCAACCATTTTTAGAGAAGTAATCTCATCAACACCCTTATCATCACGCAGCCTTACAACCCTAGGAAACCGTAAAGCATACCCAGAATCATAGTTTGTACTTTTCTGAATCTCCTCAAAACTAATCTCCAGAACAATCTTTGGCTTGACAACAACAGTCTTCCCCTCCTCGCCAACCACAAGGGGTCGCAACAACTTTGTCATATCACCAAAACTCAACCCTTCTTCAGCCTTCTCTTTAATCCCAGTCCCAACCTTGCCAACTCCCAAAAACTCTTCACCCTTTCGAACTGCAATAGTAAAGCTGCTCAACCACTTTGCCCTTTTCCCTTCCCCCCATTCTGCTCCAACAACTACCACATCAAAGGTTTCCATAGCATGTTTTAACTTTACCATATAACCAACCCTTGCTCCTGGCTTATACGGCGCATCTAATTTCTTTAACATCAACCCTTCATTGCCAGCAGCCAAACTATTAGCATACAATTCCGAAACCTCTTTCTCATTTTTGACAATCTTCCCTTCAGCAGGTCGAATTTTCTTTTTGACAGGCTTAACAATCTTCTCCAACAACTTACGACGCTCACCAAACTCCTCACCAATCATATTCTTCCCTTCAAAAAAAAGTATATCAAAAACATTCAACTCAACAGGTAATTTTCGAGCAAGATCTTCAATATCATACTTACGACGGATTCTTTGCGAAATATGTTGGAATGGAAGATACTCACCTGATTTTCCATCAAAGCCAACCGCTTCACAATCTAAGATAAAACTCTTCCCCTTGACATGATCCAAAATATACTGAACAACTTCAGGAAATTGTTTAGTCACTTTCTCCAACCGTCGAGTATACAATTCAACCTTATCACTTTCTTTATGCACTTCAATCCTAAATCCATCATACTTAAATTCGGCTTGACAAGGACTCCCCACTCTTTCAAGAGCACTCTTAGGATCCTCTTCTTTAGGACCAAGCATAACTTTAATCGGAACAAACACCTTAATACTCACCCTTGCCAATCCAGTAGCTCCTTTCTCTTTGGCAATCTTAGCAACAGCACCCCAATTATTACTTACATCGAAGGCTTCCTGCACCAAAGTATTGTATTTCACATACTCCTCTCGATTACCAATCTCTACTTCCCCTACTAAATCAACATCTATCTCTTTCCCAAAAAAAGCCCAAACAATAGCATCCCTTAAAGTTCCATCTGCTACACCAACTCGTAACTCTTCCAAAACAATCCGTACAATATATTTTGCCTCAGCAGCTTTCGCAGAAGTAAGCAACTCAGAAACATAACCAACCTTCTTCCCAACAGTACCACTTCCAACCAATCCACTCAACTTAGTAAGATTATCAAACACCTTCTGGACAGTCAACTCAGCACTAAAAAGCGTAGCTTGTTTCTTCTTCCCTAGAATATCTTTTCCCACATCACCTAAATCCCCTAAACTTTTCCACTTCTTCTCAATCACACCTACACTCTCACCAGAAGCAGTTGCCAAAGCCTTCAAAACCAACCGTGCAGCAACTCCTAGCTTCGCCTCATCATACTGCTGAAACACCTTACCCTGCAAAAGCAAACAAACCTGCTCTAAATCACCAACCTTAACAGTACGCAAAAACTTAGCAATAATCCTAGTCTTCTCTAACCTTTTAGAAGTACTTTCAAGCTCTTCATACACTTCCACTAAATCTGAGTATTTCATACACCACACAAATATCTAAATCTTAATAAAGATTACCTATTAAAAACCTAATATGACCTTCATAAAAGACATAATCAAAGAATCAAAGTCATTTGCAAAGTTCTTCGAAGAAAAAACAAACAAAGACATCTATCACCATATTGAAGTAGCCCTAGAGGGATTTCATCATCTTTTTGTCTATATCGCACAGCAAGGTATTACTATTTGTCCTATCCCAAGCAGATTAGATGATGAATGGAAAATAATCCAGAACAAAGAGCTTATGGATATCCTCACTGAAAAGGCAAAAAGAACTGGTCAAGTCGCCCAGGCAGCAGAAAGAATAGCAGCAAAAGAAATCGATGGAACTCAAATAGGAAGTCTCACTATGGTTACTGACTTAGTAAATCACCCAGTCATACAACATGAACTCTTTCACTATGTCTATGATATGCTCAATACGAAAACAAAAAGCCTAATAAGAAGTCTCTATGAATCTGCCGATAAAAAAAATGCACTCATAGACTCCAGAATTAAAGAGGATGAACGCAACGCAGAGGAAGAATACTTCGCCCACTCAGGATCAGCCTTTATGCGTGACAAAAGAACACTAGTATTCTTCGGATCAAAACATGACAAACTAAAAGAAATGGACCCAGAAATATATAACCTTTTGAACAGAATACTGGAAGGGGATTCTGAGTATTTTTAAAAAAACATTATCAGTAACCTTTAAATAAACCTACAATCATAGACCAACTATGGAAGTAACAGAAGCACTCTTAACCCGTCGCTCCATTAGAAAATACCTAGACATACCCATAGAAAGAGAAAAAATGGGAAGAATTATGGAATCGGGCAAAGCTGCGCCTTCTGCAGGTAATATTCAAAACTGGAAATTTCTATTAATCGAAGACCCAGAAAAAAGAAAGAAAATAGCAGAAGCATGCCTCCAACAATGGTGGATAGCAAAAGCACCCTCAATAATTATAGTTGTAACAGAACCTGACAAAGTAAGACAATTCTATGGAGTAAGAGGAGAAAGACTATACAGCGTACAAAATTCAGCTGCAGCTACTATGTCCATGTTAATAGAAGCACACAATCAAGGCTTAGGAGCATGCTGGATAGGAGCATTTGACGAAGCAAAGATAAAAACACTTTGCAACATACCAGATCAAGCACGTCCACAAGCTATAATCACAGTAGGATATCCAGATGAAAACCCTCCTCCTCCTCCAGAGTTCGGCATGGAAGAAGTAATGTTTTTCAGAGACTTTGGCGGTCAGCCTAATAGAATAGAAGATATTCCCTTTTATCAAGGAGAATGGCAACATCATGTGAAAAAAGGCATCAAAGTAACCAAAGACTTTCTTAAAAACCTAGGAACACCTAAGAAGAAAAAGAAATAACTTCTCAACAATCCAAATCTATATAAACAAGTTTCTACTTAATTAGGTATGGCACTAACAAATTCTAGACTAGATCGTATACAAGGATATTCAGGTATTTCTCACACATTATACGAATTTCTAATTGAAGAAGGTCTCGTCCCGGCAGATTTAAATCCACAAGATGTAGACTTAAAAACTCCACTAGCCCGATTTAGAAAAGGAGAAGAAGAATCTCCCTTATATCTTAATAATCCATTAGCATCAGCTGCAATGCAAGCTGCAACAGGTCCAAAAACTGCCATCTCACTTGGAATGGAAGGTGGTCTCGGTTTTATTTTTTGTTCTCAAAAAATCGACCGTCAAGCAGCAATGGTAAAAGAAGTTAAGAATCATAAAGCAGGATTTGTCATTTCTGAAGCTAATGTACAACCTTCCCAAAGCCTCGAGGCAGCAATTGAAATTACAAATCAAACAGGACATTCAACAGTAGCTGTAACTGATGATGGAACTCCTCATGGAGAACTTTTAGGTCTGCTTACAAGGAATGACTATCTCATAGGCTACAGTGATACATCACAACCTGTTAGGGATTTTATGACACCACTCAAGGACTTAGTTTTTGCGAGTGAAAGTATCTCCTTGGGAGATGCGAATAGCCTTCTCTATGATCAGAAAAAAGGAAAACTTCCAATATTATCACGAGATCGTCACCTTAAATCAATAGTATTCCGTAAGGATTGGGAGGGTCGAAATGCATTTCCACACCAATTAGTAGACGATGATAAGCGTATTAGAGTTGCAGCTGCAATAAGTACAAGAGACTATAAAGACAGAGTTCCCGCACTCATAGATGCAGGAGCAGATGTACTTTGTTTTGATTCCTCTCAAGGTTACTCTGAACATCAAAAGAATGCTGCTACATGGATCAGAGGTAAATACGGAAAGGAAATTATTCTAGGAGGAGGAAATATTACCAATGAGAGAGCATTTAATTATCTAGTAAAGGAAGCTGACCTCGATTTTATAAAAATAGGGATTGGAGGAGGTTCAATCTGCATCACGAGACAACAAACAAGCATGGGTAAGGGGCAAGGATCTGCAATTCTAGAAGTGGCTCAAGCTCGTGACACCTATTTTGAAGATACAGGAATATATATTCCACTGATGGGTGACGGATCGATAAGTGCAGATGGTCAAATTAATGTGGCCTTAGCTTTAGGGGCAGATCATGTTATGATGGGAAGATATTTTGCAGCATGCAACGAAAGTCCTCCAAACTTAATTAATGAAAACAACATTCGATTTAAACCCTATTGGGGAGAAGGATCACAACGAGCAAAAAATTGGGATAGGTATGATGCAGAGAATGGTCACTTTGAGGAAGGTGTCGAAGGAAAAATAGTGTGCTCAGGACCGTTATCTACAAATGTTAACCAAACACTATTAAAAATTCGTGACGGCCTTCGTAAATTTGGATGTCGAAACATCCAACAACTACATGATACAGCACATCTTCAAGTAATTTCTCCAGCCACTATAGAAGAATCTGGAGCACATGGTATATTTACACTCCAAAGCTCAACATACGCCCAAGATCATAAGGTATGAAATACATAATCAATAGGTCCTCTAGTTACGAAATATTTATAACCTCTTTCTATTATTATTTCTTCTAGTATGGGACTACCTTATTTTAATCATCATCAAATTGCAGCTGTAATCGATCTTTCTTTTGGAGATAGTGGAAAGGGTAAAATTGTCGATCTTCTTTGTGAAGATGCTTCCTTGAATGTCAGAGGAACAGGTGGAGCGAACGCTGGGCACACCATGAATGTAATGGGACACGAAATTATCACACATCTCGTTCCTGCAGGAATTCTTCATGATATTGAAAACATAATGGGAAGAGGCATGGTAATTAGTGATGCTCATCTCATCAATGAAATTAAACAACTGGAAGCTCAAGGAATCCCAGTAAAGGAGAGACTATTAAAGGAGAGACTATATATTAGCAAAGATGCACATCTCACAACAGGTCTCCATATAGATGATGAAGTAAGGATTGATAAGTTACTAAAAGTAGGCACGACAATGAAAGGAGTTGGCCCCACATATGCTGCTAAGGGTAGTAGGTTTGGAGTATTAATGGGTGATTTACACAATCGTGATTATACAGCTTCCCAACTTCGAAAAATGGGAACGTTAATTGGATCTTCATCTGAGAGGGTCGAACAAGTTCTAGAACAAACATTTGAAAATTTTGAATTTTATAAGGATCTGGTAAGGCCAACCCGTGAAATAGTGTTGAAACACATCAAAGCAGGTAATAATATTGTCCTCGAAGGGGCACAAGGAACACATCTAAGTGTAGAATTTGGATCTTATCCTATGGTAACGTCTTCAGATTGTACTGCATCAGGGTTAATATCAGGTTGTGACATCCATCCAGGTCTAGAATCCACTATATACAAATTAGGGATCGCAAAAGCATACGCCACTAGAGTTGGAAATGGTCCATTTCCCTCAGAATATGGTGGAGAAAAATCAGAAAAGCATTGCGCAGAAGATGGTGGTAAAAGGTGGGTCAAACAGGTCGAAGATGAAGAATTTGGAGATTCATTGGAATTAGCAAATGGTAATGATGCTTTCCTAAGGGGCATAGGATTTAGAGGTCAGGGGGGAGAATATGGTGCAACAACCAAAAGACATAGAAGAACAGGTGCTTTTGATGCAGTTGCAACAAAATTCGCAATGGAAGTAAATGGTATTCAAGACTTAGCAGTCATGAAATTAGACGTACTTGACAAAATTGAAACGTTAGATATGGCAACAGGATATACATGGAACTTTACCGGCGATACACCATATGGAAAAGTCCAAGAAGGACAATCTGTAGAATCATATCCAAGAGAAGCAATCTGGCCCAGTAAGATTGAACCAAAACTTGAGCAGTTATCTGGCTGGTCTGAATTTACAACAGCGGCAAAATCTATGGATCACCTCCCAAGAGAGGCAGTAGCATATGTCAATCGTATGGCAGAAGCAACAGGTGGAAACGTAGTTCTTGTCTCAACTGGACCAGAAAGGAATGATACTATAATTATAGACTAATTCTCTCATTTCTCGTCTATAACACTAAAAAATAACATAACCACTCTAATATACATATTGCAATATCTATATCCTAAATAGCAAACATTTATATATAACAAATCCTAGAAACTAATTATAAATAGGTTTTGGCGAACCTTTACAGTTTATCATTAAAATTTTTGACAAAAACTTTTTGACGAAAGTTTGTCAAACGAATATTATCAGCAACTGACCCATTGGCGTAGGTAGTCAAATTCGTTCTAAGGAGATTAT
>CAYLOA010000016.1:20723-24675 GCA_964385185.1 uncultured Methanosarcinales archaeon | reverse complement strand
ACTCCAGAACCAGCCCCAACTCCTGAAGTAACTCCAGAACCAGCCCCTACTCAAGAACCAACACCTACTCCTGTTCAAGAACCAACTCCTCCACCAGCCCAAACACCAGAACCAGTAACACCTCCTGTAGAAACTCCAACAGAGATTCCACCAGAGGAACAAAAACAACCTGAACAAGAAGTTATCGAAGAAAACGCATCATGAATTACCACTCACATCTCCTATTCGCATTACTCCTCGCATTATATACAAAAAGCTATTTCGGAGGAGGCATATTCTTCATTTTTTTCATCCTTGTCGGAGCACTCCTCCCAGACCTTGATGAAACAAAATCATATCTAGGAAGAAGAGTTCCCCTCCTACCTGGACTAAGCAAATTCCTGTTCGGCCACAGAGGAATCTATCACTCACTTCCCTTTGCCATCCTCTTAGCACTCTTCATAAACATTTTCTCGTTCAAAACAGCTGTTGCAATTTTCATCGGATACATGTCTCACCTATTCTTAGACGCAACAACAAAACAAGGTATCCAACCCTTTTGGCCCCTCAAAGCAAGAATACACGGCCCTATAACAACAGGATCAATAGTAGAAAAAGCCTTCACAATAATTCTATTTGCACTGATTGTATTAAAATTATTCTAATGTCTATTCCAACCCTCAAAAACCACAATTCTTCCGAAAATCACCCTAATTCTCGTAAATTTTAACCACAACCACAAGACAACCACGGGTAGACTATTTAAACCACCAAATCTACCTATTATACAGATCGGAACTAATAATTCCGGTCAACCTCGCTCCCTGGAGCATTACTTGAGCAGCAGGGCCCAAAATAAGTTTGCTGTCAGCTCATAACGAAGGGGAGTTTGAAAAAAAATCCGACAAGGAAGAGGTAATAAAAATGGAAATAAAAAACGAAAATACAGGAAAACAGCCAGAGACTCAATTTAGAGCTGGCGGAATCAGTGCTTCAGTTTGGAATAACGAAGGCACTAAAAAAACAGGTGAAACCTTTGCCTACAAGTCTATAACACTATCACGGGGTTATAAAGACAAAGAAGGTAATTGGAAGAATACAACTTCTTTCAGAACTACAGACATCCCTCGGGTATCTTTAGTCCTGACGAAGGCCTATGAGCATGTATCTCTTACTCAAGGCCCTGGAATTGCAGAGGAAGTAGCATAAAGCTACTTTCCAATTTTTTTTATTTTTTTAAAACTATAACACAACAATATTAATAAACGGAGGATGATTACAATGACTGTAAAACAAATAATAAAAATGGAAAAAAAAGAGATGAAAATCGAGGACCTACCTGGTGTAGGGGCTGCAACGGTTTCGAAATTAGAAGAATCAGGATTTAATGGAGTTATGGCTGTCGCCGTATCCACACCTGGAGAATTAATTGAAATCGCTGGTGTAACAGAGACTGCTGCACGAAAAATGATTAATGCAGCAAGAGATTCTATGGAAATGGGTTTTGAATCGGGTTCAGACCTATTAGAAAAGAGAAAATCTATTAGTAAGATTTCAACAGGTTCAGCATCATTTGACGAACTCATGGCTGGTGGATTTGAAACAGGTTCTATCACTGAATGTTTTGGTGAATTTGGATCAGGAAAAACCCAGGTAGGTCATTTATTGGCAATCAATGCCCAAAAAACCTATCCAGGGTGTTCTATTGTCTATATCGACACAGAAAATACGTTCAGGCCAGAGAGAATTATCGAACTGTCAAAAGGAGCAGGATTAGATCCACAAGAATGTCTAAAAAACATTAAAGTGGCTAGAGCATTTAACTCAGATCACCAAATGCTTTTAGTAGAAAAAATCCAAGATATCATTACAAAAGATAAATTGGATGTAAAAGTAGTGGTCATCGATTCACTCACCGCACATTTCAGAGCAGAGTTTATCGGACGTGGCACATTAGCAGTGAGGCAACAAAAATTGAATAAGCACATGCACGCTTTACTAAAACTTGCAGACTCACATAATCTGTGTGTCTATGTAACAAACCAAGTGATGGCTAAGCCAGATGTCTTTTTTGGAGATCCAACTCAAGCTATTGGTGGTCACGTTGTTGCACACGCTTCAACATTTAGACTCTACCTAAGAAAAGGTAAGAAAGGATCACGTGTTGCCAAACTTGTCGACGCTCCAAACCTTCCTGATGGTGAGTGTAACTTCTTTGTCACGACTGATGGTCTAAAAGACGTGGCATAAACCAACTAATTATTTTTTTCTTTTATTTTCCTTTTTTTAAATACTCCTTCTAAATTATTTTACCATATTTCTCAGAACAGTAGTCCAAGCGAATCACTCGCAGTCGTAAGACTGCGAGAGTCGGCTTACTGTGCAAGCCATTACCTTTTTCGTATTTCTCCAATTCTCTATTACAAAACTCTTTTAAACTTACAACCAATCCAACTCTAAATGGATACACAACAAGAATCTCTTCTATTACATGAGAAACAAAAAGGCAAACTAGCAATCTCCTTAAAAATGCCTTTAAACACAAAAGAAGACCTATCACTAGCATACACTCCAGGTGTAGCAGAACCTTGCAGATATATAGCAAAGAACAAAGAAGACGTCTACAAATATACATTCAAAGGAAATACGGTAGCAGTTATCTCAGATGGCTCAGCAGTCCTAGGCCTAGGCAATATTGGAGCTGAAGCATCCCTACCAGTCATGGAAGGAAAATGTGCATTATTCAAAGCTTTCGCAGATATTGATGCTTTTCCCATCTGCACTACAACCCAAGATCAAGAGGAAATTATCCTTATAGCAAAAAACATTGCTCCCGGATTTGGAGGAATTAATTTAGAAGACATTAAAGCTCCTAAATGTTTTGAAATAGAAGCGCAATTACAAGACTTAGGTATTCCAGTGATGCACGATGATCAACACGGAACAGCCGTAGTCTGTTTAGCAGCAATTATCAACGCTTTAAAAGTCACAAACAAAGACAAATCAGCAAAGGTAGTAATCAACGGTGCTGGAGCTGCAGGTATTGCAGTAGGAAAGATGTTAAAAAATTACGGAATTACAAACATCACTTTACTAGACTCAAAAGGAATTATTTCAAAAGAAAGAACAGATGTAAACGAATACAAAGCTGAATTCACAACAGATCAATCAGGTAATCTAGAATTAGCATTAAAAAACTCAGATATTTTCATTGGTCTTTCAGTAAAAAATTGCGTCTCAAAAGAAATGGTTCAATCAATGAACACCTCTCCGATAATCATGGCCATGGCAAATCCAGATCCAGAAATACTACCAGATTTAGCAAAAGAAGCAGGAGCAAAAGTAATTGCAACGGGCCGTTCCGACTTTCCAAACCAAGTAAACAACGTACTAGGATTTCCAGGAATATTTCGAGGTGCTCTTGAAGCTAAAGCAACTAAAATCACAGAAGATATGAAGCTAGCAGCAGCAATTGCCCTAGCAGGAATAATCGAAAATCCAACAGAAGATGAAATTCTACCTTACGCAACAAATAAAGACGTTGTCCCAGTTATAGCTAAAGCAGTAAAGGAAGCTTGGGAACAAAACAAATAACTTTATAAACATATTCTAACCACTAACTTCTATGCATTTCATAAGAAATGTAAAGACAATAAAGGTGAATATAAATGTATGACGAAAGACCTGGAATGACGCCACCAGTAAGAGAAGGCGACGAATTAGATGTAAAAATAGAAGCAGTTGGTGCCAAAGGAGACGGTATCGCAAAGAAGGACGGTTTTGTTCTGTTCGTACCTGGTGTAAACGAGGGAGACGAAGTAAGAATTAAAATAACCAGAGTTCTGAGAAAAGTAGGTTTCGCAGAAAAAGTTGGCGACGCAGAAGGTGCAGTTGAATCAGACGCTCCTGCTGAAGAATCAACTGAAGAAGCACAACCTATGGAAGAATCTCCAGAAGAACCTGCTGAAGAATC
>CAYLOA010000016.1:0-20623 GCA_964385185.1 uncultured Methanosarcinales archaeon | reverse complement strand
CTCCTGCTGAAGAACCAGCTGAAGAATCTCCAGAAGAAACTGAAGAACCAAAGAAAGAATAAATTTCTAATTTTTTATTTTCTTTTTTTTAAGAATAGCTAGATTTAAATATTTCTCGAATTAATATCTTATATGCAAACAAAGCTAATCACACTCTACTTAACATTAGCAATCATAGTAACAGCTTCACTCTTATTCATCTTCATAACTATAGATACAACAACTGACCTCAAAACAGGCCAAGCATACAATATAAAAACTACAAATGCAAAAGATTTTGCCCAAGTAAATGATTACCTACACACTTGCCTAGAAGAGAAGTTTCAAAACAACCCCATCCTCCTACAAAGAGCATTTGAAACATGTATAAACAATGAATTATTCCCTACAATAACGATCACTCAAGAAGAACCCATAATTGTAACCATAGAAAACAATAAAGCAACCATAACTACAAAAATTACACTCCAAAGAGAATCATATAGTACAACCTTAACAGAATTTATTCTTCAGTAAAATCTTCAATAGTCTGCTTAAGCTCTTCATCAGGTTTTAATTTACCTTTAGCTCGAAGAACTTCTCTTGTTAAGATATAGAAGAATAATCCTAGTGATTTTTTACCTTTGTTATTAGAGGGAATAACCAAATCAATATTATTACATTGATTATTTGTATCACACATAGCAAGAACTGGAATTCCAATCTTAACTGCATCAATTACTGCATTCTTATCAGGCCAAACATCAGTTACTAAAACAATCTTTGGCTCTATAAATTTGTTCAAATTAGGATTAGTCATAACGCCCGGAGGGTATCGTCCTGGAAAAGTTTTAGCTCCAGTTAATTCTCCAAATAATTTTACTCCTTTCCATCCATTTTCTCTTCGACTTACAATTAGGATGTCTTCTGATTCATACTGAGCAAGAAATTGAGCTGCAACTTTGATTCGTTCATCTATTTCTTGAAGATTTAATACACTAAGACCATCAGGTCGAGTTTTATAGATAAATCTCGCCATATACTTAGTCCTAAACTTAGTTCCAATATGGATACCTGATTTTAGGTACTGATCCTGTGATACTAATAGTTCTTTTTCAGCCATTCTAACATGTCCATTACCGTACTAAGAAGATGCTGCATATTTATCACCTTAGCAGTATCGGTAATAAAGATAGTAACTCTGAGGGTATTTATAAAGTTAACTGTTAAATTATAAATACAAATCCTTAAAAAAGCCCCCTGATTCTCCTATTTAATGAACAAAAAAGCAAATGCAGGATTCTTTATCTTTGGACTTATCATCATACTCATAATTGGATACTATGTAACCATAGAATCGAGAGATTGTAATTCAAACACAGACTGTGAAGAAGGATTTTATTGTGGTTCTGATTATGCTTGCCATCAAATCCCAGTTATAGAAAAGATAGTAAAATCACACGATTTCACAATCGCTGCAATAATCCTATCTGTAGGAGCAATCATTACAGCAATTATCCTAAAAAGAAGACCTTTACCTTAAATTATTTTTTTCTCAACCTGTAATCCAGATTCTATAATCTTAAACGGCATCTCTCTATTTTCAAGACTTCTATGTTTTCGTAAAAATGCAATCTTTCCACCGGTCAAATTCTTCAACTCTACCAAACACTTGGCACTATATCCTAATAAATTTCCACCGACCATTTTCACACTATCAGTTTTAAGATTATCATACACTTGATTGGTAATCAAAACTGGTATTTTCTTAACTCTCGCAATCTCACTCAAACTACTAATCTGACTCTCAAGAGCATTATCAATCTCATAGGGATCATAACTCTGTCCTCTCTCTACACGATACAACATTCCAATTGTATCTAATACAATAAGTCCAATACTATCAGAAACCATATCTTTTATCTTTTCAATCTGTTTTTTTTGCTCAACAAATGTTGTAGGCCGTAAAAACAAACAATGTTCTAAAATACTCCCATCCCCAGAGGCTAATTGTCCTAATCGATCAACACTAATCCCTCCTTCAGTATCAACAAAGAGTACTTTCTTACCTCTTTTCACAGCACCTATAGCCGCTAACAAACAAAGAGTAGTTTTTCCACTCCCTGCAGGGCCGTAGATTGCAGTAATACAATCAGTCTCATACCCTCCACTCAGAAATGCATCAAATTCCTCACTCCCAGAATTAACCCTCTCCATAAACTATAACAACAGTCCAAAGTTTATATACATTACCATGAAAATAGACCAAACAATAACAACGCAACTCGCAGTCGTAAGACTGCGAGAGTCGGCTTGCTGTGCAAGCCATTTCCGTTTTAGCCCCTTTAAAACAATCCCTAACCTTTAAATACCAACAATAACAATTATCTACTATGAAACGTTCAACCTTCCTATTATGGCTTATTTTCGCTTTAACATTAGCCATAAGACTAAAGTTTGCCTTCTCAACTGCAAACTTCTCCTCAGATAACGCTTACTTCATTCTAAGACAAGTGGAACACATCACACATCAGGGAATTCCATTATTCACAGACACCCTAAGTCATGCAGGAAGAACGTTATTATTCAATCCATTATTCATGTACGTCTTAGCATTTTTCAACGTTTTCCTACCATTACATCTAGTTGCAAAAATCCTACCTAACATCTTCATCTCCTCAATAGTCTTCATTATATACAGATTAGTAATACAATCCACAAACAACGAAAACATTGCATTATTAGGAGCAGTCATCTCACCCTTCATCCCAATCTTCTTTGTAACTACCCTAAACGACATCTCAGTATTCTCTCTTATCATACCTTTACTCTTCCTCTCACTCTACTACTTCGTAAATATTAAACATGATAAAAAGTATGGAATAAAAGCAGCCCTCACCATATCAGCAATCGCCCTCCTCCATCCATCCTCAATAATCTACATCTTAGCATTTGTCCTCTACTATATTTTTATCAAAGTGGAAGGTCTCCAAACAAATCAAGCAGAAAACGAAGTGATGATCTTCTCAACCTTATTCATAATATTCTCACAATTCTTAATTTTCAGAAACGCTTTACTCCTCCATGGAACACAATTACTAACATTAAACATCCCTCCAAGTCTACTCCAAAACTATTTCCAAGATTTTACATTACTTCAAGCAACCTATCAAATTGGACTCATCCCCTTATTCTATGGAATCTACGTAATATACAGATATTTATTCAGAGAACATCAAAAAAACATCTATCTCTTCATCTCATTTGTTTTCGCAGCAGGTATCCTCCTCTGGTTTAAACTCATCCCCTTCACTTCTGGATTAATGATCCTAGGATCAGTCCTTCTCCTCCTCTTTGCACAAAGATTCAAACTATCGATCAACTACATCCAAAAAACAAAGTTTGCCAAGTGGGAATCATACTTCTTAGCATTAATCTTCACATCCTTCCTACTAACATCCATCCTCCCTGCAATAGTACTAGGTGCACAAACAACTTCAGAAGCGTATTCAGATAATGAAATCGAAGCATTCACCTGGTTACAAAACACACCAGAATCATCAATCATCCTCTCAAAGATTGACGATGGTCATCTTATCACCCATCTAGGAAAAAGAAAAAATGTAATGGATTCAAATTTTTTAATGATAGCAAACACCCAGCAAAGAGCTCAAGATATTGAAAGACTCTATACCACATTTTCACAAACAGAAGCCTACACTATAACGGCAAAATACAATGTTAACTACATCATCTTCTCAGAATCAATAAAAGAATACTACCAAATTCACGAATTAGATATTTTTGATAGAAAATGCCTAAAAACAGTCTACAAAAATGACGAAGTGAGAATTTTCGAAGTATTATGCAAAGTTGAGGAAGTCATATGAAAGATGTATTAAAAAATAATCCCAAAGCAATCCAGTACACCATTTTAATACTCATACCCCTCATACTTTTAGCACTAAGGCTCACATTATCACCCACTCTGCCAGGAGCTGAATCGTATCTTCACCTAGCAACAGCAGAATCACTCACCAGTCTTTCCCCAAATCTCTACCATAATTTACTATCTCTATCACCATTCCTCCTCTCAATCATCCTCCCCTCCATCTTAACAATTCTCACCCTATTAATACTCCCTTCACTCCTCTCAAAGTTAGGATTAGACTCTGAAATAAGGAATCTCTCCATGATTATGCTCATCTTCACACCGTTCTATCTCTCATTAATTTATTTTTCATCACCTCTACCGTTAATCTTACTCATAACCGTTGCATCAATCTACCTTATGGTTTCAGGAACTCTGAGAAACTCAATTATAGCAACCTTACTACTAGCTACCATCCCTTTCATGGGCAGAGTCTATGCCATCTGCACCATAATCCTGCTCATCTCGTTTGCCGTTGCTAAAAAGAAAACCTGTTCCCATGCTCCATTCATAGCAATCTTCCTTACATTACAAACTGTCATTCTTCAAGTATACTACAAATACCCCATGCCTCAACTCTTACCAAGAATTTCAAATTTATTCGTCGAACTAGGATCTTGGTATGGATTAAGTCTTTTTTACTTATTATTAGCCATCCTCGGACTCCTCTATCTCTGGAAAAAGAAGAAGTCCTACTATTCACTATTTATTTTCCTCATAATAATAGCAACCATAACTCTCTGGATTCCAGAAGCCTCCATCTATCTCTACATCCCTATCCACATTTTAGCAGCCTTCGGTTTACTCTCTGTCATGACATCAACATGGGAACTTCCAAGATTAAAAAAATTATCACTATACCTTATTATAATTGGAATAATCATAGCCAACGTTACTTTTCTCTCAACAATTGCAAAAACCTCTCCTCATCCAGAACAGATTGAAGCTTTAGAGTGGTTATTAGATGATGAACCACATTTCTACACTGTCCTCTCCCATCCTTCTCGAAATTACTGGATTCAAGCTATAGCCCAGAAAAAAACCATCACAAATCCCGAAGAATTACTCCACACGAGAAATCTAGAGAAAGCAATACAGTTAATATCACAATCAGAAATAGAATACATCTTCATAGACGAAGAAATGAAAAATGGTCTCGTCTGGAACCAACCAGATGAAGGATTACTCTTCTTATTACGTAATGACGAAACCTTTAAAAACGTTTATTCAGCTCAAGGAGTAGAGATCTGGCAAGTAAAATAAAGCCATATCCAAACAACCTACCCAAAAATGTTACTACTCAGCGAAATAGCAGTCTGGATTGCGTTTCTTATAGCCTCCTATTTTCTAATTTTCTGGTTATTAGTCCTTCTCGATGAAGATCCAGATAAATACACCGTAAAAAAGAAATTACATTCTTTCCCCTTAACAAGTATAGTTATTCCTGCATACAATGAAGAAGAATCAATTGCAGACACCTTAAATTCAGTAATCAATATGGAATATCCCAAGGATAAATTACAAATTCTCGTAATCAACGACGGTTCAACAGACAACACAAAGAAAATAACTGAGGAATATATCAACAGTCACCCTCTCTATAATATTAAACTCATAACACAAAAAAATAAAGGAAAGGGTGCAGCATTAAACGCAGGACTAAAAGAAACCAAGGGAGAATTTTTTGTCTGCCTCGATGCAGATTCAGAACCAAGAAAAGATACCCTAAAAATTCTTCTCCCGTATTTTGATGCTCCTGACATTGCAACCGTCTTACCTTTAATGAAATTAAAAGAAACAACTAATTTCCTTCAAAAGGTCCAATGGTCAGAATACCTTATCAATTTTTTCTACAAGAAACTCATGGCAATCTTAGACTGTGTCCATGTTTCTCCAGGACCTTTCTCAGTATACAGAACAGAAGTCCTAAAAAAACTAAAAGGTTTTGACGAACACAACTTAACAGAAGATCTTGAAATTACTCTCCGCCTACAAAAACATCATTACCGAATTGTCCAAACATTAGACGCAGAAGTATTGACTATTGCTCCTAAGAAATTTTCCCAATTCTATAGCCAAAGAAATAGATGGTACAAAGGATCATTAATTAACATGTGGCGTTACCGTGGCTTGATGTTCAACAAAAAATATGAAGAGTTTGGAATGCAACATGCACCAAGAGTCATGTCGGCAGGAATTCTAGCCCTAGTCCTCATAACCATTGCCATCCATGACTTAATCAAACCTGCATACAAATATATGGCTTCATTAGCGTATATCAATTTTGACATCATCACACTCATAAAAGGATATCAATTTAATTTTTCCTTTATCCAAGTAAACTACACCAATGTATTTTATGCTTTTGTCATTTTTTCATTAGGTATGATTATTATATATTTCGCACACATATATACAAAAGAATCATGGAAATCTAGAGGAAGACTTGCTGTTCCAGCATATTTAATACTCTATTCATTCCTACTCACCATTGTATGGGTGGGAATCGCATTCGATTTTATGAGAGGAAAAATACAAAAATGGTGATAAATACTACAGTAATATATACCAGGAAATTTTTGAAGATACTAATATGAGAAGAAAACTAAACGTAAAGAGACACATTACAGCATTCATCCTAACACTATGCTTTTTCACGATTGGAATCTTAATAGGATCCCAACTCACTTCAGAGAGAGTTAAGTTTCTACAAGAAGCAGCAACAGAACAAGCAATAGACTTTGAATCGCTCCAAGCTCAATATCTCTATGTCTCATTTACCAAAGATAATCGTTCATGTGCTGCGGTAGAACAAACGTTTGAAGCAAATGTCCAAGAGCTCGAGGATACGAGAAAACAATTAGAAAATTTTGTAAAATCATCTCAGATAAATGAAAAAGCATACACCCATCTAAAACGTCAATATATTATCTCCCAAGTAAGATACTACATACTAGCAAAGTCAACTCAAGAAATATGTAATAGAGATATCGTCACGGCATTCTATTTTTTCTCGAATGACGCAGATTGTGCAGATTGCACCAATCAAGGAACCGTCTTAACCTATCTAAAAAGAGTATTCACAGATAGACTGTTAATTTTCTCATTTGACGGACAATTCGAGCAAGAACCATTCATCCCTATACTGAAAAAGGTATACAATGTATCAGAATATCCTACCGTAGCTATTGAGAACAAAAACTTCAATGGTCTACAAGACAGAGATACGTTGTTAAAAGAAATTTGTACAAATTTTGAAGAAGAATATCCTGAGTGCGAAGCTATTCCTTTGCCTTAATAAGGTCGCCAATAGTTAAAGCAACATTATCTGTTTTCTTAATTTTTTCAGTACTATCTTCATATTGCTCCACAAGTGTTATTCCAAGTTTCCGTTCTAACTTTCTAGCCAAATCCAAGCTCATCCCACCTTTCCCTACTTCAAGATGATGGATTACACTCTCTTTCTCATTCAACTGTTGAGCAAATTTCTCTTGAGTTAAACCCATACTCTCCCTTTTACCTCTAATTCTTTGAGCGTAATCTTGAACAACTAATTGCATTACTTCAGGACCACTTTCCCGACTTTGAGGGGTAGTATTAGTTACAACAATACCTTGAACAGTTCGAATTACTTTACCATGTTGTCCACAATCACTACAGACATTCAACTCAGTGCCCTCTATTTTTGCAACAACCAAAGAACTCTCTTTTCCACATAAATCACATCCCATACAACATACTAATCAAAAATATTATTTAAACATTATGCAATAACTTCCATCTCAATTGCAACTACCAAAACTCTTTTATAACCAATTCAACCCTCAAGAGGTATGGCAAAACAATCATTCCTACTCGTATCACTACAAGACGACCAAGCACAAAAACTAGCTCAAGTCGTCCAAAACGCCAGTTGCCGAAAAATCCTGGACTACCTAACAGAAAAAGAAGCAACAGAATCAGAGCTCTCCCAAAAATTATCCATCCCTCTTTCAACCGTGCATTACAATCTAAAACACCTTACTAAAGCTGAATTAGTCATAGCAGATGAATTTCACTACAGTGAAAAAGGAAAAGAAGTCAATCATTACAAATTAGCAAACAAATACATAATCATAGCACCTAAATCTACCCATGGAATAAAGGAAAAACTAAAATCAATCTTACCAGTAGGCATTTTAGCATTAGGAGCGTCCTTCATCATAGGAGTTATGAACAAAGTTACACCAACCACTCAAACAGCAATTGCCGAAGCAGCACCGGTTGCCTTCGACTCAGCAGCCCCAGAAATGGCTAAAGCATTACCTCAAATAATAAAACCTGTAGTCACACAACCCTCAATCTGGCAAAACGTAGGCATCTGGTTCCTATTAGGAGCCCTATTTGTCCTAATCACATACCATATCATTTCTATAATAAGAAAGAAGTAATTCAAATTTTATCTCAGTTTTATCTCAAGTCTGAAATGCGGAAGCCATCCACTCGCAGTCGTAAGACTGCGAGAGTGGGCACTCTGAGAGTGCCTCCAATCTCCTCTTTTTCAAATTCTATTACTTCCATATCTCATACATAAAAACTTAATAGAAACACTTAAAAACAATATCCCTCTCTCGCCAACTATGGATGAACAGATTAAGCAGGATTCTGACGAACAACCGCAAGAAGTGCATATTCATAGAACTGAACCAGAAGTAATTAAAGAAGAACCTAAAGTAGAACCTCAACCAGAAATTCAAAAAGACACAACACCTATTCTAGATAAAATAAAAAAATACTACATAAATAACTACAAAAAACTTCTCATCATCCCAAATATCATCCTAATCTTAGCAATTCTACAAATCGGTTTCCAAGCAGCAACAACAGGAGACTTTCTAAACAAAGGTGTCTCATTAAAAGGAGGAATCACGTTAACCGTTCCAACAGACACAGAATTCAACATTGACGACCTCACAAGTGACCTATCTCAACAATTTCCAGAGTTGGATATTAACGCAAGAGAACTCACTTCATCAGGAGCCTTTATAGGATTCACATTGGATGCAGACTTAGATACCACACAACAAGATAAGATTAATCAATTCCTAGAATCCGTTAGAAAATCAACAGGCATTCCACTTGTGCAAGGAGATTACACCCTAGAAGCAATTGGCTCATCTCTAGGTTCATCATTTTTCAAAGAAACATTCCGTGCAATGATTTTTGCATTTCTATTTATGGCGTTAGTCGTCTTAATTTATTTCAGAAAATTAGTCCCTGCAGGTATTGTTATCCTTGCAGTCGTTTCAGATATCATTGCAACGTTAGCAGTAGTCAATCTTCTCAACATCAAACTCTCAACTGCAGGTATTGCAGCATTCTTAATGCTTATCGGATATTCAGTGGATACCGACATGCTTCTATCAACAAGAATGTTGAGAAGAAAAGATCTTTCTATGAATGAAAGAATTTTCTCGTCGCTAAAAACAGGATTAATGATGTCATGCACAACGTTAGTAGCTATCATAGTAGCATTAATCTTCTCAGATTCAGCAGTAATCTCACAAATAATGACAATCTTATTCATAGGTTTAGTTTTCGATTTAATTTTCACATGGTTCCAGAATATGGGAATCCTAAGATTATACATGGAAAAGAAAGAGGGTCAACATGAAATATAAGTTGAAGAAAATTGCAAAGAATTGGAGAGTAATCACTCTTTTATTATTTGTAATCTTAGCTATTGTTGCAATAAACCCCCACCCAAATCCAGAAGGACTAATGATTCGGTCGGTTGCAACAAACTCTTCCGCTCAAGTGGCAGGAATTGTCCCTCCGAAACCGACAGCCCCTCCATTGTCAAAAGAAAATCTAATAGCAATTAACAATGTAAAAATTAACGACTTAGAAGCCTTTGATGAAGCTACTGCAAAATTAAAGCCAGACCAACAAGTAACGATCCAAACAAACAGGGGAACCTACATCCTCCAAGTGAGGCCTATTACCTCCACCATCACACTAAATGAAACAGAAACGATCACGATAAACAAAACTATCCAAGAAGAAGTAGAAATAAACGGCACACTACAAAATATCACAAAAGTAATCCCAGAATTAATTACAAGAAAAAAGACAGAAACTAAATTTCTTGGTGTAGAAGACTTAGGAATTAGAGTTGCTCCTGCACCCTCTACAAACATCCGAAAAGGATTAGACCTCCAAGGAGGAACAAGAGTATTATTACAACCAGAAGAAGAGGTAGATAAAGAAACATTAGACTTACTAATCGCAAACATGGAGCAAAGACTAAACGTCTTTGGTCTCTCCGATGTCATCCTCAGATCAGCACGTGACCTATCAGGAAATCAATTCATCGTCGTAGAAATTGCCGGTGCAAACGAAGAAGAAGTACAAGATTTACTCTCAAAACAAGGAAAATTCGAAGCAAAGATTGGAAATACAACCGTATTCCGAGGCGGCCAAGACATTACCTATGTATGTCGATCAGCAGATTGTTCAGGAATTGATCCGGCAAGCGGTTGTGGCCCTGTCCCAGATGGATCCTGGCAATGTAGATTTAGATTCTCAATATCATTAACTCCAGAAGCAGCGCAAAGACAGGCAGATGCAACTGCTCTATTAGAAGTGTTAACTATAGACGAGCACGGAAACGCATTATCACGACAAAATCAATACTTATCAAAGCAAATTGACTTATTACTAGACGATCAATTAGTAGACGCATTAAACATTGGTGCTGAACTAAAAGGAAGATCTGTCCCTGAAATTTCCATAACCGGTCCAGGATTCGGACAGACAGACGCTCTAGCATCACAAAATGCACTAGAAGCTATGAAAAGAATGCAAACCATCCTCATTACCGGTTCACTCCCAGTCAAATTAACAATCGTAAAATCAGACTCTATCTCACCCTTATTAGGACCAGAATTTATCAAAAATGCCTGGTTTGTAGGAGTTTTGGCAATATTGGCAGTAGCGTCCATGTTATTTATCAGATATAGAAAGTTAAGTGTAGCAATTCCCGTTATTGTGACCATGGCCTCAGAATTAATCTTACTGTTAGGATTTGCAGCCATCGTAGGTTGGAATCTAGATCTAGCAGCAATTGCAGGAATCATTATTGCTGTAGGAACTTCAGCCGATCATCAGATCATCATTGTTGATGAGACATTAAGAAAGGAGCAACAATTTCAAAATTGGAAAACAAAGATCAAAAACGCATTTTTTATCATTATGGGAGCCTATTTAACAACTGTTATGGCTATGGTTCCATTATTATTCGCAGGTGCAGGTCTTCTGAAAGGATTCGCACTCACCACAATTGCTGGAGTCTCATTTGGAGTATTCATTTCAAGACCAGCCTTCGCAGCAATGATGCAAATTCTACTTGAAGATTAAATTACAAATTAAAAGTGAGACATTTTGATCATACAACCAATTCTAGGGTCTATATATAAATAAAATACACAATTTCTACCCAAAAAACGCCTGTTTACTTTAAATAAACCAATAATTAAAAACCCCAATTCTAACCTAAAATAACAAAACATTTAAAAAGGGTTCCGAGGTTCCAATTATAATGAAAATGGAATACTATCCAATTGCAGGATTGGACTTTATATTTGATAAAAGTGGAAAACCTTGGTTCTTAGAGGCAAATTCCGCTTCAACAGTCCATGAAGAATATGAGAAGATCTACGGAGATCCTACCACTGTCAAGAAGATAGCTAAATACATCAATACCTTGCCTGGGAAGAACTTTTGCATGTTCGTTAAGAAAAAGTACTGGGAATCTGGCCACAAGGCACACTACCTAGCACATAAGCTCACGGAGTTTGTTAAAAAAGACATTCATATCTGTTATATGGACTCAAATCTAAGAGTTGCAAGATCATTTTTTCTCGATCATAATTTCATAAAATTAACATTAACCAACTTCCAAAAAGGCGGTGGAAACTCATATGTTCTTAATTCAAGTCGAAAAAAGGTAAAACCTGACATTATATTCAGAAATTACTTCCAATTAAACCCAGAATTCGAGCAAGAAGGAGTAAATGTCATAAATACTATGGCTGTTCGAGATCTCTGCTGGTTTAAGCATAAATGCTATGAATCAGTAGAAGACGTAAAGGGTATTAACATTCCAGAATATTTCTTAGTGAATAGTAATGATGAACTAAGACACATCCTAAAGACAAATAAGAAGTTATTCAAAAACGGATATGTCGTAAAACCATTAGGAAACTCACTAGGAAGATTTGTTAAAGTAATGAATACTCCAAGAATGCCACCTAATGTAAAAATCGGCCCAGGATTTATGGTACAAAGAAGAATTACTATGAAAAAAGTCGATAAGAACAAATACTGGGATTTACGAGTGTTTGTGATCAATGGTAAATACGCAGGAGCTGTAAAAAGAGTCTCCCCTAACAAAGTTACCAATATCTACCAAGGTGGATATGGTGCAGCAGTTGAAAAAGAACTAGAAGACAAGATCAAAGGTATATCAGAAAAAATTACAAGGGCAATGGAAGTAAAAGCAAAAGAAATGTCTAAGAGTAATTACAAGTATATTCTAACTCCAGATAAGCCAAAATTACAAAAAGTAATGTGGCACCCGATGGGTGAAGAATAATTTCAAATGAAAACGCTCGGCGTTCTCTGGTTAAAATATCCTCGTTGGCTCCATCCAACGACTAAAAAAGAGCAGCAAACATTAGATGCTTATAATCTTCTAGGAACTCTTGCTAATAAAAAAGGATACAATGTAGTTCTTGGCAGACAGATAAACTACAAAGATAAATCTTTCACAGAAGCAATAACTCTTGGAAAGAAGAACATAAAAATCAAGAATCAAAAAATAGAAGTCATTCTAGATAGAACATGGAACAGTAAAACGTGGAAGATAGTCAAAACAGCAATGCATGCTAAAACTCCATTACTCAATAATCCTTATCTCAATAATATCTGTTGGGACAAATTCAAAACAACAAAAATCTTCCAAAAATATATGGTACCTTCATTTCTCGTTACAACAAATGAGGAACTAAGAAATCTAGCTAAAAAATTACCATCAGAAAAAATAGTCATCAAACCCAAATCAGGAATTATGGGCAAAGGGGTCCAAATTAGATCGAAAGACAACTTACCCATAATCCGATCAAGAAAACTAGTCCAAAGATTTATTGACACTTCTAAAGGAATAAAGGAATTGAATATAACTGGAGTCCACGACTTCAGAGTCATCGTACTCTCAGGAAAAATTCTTCATGCATATGTAAGAAAACCAAAGGAAGGATTAGTTGCCAACATTGCTTTAGGTGGAACCGTCACACACGTTGATAGAGTTCCAAATAAAGTAAAAAAAATTATAAAGAATATAGACGACAAATTAAGTAAGTATGGCCCACGAGTGTACTCTGCAGATTTTCTGTATGAAAATGGTACTAATCCTATTCTTTCAGAGCTCGAATCAACGCCCGTCATAGATTCAGCATACAAATCACCCTCATCAAAAAATAAGCAAAGAGCTTTTATACAAGCAATTATAAATGAGCTTGTTAAACTTATAAAATGAAAAACCTAGCACTACTCACTTGGACAGAAGATTGGTCTAAGAGATCCCCAGGCAGAACCAATCTATGGACAAGATTTCATAAAGCCTTCTCTCAAGCAGCAAAAAAAGAAGGGATTAAGATTTTTGTCGCTCATAGAAGTTGGTGTGATGGTAAAGTTCTAGAGAAAGCTTACACATTAGAAAAAGGTAAATGGAAAAAAGTATACGATATTAAATTCAAACTGGCATACATCTATTTTTCAATTAATCCTAAAAGACTTCCCTTTATGAGGAAGCTACAAAAAACAGCAAAAATAATTAATCGTTTAGAATTAGATAAAATCTGTTGTGATAAATTCGCAACCTACAAATTTCTTCCAAAAAAGAATGCCATCCCCACTATCTTAGTCAAAAATAAGAGAGAAGCTAAACGTGCACTTAAGAAATTTGGAAATAGGGCAATCTTAAAACCAAGATTTGGTATTAGAGGTATCGGGATCAGAAAGATTACACCAAAAAGAATACCTAAAATTAAAAAAGGAAATATTGTCCAACCACTAATAGACACTACACAGGGAATTCCAGCTTTAGGAATAAAAGGAAGACATGATTTACGATTAATCCTCGTCAATGGAAAACTACATCATGCATATGTAAGAATTCCTCCAAAAGGTTCCATCAAAGGAAACTGTGCACAAGGTGCTAGAAAAATATTCATTCCTAATAACAAAATACCAGAAGATATTATAAAAATTCAAAAGGGAATAGCACAAAAATTTGCAAAACTTAAACCAAGCATTTATTCAATAGATTTTATTGTAGACAAAGATCAAAAACCCTACGTTATTGAATTAGAATCACATCTTGGTTTTTTATATTATCCTAAACACTTTAACATCAGAAAAGCTTGCTTTTCAAAAATCTTCAAGGCAATCAAGACAGCATATTGCTAAATACTCTGTAA
Source organism: uncultured Methanosarcinales archaeon (assembly GCA_964385185.1). Lineage (GTDB taxonomy): Archaea > Nanobdellota > Nanobdellia > Woesearchaeales > CALCXY01 > CALCXY01. The sequence goes on along the minus strand of CAYLOA010000016.1, from coordinate 6,193 downwards.
ATCTTATTTCTATCGATTTTTATTACTAAGATTTATAAAGAATCAATCTCACCCCATAAGTATGAACAAAGTATACAAATCAATTATTCTTATTCTGTTCTGCACATTATTTACATCAATTGCTCAAATATTCTACAAGCTAGGAGCTGACCGACTTGTTTTCACACCAATGGGAATCATTACCAATTACCATATCGGAATAGGTCTAGGACTCTATGCAATTGGAGCAGCTATCCTCATCAAAGCATTAAAAGGAGCAGATCTATCCATACTCTACCCTATTATCTCAACATCCTACATCTGGGTAACTATTTTGTCTGTCTGGATATTCAAAGAGACGATCAATGTCTACAAAATTGTAGGAATCGCAATCATCATCGGTGGAGTCATTGCCATGGGCTTCGGCTCAAAAGACAATCCAGAACCAGAGTTAGAGGTGATTGTCACATGACAACAGAACTCTGGGCAATTGGTTTAGTACTCGCATCAACTCTCTTGGGATCATTCGGACCTATTTTCCTAAAAAGAGCTTCAGGCGCAATGCATCTCAATTTTAAATCATTAACCAATCCAAATTTTATAGCGGGATTATTTTTCTATGTAATAGGAACAGCTATGTTTATCCCAGCTCTAAAAGGGGGAGAATTATCAGTATTATATCCATTAGTTGCAACCATTTATATTTGGGTATCATTTCTCAGCATCTGGATGTTAAATGAAAAAATGAATAAATTTAAGTGGTTAGCTGTCGTATTAATTATAATCGGTATAGCATTTATTGGAATTGGATCATAAAATGGACATCATAATATCACTAGGCGGATCATTAATAGTTCCTGATGATATTAACATTCCTTTTCTCAAGAAATTTCACTCTTTAATTATCAACTACATCAAAGGCAACAATCGTGTTGCAATTATTACAGGTGGTGGAAAAACAGCACGTCTCTACATGGAGGCTGCTGAAAAAATTGCAAAAATATCCCAACATGATCAGGATTGGATTGGAATACACACAACAAGATTAAATGCTCAGTTAATGCGTGATATTTTCAAAGATCATGCTCGTCCAGAGATTGTAAAAGATCCCACAAAGAAATTTGAGTGGAAACATCCTATTTTAATTGGAGCAGGGTGGAAACCAGGATGTTCTACAGATTATGATGCAGTATTGTTGGCAAAGAACTTAGGGATCAAGAATATCATCAATCTCACCAATGTTGACCAAGTCTATGATAAAGATCCAAGTAAACATAAAGACGCAACTCCTATAGACAAAATGACTTGGCCAGAACTCCAAGCTATCGTCGGTGAAGAATGGTCTCCAGGACTTAATGCCCCTTTTGATCCTATTGCAACAAAAGAAGCAACTACTCTACAACTAAAAGTTACCATTCTCGGCCCTGATCTTAAAAACCTACAAAACTTCTTAGAAAATAAAGAATTCAAAGGGACAACGATTAACTAAACACCAAAAACTTTCCCTAACGCTTTCATAAACTCCTCTTCTTTACCTTCAGCTTTTTTACAAACCTCTCCCCGACAATGTTTAATACTAAACACGGAAGCCTCAAAGAGAACTTTATTCAATCCTCTTCCTCTTTTAGTCAAATGATATTCAACAGAAATAGGACTCTTACTCACAATATCCTTCGAAATAAATCCATCTTTCTCCAAATCCTTAAGCCGAGCGGATAACATCTTAGTACTCAAATCAGGATTAGCTTTCAAAAACTCAGAAAACTTCTTTTTGCCTCTAAACATATCTCGTATAATATTCACGCTCCACTTTTTACCTAAATAGTTAAAAGCAGTTTCAATTGGGCAGCAGGTTATTTCCATTTGTTTACCTTGTAACATTTCAGTTACAAACTCTTTATATAGTACCTATACTTATTACCTTTTGTAATAAACTTAGTATATAACAAATAACCACGACAAGTATATAAATGTTGTGGAAGGAGGAAAAAAAATGAGTTGTAACGAAAATAAAAGTGGTTGCGGATGTAACCAAGGAAAATGTGGATGCGGTCCAAAAAACTGCGCACCAAAAGACTGTGGTCCAAAATCTGGCTGTGAAATGACAGACAAAATGATGTGCCAAGCTGAAAAAGCATGGGAAAGTCTATTCAGAAGAAAGCTAGAAGCTGAATTTGAAAAAACTATGGGACCTAAGATGGATGAAATTGCATCAGTTGTTGCAAAAATATCTATTGAAAAACATCAACACATGATGGCAGGAAAAGCTAAGTGTGAAGAAGGCAAAGAAACTTTGAAGAAGACATTTATGTCTGGAGGTGAATAAACATGGGAGACGAAGACTGCGGATGTAATTAATTTTTTTTATTTTTTTATTTGATTCTGAATTTTAGAAACAATATTCTCAAGTTCTATAATAGTACCAGCTGTTTCACCTTCATTAACTCCAGTATCATCATGGCCAGAGCCATGATCATGCGTAGTGATCCTATTCTCAGCCCCACATTGACAGACATGAGTATCATAAAGATGGCTGTCATGATGTTGTTTACTCCACTTGCCATCATTCTCACTATTACAATACAAACAATGTAATTTTTGATCTATTTCAGAAAAAATGTGATCTTTCATGCAACCTCCTTTCTAACCCATTGTTCAAACTTCTCACTTCCCTCAGAGGAAATCCTTTCAATACAAGGAATGTCATAACTATGCATTCCCTCTACCACTTTAATAAGGGACTGAAACTCAGTTCTAGAACTCTTGCATAGAAGAACAACCTCATCTTCTTCAACAAGCTTCCCTTTCCAATGAAACATCGAAGAAATAGGAAACATATTACTACAAGCAATTAACTTTTCATCAAGCAATTTTTTAGAAATTTTTTTGGCTTCAGCGATGTCTTTGCACGTAATATAAGTAAGCTCCATTTTAAAAGAAGGAAACAACTGGTTTAAATATATTTCCATTTCACGTCAAAACAACTGCTGGACAAGCAAAAACTATTTAAACTTTCAAAAGCACTTAAAAACATAAATAACGAGGTGCTTTTATGGCAAATACACAAAAAATGTTCGCATTGATTGTTGGAATCGTACTAGCTCTAATAGGTGTCTGGGGATTCTTTACTGATTCAATCCTTGGTATCTTCGGAGTGAATGCTTTCCAAAGCGTTCTGCATATTATCGCAGGAGCAATTGGAATCTATGCAGGAACAAAAGGAGAAGGAGTAACATACAACAAAGTAATCGGATGGATTGCTGTTGCGCTAGGAATTTTAGGATTTATTCCAGTAGTAAAAGATTTACTATTGAGTCTATTGAATATTAATCTGGCAATTACAGTGCTACATCTAGTACTAGGAGTTATCGCAGTAATGGTAGCAAGATCCGCTGGATCTTCACCTGCCCCTGTTGCAGAAGCTCCTGCTGAGCCACCTGCTCAGTAAATTTTTTTCTTTTTTTATGTTTTCTATTAATAAATTCAACATTGGAATCATTCTCTTATTTGTAGGGCTCATCGTCCTCCACATCCCTGATGTTATCCATCATAAATTAGATACCTCACATGATGACAACCATGGCCATGAGTATCACCTTATGGATAACAAAGAAGCTTTCCTCTATATCACCCCAGGAGCAATTCTTTCAGCCTTGGGAGCATATCTCTTGGTCATTGGCGGCCGTGAACTCAATAAGTAAATGTTTTTATACTCCATTCTACTCCCAATTTCATGGTAAAATTCAAGCAAAAGAATATTCTAGGCACATTTATCCTAGATAATCAGTACAATGTCCTATTCGAAGGAGCAAAAGCTGAAGAATTTACCACAAACGTTACTGAACCAGATATCTCAAAAGCAATTCTCCCTTTCAAAAATAGGCAATACTTCAAGGATTTTAGGCAAAAGAATATCGAACTCACAAAGAGCCAAGTAAAATCTTCTGTATCAGATGATCAATTAATTATTCAATCAAGTTCTGCAATAGATGATACAAAGAAATCTATAAACACCCTAGCAAAAAGATTGAGAGAATGGTATGGTCTCTATCTTCCTGAATTAAAGACAGAAGATCACCACCACTTTACAGATTTAGTCTTAGAAAAATCCAAGAAGGACATTTTAGCCTACCTTAAAAAAACAGATAGTATGGGTGCAGACCTAGATAAATCTGACCTAACTCCTATCTTCGACTTAGCTAAACAAATATCATCTTTATTCCAATTTATCAGTTTCCAAGAAACGTATTTACAAACCTTAATGGAAAGACATTGTAGGAACGTTGCTACGATTGCAACACCTCTTGTAGGAGCTAAACTTCTGCATCAAGCAGGTTCGCTAAAACACCTCTCAGAATTTCCCTCATCAACTATCCAATTATTAGGAGCAGAAGAAGCTCTGTTCAGACACCTAAAGACAGGAGCTAACTCCCCAAAATATGGTTTTCTTCATGAACATCCTTTAGTATTAAAATCAAAAGCAAGTATGAGAGGAAAAGTTGCTAGAGCGGTAGCAGACAAAATTGCAATTGCAGCTAAAGTCGATTATTTCAAAGGAGAATACATCGCAGATAAAATAAAAGATAAATTGGAGAAAAGATTCGGATGAAATCATCAAGATTATACGAAATCTATGAAGATCATAGAGGAATCTATACAAAAGCTATTGTTCCCGGTCATGTCTACGATGAAAGACAGTATAAAGAAAAAGGAACAATCTATCGAGATTGGAATCCATACAAATCTAAACTATCAGCCTACATAAAAAAAGGAGCTAAAAATATTTATATCACAAAATCCTCAGTAATACTCTACTTAGGAGCATCAACAGGAACGACAATCTCACACCTGTCAGACATGTTAACAGAAGGATTAATTTTCGGAGTAGACTTAGCACCAAGAGTGACAAGAGAACTTGTTTTCTTGGCTGAAAAAAGACCAAACATCTGCCCCATCTTAGAGTCAGCAAGCAATATTAAATCATTAAGTAAAAGAATCTGCACACCAGATATCATTTACCAAGATTTAGCGCAAAAGAATCAAGTAGAAATTTTCCTAAAAAATATTAAAGCATTTCTCCCAAAAGGAAACTTTGCATTTCTAGCAGTCAAAGCAAGATCAATAGACGTTACAGCTTCACCAAAGAAAATATTTAACAGAGTACAAGCTGAATTAGAAAAACATGTTACCATAGTTGACAAAAAAGACCTAGAACCCTTCCAAAAAGATCATATGATGTTTGTTGTGAAATATTAACCATCCAACGGACTTTTAATGTTGCAAATATTCTTGTTTGAAACTTTTGTATATATTAGTGTGGTACTAATATCTGAATGTCCTAATAAATCCCTAATGTATCGTATATCTGTTCCATTTTCCAATAGATGAGTTGCAAAAGAATGTCTTAATGTGTGAGGGGTCACATTCTTTCTTATGCTTACATTTATAGCTGCGTTCTTAATGATTTTCTGTATTGTTCTTTGTGTGTATTTTCCGCCTCTATTTGTCAAGAAGATATATCCTTCTTTATTGGGCGTCAGATTCATTAAACCCTCTTTAACTTTCAAAGAGAGCATAACAATTCTGTCTTTTTTTCCTTTTGCTCTTTTCAAATGAATCAGGTTTCTGTCAAAATCCACATCCTGCCATTTAAGGTTTATTATCTCGCTGATTCGCAGACCTGCTGAGTATCCTATCTGAATAATTAGCCTATGATTCATATTTTTTGTAGATGATATAAGTCTTTCAATTTCTTCTTTTGAAAGTATTACTGGAAGTTTCTTTTCTCTTTTTACATTTGGTAAATTATCTAGAACGTCTTGAATTTCTGAACTCTCCTTTTTTATAGTATTTAGATAGAATTTAATTGCAAAACTTGCAGATCTAACTGTTTCATCAGAATTATCTTTCGCAATCAATCCAAGAAGGAATTCTCTTGGTGTTTTTTCAGAAAGTACAAATTTCTTAATGTGGTGCAGATAAGTATTTATCGTCTTTTGTGAATATCCTTTGAGCTTACACTCTTGAACGATAATATCCTCAATCTCAGTTTCGGTGTTATCCAGTCTATCCATGATATAATAAAAACATAGTGATTATATAAAATTACGTATTTTATGGCATATTACAGTATTAAACGTAATAAAATTACGCTTAATACATGTTAAATCCAATTTTTTTAGAGCCCAAATTAACATATATCTAGTCTGCTAAA
>CAYLOA010000015.1:0-26077 GCA_964385185.1 uncultured Methanosarcinales archaeon | reverse complement strand
CATTCACTTCAGCAGGTGTGGCTTGGCCTTTGGATTTTCTCATTACTTGTCCCACTATGAAATGGAGGGCCTTTTCGTTTCCACTCTTGTAATCTTGTACTGCTTCTGGGTTTTCCTTCACTGCTTCTTCTGCGAATTCTTCAATTTGGGAGGAGTCTGAGACTGCTTCAAGGCCTTGCTCTTTGACGTAGACTTCTGGATCAAAAGGTTTTGTTATGAATATTTCTAGGAGTTTTTGGGCTGTGGAGTCTGTTATTGTTTTCTTTTCGATTAATTTTAAGAGTTTGATGAAGTTTGGTTCATCTAAAGAAATTTCTTTTAGTGATTTTTTATTATAATTTAAGACACGGTTTAGCTCTCTTCTAATCCATTTTCCGGCGAGGACTGGATCGATGACTTTTGCTACTCTTTCTAGGAGTTCTGCCATGGATTTATCTGTTGCAATTATTTTGGCATCGTCTTCTGCTATGTTGAGTTTTTCCTGGAATTTTGCAATTTTTGATTCAGCTAGTTCTGGCATGTGTTCCTTTGTCTTTTTTATCATGTCAGCTGTTATGTCTGTAATTGTTAAGTCTGGGTCGATAATATATCCGTATTCTTCTTCGGATTCTTTTTCTCTTAATTTTGAAGAAATTGCTTGGTCAGAGTCCCAATTTCTTGTGTGAATATTTTCCTCATGTGTTGCAGGGTCTTCTTGTCGTTTGAGTTCGTATTCAATTGCTTTTTGAATCTCTTTAAATCCTGTAACGTTTTTTATTTCAACTCTTTTATGTGGTTGGATGGATACATTTACATCTGCTTTTATTATGCAGGTGTTAATGTCAAAAATTTCTAGATATTCTAAGATGGTGATTAATTTGTTCATAAATGCTCTTGCTTCTTTTGCTGAGTTCATGTCGGGTTCTGTTACAATTTCTATTAACGGGTTTCCAGAACGGTTGTAGTCTACTAAGACAAATGGAGAGGTTGCCATATCTCCTTGATGAACTAAGGCTGCTGGATCTTCTTCCATATGAATTCTTGTTAAGTTGATTGTTTTGTTATTTAATGTTATTTTTCCTTTTTCTCCTAAAGGTATTTCGTATTGTGTAATTTGATAATTTTTTGACATGTCTGGATAGAAATATGATTTTCTAGAGAAGATAAGTTCTTTGGATATTTTGCAATCTGTTGCTAAGCACATTTTTAATGCAAAATCGACGGCTGCTTTGTTTAGGACAGGTCTTGATCCTGGATGGCCAAGGCAGATTGGACACGTTCTTGTATTTGGAGTGTCTTCTCCTTGAGTAGGACACCCACAGAATAGTTTGGTAACTGTGTTTAGTTGGACGTGGATTTCTAAGCCAATTTTAATTTTGTTATCCATTTTTGAGTTGATGAGCTAATTGTAAGAGTTTAGATTCTTCTAAGTGATTGGAAGTTGCTAAGAGTCCTATCGGCATGTTGTTATGTGTTCCTGATGGAATGTTTATGTGCGGGAGTCCTGCAAGATTAGGCCCTACTGTCATTATGTCCATCATGTAATTTTGGAGAGGGGTGAGTTGCTCAATTTCTTTGAATGTGGGAGCTACAATAGGCATTGTGGGGCTGATCAAGATGTCGTAGGTTTTATAGAGTTTTTTGTATTCTTCTATGATTTTTGTTCTTACTTTTGTAGCTTTTAGATAGAATGCGTCTCTGAATCCTGCCATTCGTGCAAACGTTCCAATTATAATTCTTCGTTTAGTTTCTTCGTTGAAGTATTTGGATCTTACCTTAGTGAAGTAGTCGTTGAACGACCCTTCTAGTTTTTCGTGTTGGCCGTATCGCATTCCGCAGTATTTTGCTAGATTTGTTGAAGCTTCTGAAGTTGCAAGGAGCATATATGTGGGTACACCATATTTATGGGTGGTTGGGAGGGAAACTTTTGTGGCATTTAATTTTGATGCGATGGCTTGGATATTGTCTGCTATGGCTGGGTCTGTTCCTTCTCCCACCGTCTCTGAGATAATTCCTACCTTGAGTTTTGTAGTGTTTGTGATTTCCTTTGTAAAGTCTGGGACTGGGTTATTTAGAGAGGTTGATTCTAATTTGTCATGGCCTGAGATGATTTCTAGTATTAATGCTAAGTCTTCTGGAGAAGTTGCCATCGGGCCAATTTTGTCTAGTGAGTTTCCGTATGCCATTAACCCGTTTCTGGATATTCTTCCATAGGTGGGACAAAGACCGTAGACTCCACAAAAAGATGCGGGAGCTACAATAGAACCTCCTGTTGATTCTCCAAGTGATGTGTGAGGGAATGTTGCTGCTTTTGTTAATCCTGCAGAACCTCCTGATGAACCACCACAAGCTCGTGTTTTGTCATTTGGATTTAAGGGTGTTTGGAGGTCTAGACCTACATTAGTTGAGAATGATCCAAATCCGAAAGCATCTTGAGCATTTTTTCCGATTATTATTGCTCCTTCTGCTTGGAGTTTGTTTATGACTGTTGCGTTGAATAAAGGTTTGTAGCCTGAGAGTATTTTAGAACCTCCACGGCTTTCTACGTCTTTTACTATTATGGAGTCTTTGACTGAGATGGGTAGACCTGCCAGTCTTCCTTTAGGTGCTTTTTTTAGTTTATGTGCTTGTGATAGGGCTAATTCTTCTGAGATTATATTTAAGTGATGGAATTCGTTGTTTAGATTATGTGTTTGCTCTAAGACTTTATTTGTATGTTCAACTACGTCGATTTCACCTGACTGTATTTTTTTTATAAATTCTGAAATCATACTGCCTTTGGTCCTTTAAAGTAGCCGTCTTTTTTGTGATCAGTTAGTTTGAGTACTTCTTCTTGAGTGTTACATACTGTTGGTTTGTCTTCTCTTAATGCATTTTTTAGAGGGACTGGTTGGAAGCTTGATTTAGTGTTATCTGTGTTGACTTCTTCTAGTTTTGAGAAAACGTCTAGGACTTCATTTAATTGTGGTAAGAATGTTATTGTTTCCTCTTTTGTTAACTTTAGACGTGCTAGTTTAGCAACGTTTCTTAGTAAGTCTTCGTCTACATTCATAATCTTTAGTGGTTGATGTATGTATAAATAGGTTTTGGTTAGAATTTTGGAACGTTGGACTTAATAACGGCCGCACTGGACTTTTTGGTGCTCACAGAGCACCTGCCCCTCTACATTTCCAGCCATTAGCTGGAAATGTAAGTGCACAGTCCAGTAACTGTCTTGTGAAGAAATTATCTTGCTGCAGGGTAGATTTTAGATCGTTTATTGAACAATCCTTTAACCCATTCTATGCCCCAGAATAAAAGTGGGGTGATGTACCCTAGGATGATGTATCTTCTCATGGATTGGATTACAATGTGGTTGCTTAAGAATGTGAATTTTCCTAGTTTTGCTGCGGCTCGAATGAATACACCATCTTCATGATAGGGTAGGAGTGGGAATCCACCGACTTTATTGAATATTTTATTAGTTGTTATAATAATTCCATTTGATGTTTTTATTAATCCCATTGAAATAACGAGATCTTTTGCTTTGATTAATAATGATGTTAAGAATTTCTTAACGTCTGGTTCTGCTTTGCAAGTAGCTATAGTGCAGGTTTTCATTGTTTCAGGAAGTTCTTCTAGTAGTTCTTTTGGTATTAATGTGTCTGCGTCTAAGAATACTAAAATTTCTCCTCTTGCTAGTTTTACTCCTGCGTTTCTTGCTGCACTGGCTTTTCTTGCATTAACTTTTATGTATTTTACATTGAGCTTTTTTACTATTTTTTCTGTATTATCGGTACAGGAGTCTAGTGCTACTATGATTTCATAATCTTTTATTGTGGATTTTTTTATTTTTTGGATCGTTTTCTCTATATATTTCTCTTCATTGAATGCTGGTATAATTATTGAAATTTTTGGCATATGATTTAGGTTGCTGTGTGGTATTTAATGCTTGCGTAGATAGAGTATTATTTCTTGGCTACTGTTGACTTTAAGTATAATTCTTTAGCTTGTTGTTCTGTGATGTTTGAAGGGCAGCCATCCATAGGGTTTTCAGCATTCTTGTTTTTAGGGAAGGTGATTACTTCTCTAATGTCTGTATATCCTAGGAGCATTGCTACTAATCTGTCAAAACCGAGTCCCATTCCTCCATGAGGTGGTCCTCCGTACTTGTAGGCGTTGAGGAGGAATCCGAATTTATGTTCTGCTTCTTTTTCGTCGAAACCTATTACTTTCATGATTTGCTTTTGTAAAGCTGGCTGTGAAATTCGAATAGATCCTGATCCCATTTCTGTACCGTTTAGGACAATGTCAAATAGATCTCCATATACTTTTCCTGGATCTGTTTCTAGGTGTTTAATATGTTCTTTTTTTGGACTTGAGAAAATGTGATGACAGGCATCCCATTTATTTTCTTCTTCATTGAATTCGAATAGTGGAAAATCTGTTACCCAACAGTATGAAAATTGATTAGGTGCGATTAAGGATAGTTTTTCTCCTAAGTGATTTCTTAATGCTGCTAAGACTGCATTGGTTGTTGCAGGTTTGTCTGCTATAAACATTAACATGGATCCTTCTTTTGCTTGGGTTGCTTCAATAAGTTTTGTTTGTGTTTCTTTGTCAAAGAATTTAGCAATGTTTGACTCTAGGCCGTCTTTAGTTACTCTCATCCAAGCCATTCCTTTAGCTCCTGCTTGTGTGCAGAAATCTATTAAAGCATCTACTTCTTTTCTTGGAAGATCTTGTTCTGGATTTATGCACTTAATTAATCCGCCGTCTTTTGCTACGTTTTGGAATACTTGAAAATCTGAATCTTTTACAATATCTGTGACGTCTGTTAATTCTAATTTGAATCTGAGGTCAGGTTTGTCTGTTCCGTATAATTTCATGGATTCGTCATAGGTTAGTTTTACAAATGGTTCTTTAATTTCAATTCCTGCTGCTTCTTTTGTGATATGTTTGAATAAGCCTTCTACGAATTCCATGATATCTTCTGCTGTTACAAATGACATTTCTAGATCCATTTGTGTATGTTCCGGTTGTCTATCTGAACGTAAATCTTCGTCTCTTAGGCATCTTGCAAATTGAAAATATTTATCCATTCCTGCAACCATTAGAATTTGTTTGTATAATTGTGGTGATTGTGGTAGTGCGAAAAAAGTTCCTGGAACGGTTCTGCTTGGTACGACGTAATCTCTTGCACCTTCTGGTGTTGCCCTTACTAAAAGAGGTGTTTCAATCTCTAGGAAATCGTTTTGGTGGAAGAATGATCTTGCTGCAATTGCACATTTGTCTCTAAATGCTAGGTTCTTAATCATAGTTGGTCTTCTTAGATCTAGATATCTGTATTTGAGTCTTGTCTCTTCATTTGCAATGACTCTGTCATCAACTTCGATAGGAGGTGTTGTTGCTTTACTGAAAATTTCTAATTTTTCTGCTATGACTTCAATTTCTCCTGTTTGTAGGTTCTTGTTTGTCATACCGTCAGGTCTTGGTTGTACGGTTCCTTGGATTGTGATTACATCTTCTCTGGAGAGTTTTTCTGCTGTTGCATGTGCATCTTTGTTTTTTGTTGGATCAAATGATACTTGTGTTAAACCGTATCTATCTCTTAAATCTATGAATATTAATCCACCATGATCTCTTCTTGTAGAATTCCAACCTGATAAGATTACTTTATTACCTACATCAGCTTTTGTTAATTGGTTGCAGGTATGTGTTCTATATTTCATAGGTTAAAGAAGTGGCTGGATGTATATAAAGGTTATTGTGAGGTAACTTTATAAATTACGAATCAGTTTATATTTGTATGTTCACGATTAAGGAAACAGATTCTAAGAATGATGGTAGAAGTGGGGAGTTGTCAGTCAATGGTCGGAAGGTGAAGACACCTTTCTTAATGCCTTGTGCTACTAAGGGGAGTGTTAAGTGTATTACGCCCCAAGATTTATCAGAGATTGGAACTGGAGCTTGGATTTCAAATTCGTTAGTGTTATCTTTGAACCCTGGAGTTGATATTGTTGAGAAGGTTGGAGGATTACATAGGTTTAGTGGTTTTGATGGTGTCATTTTTACTGACTCTGGAGGGTTTCAGGCTGATAGGGAAAGTTTCTATGTAAAAAGTCAGGAAGATGGTATTGTGTTTACCAATCCTTGGCATGGCAATAAGTTTTTGTACACTCCGAAGGATGCTATGCAGGTTCAACAAGCTCTTGGATCGGATGTTGCCATGTGTTTGGATGATATGCCTTCTGTAAAAGCTGGAAAGAAAGATGTAGAGAAGTCTCTTGATAGAACGCATCGATGGGCAGAAGAATGTTTACAGTATAAAATTAAGAAACAGAAGATATTTGGAATTTGTCAAGGAGGGTTGCATTTAGATGTTCGGAAGAAGAGTGCACAGTTTATAGATTCTTTAGATTTTGATGGAGTTGCTATTGGTGGATTGGCATTAGGTGAAGGACATGCTAAAATGGTCAAGGCTATGCAGACGAGTATTAAAGAACTTGATGATAGTAAAATAAGATATTTAATGGGTGTGGGCAATCCAGCTGATATTGTTGAGGCTGTTGGTGCAGGAGTTGATTGTTTTGATTCGGCGTATCATACACAGAATGCTAGACATGGGACGTTGTTTACTTCTAAAGGTAAGATTAGGATTAAAAATGCTGCTTTTCGGACAGATTCTAAGGCGTTGGATAAGGATTGTGATTGTTATGTGTGTAAGAACTTTTCACGTGCTTTTCTTTCTTATCAGATGAGGATGAATGAACCTACTGGATATCGACTTTGTAGCTATCATAATTTGTATTTTATGCAGAGGTTGATGGATTCTATAAGGGAAGGGATTGAGAAGGGCAGTTTTGAGAAGGTTCGTAAAGATATTGGGAAGAAGTTTGGTTAATTTTTATCTAATATTTTAACATCGCATTCACATAATGATTCGAATTTCTTAGCATCTTCGTCTGTTCCAATGATATCTCCATAATGCATGGGGATGGCTACTTTTGGATTTAGAATTTTAGTTGCTTCTGCAGCTTCTTCTGGCGTCATAACAAATTTTCCTGAAATAGGAAGGATGGCTATATCACATTCTATCGTTTGCATTTCGTCTATTACGTCTGTATCTGAAGCGTAATAGATTTTTGTATCGTCTATTGTTAATATAAATCCGACCCAATCGTTTGCTTTAGGGTGGAAATCTTTGTTAGTATTGTAAGCAGGAGTTACTAGGATGTGGATGTTATCTATTTCTAAGGAATCTCCGGGTTTTACAATTTTTACATCTGCAACTTGCTCTGCGAAAGGTGCAATTTTGGATTGATTTCCAGGGACAGTGACAATGATTGTTGAGGGTTGTATTACTTTTTCAATATCATCTGGTGAACAGTGATCATAGTGTTCGTGAGAAATGAATAGAATGTCTGCTTTCTTTTCTGTGGTGATTTTGAACGGGTCAAGGATTATTGTTTTATCAGGTTCGATAATGAAAGAAGAATGTCCAAGCCAATGAATTTTATTGAGGATGTCTAGCATTTTATCTTTTTATGTTCTTCAGATCTTTCCACCAATCATTTGGGTCGGCTTTGTATAATGATTTTGCTAGTTTGATGCCAGAATCTGTTTTAACTAACTTGTTAATGTTGTCTAGCCAATCTTTTGCTGCGACATTCCCTTGCACCATTAATTCTCTCGCTTTTAATCCGTACTCTAATAAATCTGCATCTCTTGCAATAATACCTTCAGCAGTTGATTGTGTATGGTATTCGTTAAATAATGTTTGAATGCTTTCTTTGATTTGATTTGGAAGACTGTATGTTTGATCTTGCAGGACTTTTACGTCAACTTTTTTTAAGTCTACATATTTTTGAGCTACTTTATGTAAATCAGTTACTCGTGATTCATGATTGTCATGGAAGAGGGTAATTGATGATGCTTTAAATGGATCTTTATCCTCTAAGTGTGCAAGACAGAATGCAATTGTAGAAGCTCTATGAACGTGTTCAGCAACTGAGTTTGGATTCTTTTCTCCAATTAGCCACCAACCTGAGTTGGCAACTCTTTGAAGGTTTCCTACTTCGAAAAAGTAGTTTGTTAAATCTTTCATTTTTTTGTTGGCTTTTTTGGACTTGTTCTTTTTGCAGCTGGACTTGGTGGTTCACACAGTGAACCTGCCCTTCTGCATTTCCAGACCATTAGCTGGAAATGCAAGGGCATCGTCCAGCTGTTGATGGCTGTATTTTACTTCTTTTTAATATCGTAAACTATACTGTCAAGTCTTTGTAAATTGTATTTAATTTGATCTGATTTCTTTCTCAGTTCTCCATTTCTTAAATCGAATGTTAAGAACTGTCCGTAAATTTGTTCAACTAATTCTCGAATTTCTTCTGCTTGCTTCGGTTGTTTGTTAATAACACTATTTGCAGCTTTTCTTACTAATTCTCCTGATAAATCTGCAAGACCTAGTAAGTATGATTCTGTGTCGACGTTTAAATCTTTTCTCGTAGGAATCGTTTTATCTTTTACAAATTGTGCATAAGTTAACGCTTCCACATATTCTTGGTAAGCCACCTTGTCTATATTAGTATCAAATTTTGTTTTAGGAAGTTCATCGATTTTTGCTTGCATTTCTTCTATTTTCTTTTTTGGATCTTCATCTCTATGTAATGCGTAGATTATTTGCTTTGATAGCTGGATAATAGTTCTAGATAATTGGATGACTTCTTCTCGTTTTTCATCGAACGATTTTAGGTCTTTTCTAATACTATCAAATTCTTTCTTGTTTAGCATTCCTAGAAGGTGTGTAGGTGGTTATATAAAGGTTTCTTTTAGGTTAAACAAAACGTTTATATATTGCAAAACTGAAATTAAGATTATGGCAAGTGCATTTCGAGATATAATTGAATTCTTTGATAGAATTGGAGTGTATGATGTCTTATTGCCGTTTTTATTGGTCTTTACTATTGTTTTTGCCATTTTTGAGAAAACTAAAGTTCTTGGAATGGAAGAGATAGAGGGTAAAAGTTATACTAAAAAGAATCTTAACGCTATGGCGAGTTTTGTTATCGCCTTTATGGTCGTTGCTAGTAGTAAATTAGTGCAAACGATTACTGAAGTGAGTAGTAATATGGTGGTATTGTTATTCTTAGCTGTCATCTTTTTATTATTGATAGGAAGTTTCTACAAAGAAGGAGAATTGGTTGCTTTAGAAGGTGGATGGCGAAAGTTATTCATGGCCATTATGTTTATTGGAATTATTGTCATATTCTTATGGGCTGTAAAGACTGATGATGGAGAGCCATGGGGAGAATATGTTATTGATTATGTTGTGAGTAATTTCAATAGTACTGCAGTAGGGAGTATTGTGTTAATGTTAGTTATTATTGGATTTATTATGTACATTGTTCAAGAACCCAAACATCATGGACATGAACCTAAAAAACCCCATAAAAAGGATGATTAAGTAGTTTCTAATTTACTTGTTAATGGAAAGATTTAAATACCATAAAACTCAAAATGAAAGAATAACCTATTGAGGACTTTGAGTTTAAATATAAAAGTCAAAGTCCACAGAGGAAAAATTGAATAACTAATCAAAATGATAGAAATTCAATTTTACCCAATTACAGTGAGGTGCAATCATGGTTGATTTTGTTGAATTCGTAGAAGTCTTAGAGAGTTGGGGTCTTACAGATGCTTTACTCCCATTTTTACTGATATTCGTTATCTTATTTGCAATTCTTCAGAAAACTAAAGTTTTAGGAGAAGGTAAAAAGAATTTCAATGTTATTGTTTCACTGGTTATTTCACTTTTAGTTGTTATACCGCACGTGACGAATAGTTATCCTCCGGAAGGAGACGTCGTACTGATTATTAATACTGCCTTACCTCAAGTATCTATCATCTTTGTAGCAATTATCATGTTACTTGTTTTGATAGGTATCCTCGGGGGAGAAGCTCATTGGATGGGTGGATCTCTTAGTGGTTGGATTGCAATTATTTCATTCATTGTTATCATCTGGATTTTTGGAAGAGCTGCCGGATGGTTTTCTTATGTTCCAGGATGGCTCCGCTGGATACAGGATCCCGATGTCTGGGCGTTGATTGTCATATTATTGGTGTTCGGTATTGTGATCTGGTTTATTACTAGAGACAGTGAAGAACAGAATAAAATCCATGGTCTTAGTAAATTAACTGATGGCCTAGGAAATATGTTCAAAAAACCTTAGAGAATGGCAACGCCTATAGATACAAGCTTACTTTCAAGCTTTCGAGTTATATTTCCTTTTCTTCTAGTTTTTTGTATCTTTTATGCAATCTTTTTGAAAACTAAGATATTTGGGGAGAATAAAGGATTAGGTGCCATATCAGCTTTATCTTTGGCAATATTGTCTATCCTATTTCCTGTTGTGCGTGAAGTTATTAGTTTGATGGCACCGTGGTTTGTCTTTTTAGCCTTTGGGATACTCTTTATCATGATGATGTTTATGATTCTTGGATTTAATGAAGGAGATATTATGGGAGTTTTCAAGAGTCCACGACATGATTATCTTAATGTTTGGATTGTGGGATTAGGTTTATTGATCTTTGTTGGTTCTCTCGTTAGCGTTGTCAGTGATTTTGGCGGTGTTGGTGAGACTGATTTTAGCCGAGGGTATGAAGAAGGAACAGGAGAAGTAAGTCAGCAAGAGAATGATTTCTGGGATACTTTAGTTCATCCTAATGTATTAGGTATGATTCTTGTATTATTAGTTGGAGCATTTACCGTTAGTCGATTAGCTAATGGGTAAAGAAGTCTCTATTTTTTCTTAAGTTTCTTTGTGATTCTATCCAATTCTGAAACATTAGAAGTAAATGTTGGTAGGACTTTCTGAAATACTTTTTCCAAAGCTTTAATTTCTGTCCCTACACTGAGAATGTTTTGATCGTAATCAGATATTTTACCAATTAAGGCTTTATGGAGGTTGGTAAATTCACCCTTTACATCAACTAATTGTTGTTGCATTTTCTTTAACGTGGTATCTGTGTGTTCTTTCCACTCATTAATTTTGTTAATTGTTTTTACTAATTCTCCCCATTTTTCGTTAATAATTGACTCTACCAATTCTTCTGTGTGGCTTGAATCGTTTGCCATGTTTGGCATTTGCATAGGAGGACCCATAGGAGCCATACCTTGAGGAACTTGATCGGGTGGAAGCGGACCTGCTGCCTGCATTCCAGACTGTGTCATAGCTTCAAATACTTGGTCAGAAGTAAATCCATCCCTTTGTAGTGTTTGAATTATTTGATTATCAGAAAGACCTTGTGATCGTAAATTGTTTATTTTATCTACAGGAAGATTAGATCCTTGTCCTTGTGGAAAATCTGGAGGAAGATCCGTAGGAAAAGGGGCTGGTTGTTGAGGTGGTGGTGCCTCTTTCTTCTTAAGATCGAATAATGACATATTGTTTTTTTGGGTTATAACTTATTTAAATGTTGTTATTGCTCTGCTATAAAGTCTTTTACAATCTTTTCTACTTGGTCTCTTGTGACAAAGTCTAAAGGTTGCCATATTTCTATGTATTTCTTTAATACTTCAACATCGCCTATTTTTGCTGCATGTTTAAGTTCTTTTATGATGGTAACTAATTTTTCATCCATGGATTCTACTGCTTTTTTTAAATCTGTCATTTCTTCATTTACAGTGTCAATTTCTTGATTTAATTTCTTTCCATGAGACATCATGTTTTCATCTATAACTGTGATTCTTCTTCTTGTATTTGTGTATTGAGATTCTAGAACTCTTAATCTTCTTGTTAGTGTTGCTAAATCATGAACAATATTCATATCTGGACCTGAGGGTGGTGGAGGGGCTTTACTTCCGAATAAACCATGTTTTGGTTTTCCTGCCATCTTCATGTCCATTACCATAAGGAGATATATGAGATTGGGGTTTAATAAAGTTTGCTAGTATGGTAAGGGGTAAATATTAAATAGTTTGAGAGAAATAGGTTTTATATGAGTGTTCATGTTGGAGTAGGAGTTATCATTGAGCGAGAGGGTAAGATATTACTGCAGAAACGATGTGGTGGTTTTCAACCCAAATGGAGCATCCCTGGAGGGATGGTTGACAAATGTGAACATTTTGAAGAGACTGCTACTCGAGAAATTATGGAAGAATGTGGAATCGAGCTTGTTGATCCTAGTGTGGTTGGTCTGACTAATAATGTGGCATCATTTCATGAGGAAAGTCTTCATGGTGCATCTGTAATTTTGCATACTAAGGAATTTAAGGGTGAGCCTAAAATAATGGAACCTACAAAATGTGAAGAATTACGATGGGTTGATCCTAAAGATTTGCCTGAACCCCATTTTGATGGGAGTGAGAAGGGAATTAAAAGTTGGCTTGAGAATAGGTTTTACTGACAAAGATTTATAATGAAATATAGACTTCTCTGATATATGAACTTTGAAACACCTGAAATGAGGGGAATTGTTAAAGATAGAGTTGATGCTCTCGTTAGTGATACTACAATGAAAGAAAGAACTGCACTAACAGTTGCGTTCGCTGAGCAAATATTTGGTGATTTTAATGGTGTTTCTATATTAGATATTGCATGTGGCCATGATATTTGGGGATTTCAACTTGAAAATAATAATGGGCCGAGGATGGCAGAATATCTTGCATCTCAAGGAGCAAAGGTAGTTGGACTTGATGAATGGCATCTTCCATTCAAAAAGTATGCATTTACCAAAAAGTGGGGTATGGCTCAGAGAATAGCAAATTATTTTGCAGTTGGTGAATTTGACCTAATAACCTCTATGGCTTACTTTGGAAGTGTCTCTTCAAGAGGATTCACTACACCATCATATAATTATGAATATGGAACATTGCAACAAGCTTTGACGATTACAAAACCAAAAGGATTTGGGATTCATTCTTTGCAGGAAGGACGTTGGGAGCTAGATACATCGAGTTTAAAACACATGGGGTATACTATAGATAAGTATCTTGGTCCCAAAGCTGGAGATGTAGAAAATCAGGAAGAACCTAAACTATATGATAATGTTATTGTATTGCAAAAGTAAAGTTTTTATAGTATAAATTCTAGATTAGGTGTATGGGATTTTTACAATGGGAAGAGCGGATGATTCGGAAGCTTTCTAAGAGGAACTTCACTCTTGCTATTTGGGGAAAGATCTTGTTTGCTTTTGCTATTGGTAGTATCTTTTCAGCTGAACTCATGCAGTATAGTTTTGGGATATTACTTGTGGGAGTTATTCTTTTAGTTTATTATACTACACTTGTATGGAATATGTGGTTTGCAAAGAATAAGATTGGATTACAGCATCATATTTATGGATGGATTGCTATGGCTTTAGTAGTTTTGTTTTTTGGTATTCAAACTCCTGGATTAAAATATAATATGATCTTATTGGTCATTTCTATTGCTTTAATACTTCCAGGTACTTTGGAGTTTTTTTCTAAATGATTCCCAAGGATGAAGACGGTTGGCGGAAAAAGTTAAATGCGCAGCAGTTTCATGTCTTGCGTGAAAAAGGGACTGAGCCTGCTTTTTCTGGTGGGTTGCATGATAATCATGCCAAAGGTACATA
This sequence comes from uncultured Methanosarcinales archaeon, assembly GCA_964385185.1. Classification (GTDB taxonomy): domain Archaea; phylum Nanobdellota; class Nanobdellia; order Woesearchaeales; family CALCXY01; genus CALCXY01. Next base: position 12,523 of record CAYLOA010000015.1, on the reverse strand, counting down.
TATGTGTGCTGGCTGTGGAGGAAAGTTGTTTTTATCTTCTGATAAGTTTGATTCTGGAACAGGGTGGCCTAGTTTTTCAAAGGCCACTGGTGTGGAGACGGAAAGTGATCGTAAGTTTTTTATGAAAAGGACTGAAGTGCATTGTAAAAAATGTAAGGGCCATTTAGTTCATGTGTTTGATGATGGACCTCAACCTTCTGGAAAGAGATTTTGTATTAATTCTGCTGCTTTGGATTTTAAGGAGAAATAGATTTATATAACTGTATTCTGGGATAGAAGGTAATGGTAGATAAAAGGATTGAAGATTATATAGCTACAAATAAAGCCAAAGGATTTAGTGCTGGACAGTTGTATACTGCGTTGGTTAATCAAGGTTATAATGCTGGGCAGGTGGCAGAAGCATTACGTCCCCATCATCAGGTTGAGAATAAGCATCATTTATCAGGGAAAATACTAATTTTTGTAGGAATTTTAATGATATTGATGGTGATTGCTGGAGTGTTCTTTGTATTGAATGCTTTTTCACCTGTGGAACAAGAAGTGGTTATTGGGAGAAATTCTGAGAGTGCTGGAGTTATAGCAAGTAGAGGTGAAAGTGTTGTTACACAACCCATTGAATCTGTTATTGTAGAGGATCTTTGCGAGGGAGTTGTGTGTAGAGAAGGTGAGCAGTGTTTTGAAGGAGAATGTTTTAGAAAAAGTTGTTCAGAATTAGGTGGACAAGTTTGTGGTGGTGGATCAAGTTGCGATGGAAGTTTAAAAGTAGGTAGTGACACGAATCTGTGTTGTGTGGGTGGATGTATTATAGATGATGTGTGTGGTGATGTTGATTGTGATAGTGGAGAGGTATGTAAAGAGGGAAGTTGTGTTGCTCTCAGTTGTAGTGAGTTGAAAGGGGTTGTGTGTAGTCCTGAACAACTCTGTGTTGGTAGGTTAGGGAGTGATTGTTGTACTTCATGTAATGAAAGGACTGATAGTTGTACTGGTGTCAGTTGTAATAGTAATGAAGCGTGTCAAAGTGGACAATGTGTTGTCATGAGTTGTAGTGATCAAGGAGGTGTTTTGTGTGGAGGGGATGAGACATGTATTGATGAGTTAACAGCTTCAGATGCTGGAGTGTGTTGTTCTGGAAGTTGTGAGGAGCCGATTGTTGAAGAGGAAAGTACAGATAAAGAATTTATTGTAACTGCAAAGCAATTTTCATTTTTACCTGAAAGAATCGAAGTTAATCAAGGAGACAGTGTTACTTTGAAAATTACTTCTGAAGATGTAGATCATGGACTTTTTTTAGGAGAATTTGGGGTTCAGGTTACTTTGCCTGTTGGGGAAGAAGTTGTTGTTACTTTTGTTGCAGATCAGGTGGGAGAGTTTACCATACATTGTAGTGTATTCTGTGGAAGCGGTCATAATGGTATGACTGGGACACTTGTTGTTTCTTAGTTTTTCTTGAATTACTTTTTAATTGATTTAATTTATCATATGATATATATTTTATCATATAATATGTATATTATGAGATAGATTTATATAGGGAAAAGGGGAATTAGAGGTAATGAAGAAGCCCATTAGTGCTACGCTTGATGAAGATCTTGTAGAGTGGCTTGATAAGAAAATTTCTGATAAGAAAAAATACCGAAATAGAAGTCACCTTATTGAAATCGCACTCGAAGAGATGCGGAGGAAAGGATAATGGCACTCTTTGAAGAGAAAAAAGAGTATGAAGTGGTGAAAGAGGGAGAAGAACTCATCCTTCGGATTGATTTTGAGAAACATCCTATGCCGCCGAGTATTGAGGATGATCCTCAGACCATGGGGAGGGTTGTTGAATACTTGACTCAACTTTCTGGAGTTACTAAAATAATGTTTTTTCAGAAAAGAGATTATGAATATGATTATACGCAGACTCGTTATTTAGTGCAATTGGCGCATGTCTATAAAAAAATTGTGAAGCAAGGGATTATTCAGTATAGGGTGTTTTTGACTCCCGGATACGAAAGATATGCCACGATGTGGTTTACAAAGTTGCAGCAGATTCTGTTTAATACTTTGAAAGCTGATCCCTTAGGGGCGTATGTTTTGTTGAAAAGATTATTGCGTAATGAAGAATTATTGGCTGAAAAGAGTACAGATGATGGGTATTTGTTGGCTGTACAGAAGTATCTTTCTATTCTACGATATGTCATCAAAGAATTGGATGGGATTGAGCTCATACGACAGACGAAACATAAACTGGAAGGTCATAAAGTGGGAGATCGGGCGATTTACTCAGAAGTGTTTACTCCGCTGATTAAACCGGATTTTATGTTTACTCGAGTGATGAGTAAATTTCCTCAGGATGCTAAAGAATTGGACACGTACAAAGTGGGAAGTACGGAGATTACTATTTTTTCTATCGCTGATAGTACTTTGTATTTGTATCATATGATGCCACCAGAATTTAGGCTGACTGAGGATAAATATGAATTATTGGATGCTGCCCGGAAGATTATGTCAGAGCACAAACCTAAAAGGGCAGATTTTGTTGATCCTGAGCGGATGAGAGAGGTGTTTACGCATGTTGGAGAAGATTTACTTGATGAATTGAGTAGCCATCATGGCATAAAATTGCGTGAGAAAGAATTACAGGAGTTAACAGAGATACTTGTGCGTTATTCTGTTGGTTTTGGACTCATTGAATTGCTATTGAAAGATGAAAAGGTACAGGATATTACTATTAACAGTCCTCTGGGGCAGATTCCAATGTTTATTGTGCATCAAGATTATGATAATTGTAGGACTAATGTTATTCCTACACCCCCTGAGGCAGAGAGTTGGGCTTCTAAATTAAGGTTAATTTCTGGTAGACCTCTTGATGAAGCGAATCCAATTATGGATACTGAATTAACTTTGCCTGGCTCAGAATCGAGGATTGCTGTAATAAGCCCTCCTCTTAATCCTAATGGACTGGCGTATGCCTTTCGTCGTCATAGGGATAAACCGTGGACTTTGCCATTATTTGTTCAGAATCGAATGATTACTGACTTAGCTGGAGGATTGATGAGTTTTTTAATTGATGGAAGTAGAACCATGTTAGTTGCGGGAACTCGAAGTGCGGGAAAGTCAGCTCTCTTAGGTAGTGTATTGGTTGAAATTATGCGTCGATATAGAATAATTACGATTGAAGATACTTTGGAATTGCCTGTTCGTGCGCTGCGTAAATTTGGGTATAACATTCAACCGATGAAGGTTGCTGCTGCTTTGTCAAAAGGAAGTGCAGAAGTTCCTGCGGCAGAAGGAATTAGGACTACTTTACGTTTAGGAGATAGTGCATTATTTGTAGGTGAGGTTCGTTCGGAAGAAGCTCAGGCCCTCTATGAGGCGATGCGGGTGGGAGCTTTAGCTAACGTTGTTGCAGGTACTATTCACGGTGATAGTCCGTATGGTGTGTTTGACAGAGTTGTAAATGATCTTAAAGTTCCTCGGACGAGTTTTAAAGCCACCGATATTATTGTTGTTGCTAATCCTATTAAGAGTGCAGATGGACTGCATAGATGGCGTAGGGTTACTTCCATTACTGAGATTCGAAAAGATTGGGAAGATGATCCTCTTAGAGAAGGTGCCTTTGTTGATTTGATGAAATATGATGCAGTTACTGATCAATTAGTACCTACTAATGAACTCATTAATGGAGAGAGTGAAATATTGAAAGGGATAGCTGGCAGTGTGAAGGAGTGGGCAGGAAATTGGGATGCTGTCTGGGATAATGTATTGGTTCGTGCTAAGATTAAGAAAGCATTAGTTGGATTGTCTGAGTCAAGTGGAAATAAGGATCTTTTGGAAGCTGGCTTTGTTATTAAATCAAACGATGAATTTCATAATTTAACTGAGAAGATTTCTGGAGAAGTGGGAAGTATAGATACAAAACGATTGTATTCTGAATGGGAATCTTGGGCTAAACGAGCTGCTAAAAAATATAATGGACTTCAGCAAAAACGAAATATATGATATGATGCATAAGTTTGATGCAAAATTGAATCCGGAAGACCCTGTTCGAAGTAGTCGTGAAGATTTAAAACAGGAGGAAATGGCCCGATCTGTTGAGTATGAGCAATTTAAGCGAGAAAATTTGCCGAAGAAGCTCGGGTGGTATGAAAAAGCATGTGCCTTCTGTGAAAAAATTGTTAGTATGAAAGTTAAGCCTAAAAAGGCTCAGAAATTGCAGGAAGCAATTGATCTCTGTCATCTCTCTATTACTCCTTCCGGTGCTGTGAGTTTTTCAGTTATAGGGCCTGTAATTTTTATGTTTTTGGGATCTTTTGTGAGTTTTTTCTTTTTAGGAAGTCTCTTCTTTGGATTGATGTCGTTGATATTAGGGGCAGCATTAATTGTTCCATTGGGGAAGATTCCTTTTTATTTTGCTGCTGAATGGAGAATGGCTGCCAGTAATCAGATGGTACTCGGTGTTTTTTATATCGTAACGTATATGCGACATACCTCAAACTTAGAAAGAGCAATAGAATTTGCATCGGCTCATTTAACTCCTCCATTGTCTCTCGATTTACGTAAAGTTATTTGGGATATTGAGACTGAAAAATTTGAGAATATTAAAGAGAGTTTGGATATTTATTTGGAAGGTTGGAGAGATACCAATATGGAATTTGTCCAAGCTATGCATCTTATTGAGAGTAGTTTATATGAAGGGTCTGAGGATAGAAGGTTGAGTTTATTGGATAAATCACTAGATGTTATTTTGGATGAAACCTATGAAAAGATGCTTCATTATGCGCAAAACTTGAGACAGCCTATTACCTTGTTACATATGATGGGGATTATATTGCCTATTCTTGGATTGGTTATTTTGCCACTCATGGTAAGTTTTATGGAGAATGTTGCTTGGTATCACATTGCGGCAATTTATAATGTGTTGCTGCCTATAGGTGTATATTTTTTAGGTAAGAATATTTTGGTGAAAAGACCGGCCGGGCAGGGAAAAACTGAATTAGGAGACAGTGTACAAAAAGATGATTCTACAACAATACTGGGAGTTAAGGTTAGTCTAAAACATTTTGCTTGGATGGTAGGAATATGTTTGGCAGTTTTAGGTTTAGGTCCCCTCTTTGTGCATATTATTAATCCCTCATTTTCTGCTGAGTTTTTAGGATTTACCATCATGGAGTATAAGATAAATGAACTCACAGGAGATAGTGTGGGTCCTTTTGGTTTTGGGGCTGCTGTGGTTAGTTTATTGATACCATTGGGATTAGGAATTGGAATTGGAATATATTATAAAATTAAAAGTGGGAAATTGGTGAAGATTAGAGAGGATTCTCAGAAACTAGAGCAAGAATTTGCAGGAGCATTATTTCAGTTAGGGAATAGATTAGGAGATGGATTACCGGTAGAGTTAGCTGTTGGAAAGGTGAGTCAGATTATGGAAGGTACTACAAGTGGAAATTTCTTTCGTATTGTGAGTATGAATATAAGAAGGTTGGGAATGGGTATTAAGGATGCGATTTTTAATTCGAAAACGGGGGCGTTGATTTACTTTCCTTCTGTATTGATTGGAAGTAGTATGAAAGTGTTGATACAGGCCATCGAGAAAGGTCCTAAGGTTGCTGCTCAAGCACTTGTAAATATTTCTCGGTATATTAAAGAGATTCACAAAGTAAATGAACGATTGAAGGATTTAATGGCTGATATAATTAGTTCAATGAAAAGCCAAATTAGTTTCTTAACGCCTGTTATTGCCGGGATTGTGATTGGTATTACCTCGATGATTACTAATATTTTGGGGAAATTGAGTAGTCAGATTAAGGATGTGAGTTCTACAGGAGCGGGAGCTCAAGCTGGTTCTTTGGCTAATTTATTTGGTCTGGGTATTCCTACTTATTATTTTCAGATTGTCGTTGGAATTTATGTGGTACAGTTGATCTATATTTTAACTATTATTTCTAATGGGATTGAGAATGGGAAAGATGAATTGAATGAAGAATTTCAAATTGGTAAGAATATGATTAGAAGTACAATTTTGTATTGTGTAGTTGCCTTCTTTGTGATGTTTATCTTTAACTTTATAGCCAATAGTATATTGGGTGCTACTTTGGGTGCTTAATGAGAATAATATGGGAAGAGAGGGATTTGAACCCTCGACTTCAACGTCTTCAGCGTTGCGCTCTCCCAGTCTGAGCTACCTTCCCATGAACTATCAAAGTCAAAGATTGTTTATAAAGATTACTAATAAAAAAAGAAAGAAATTATTCAACTCGTTCTTCTTCAACCTTAGGTCCAGATGAAGCTGCTTCTTCAGTTTCGTCAGGGGTAAGGTCAGATTGAGATGGTGGGGGATGTTGAGATGGGTTTAAAGCTGCTGCTTCGACTTCATTGTCCGAAGTTGCTGCTCCTGCACCTTTAGTAACCTCTAATTTTCCAAATTTACCTGTTGAGAGTTGTAATTCTCCTTGGAATTCTCCTACCCAACCATTAGAAATGTGTACTTTGTCTCCTACTGCTACTTGGTCCACTTGTTCATTCCATAATGTGAGTTGGACTTCTCCTGTATCGTCTCTTATTTTAGCATTACAGACTCTTCCAGATTTTCCGAATTTTTCAAATTCTCTCACTTCTGCTTTGTCTATAACTTCTGCTAGAACTTCTGCATTTCCTTGTCTTGCTTGTAAATCTTTTATTGCCATTGATATCACCTTTGATTAGGGGATTGCAAGAGGTATTTAAGTTTTATGCTGCTTTGGCATCAGATTCTTCGGCTTGAGGTTTGTATTCTTCTTTAGGTTTGAATTGGTGAATTTTAGTATCGTGTTTCGGCTCTGCCATCTTATTTTCCAAGGGAGTATCTTTCATCAAATTATAGAAAATCTTCTTGTGGTCATCGATTTTTTCCGGATGGAATTGCACTCCATAGACATTACCTTTTTTGTAGGCTTCAACAAAGGTTTCATTTGTTTTATCAGAGGTCGATTCTGCGAGGACTTCTAATGGGCCTTCTTCTCCTACTTTGATATATTTTTGATGTCTTCCATATGATCTTAATTTTCCATTGTCATGAATGCCCTCTAGTAATGGATCGTCTTTTTTTATGGTTCCGTCTCTTTCTCCATGATGCATTTTTCCAGAATTGGTTACCTTTGCACCTAAGGCTTCAGCGAATTGTTGATGTCCGTAGCATACTCCTAAGATATTCGTTGAATCTGGTGTATTTTCTATAATATGTTTGTGTAGTTCATTGGCGTATTTATACCCTTTAGAAGAGCCAGATGAGATGATTGTTTGGTAATCGTTAAGATTTTCTGGATAGTTTTCTGCTTGGGTTACTTCTTTAGCTGAGAATCTGTCTATGTGGAAATCTTTTATTTTTTTATCTTTCTTTAATTGATTTGCCTGTTCTTTAATTGAGGTTTCTAAATTGGTTATGTATCCAGAACCATTGTCAATTAAGAGTATTTTGTGCATTGAAAAGAAAATGTATTCTTTCTATTTAATTCTTTCCTAGCCTTAACTGAAGCGCAGAAATTCTTTCCTTTAGCAATGCACATTCTTCGTATTCTTCTGATTTAATGAGTCTCTGCTGCTCTGCTAAAAGATAATGTAATTCAAATTCAGGGTCACGTCTCGTTAGTGTATCGTGTGAACCTAGGAAAATCGTTTCTTCAAGTTGGTCCATATAGTCATTAATAAATCCTAGAGTCTCTGGGGTTAGCTCAGGGTAATAGCATATCTCCCCAGCAACAACAGTGTGCTCGTAAGTGACTAATCTGTTTGTAACAGCGGCAAGAGAGCTTTTCTTTTTTTGATGGTTTTCCATCCATCTTACCCCTGCTCTTATTTTTTCTTGAGGGTAATCTGAATTGTAAACCTGGGTTTCAGATTGCCAATCCCATGGAAGGGTTAATCCTGGGGTTCCATCTGACATGGAGACTGTAACTGGTGGCAAAAATCGTATTCCAAGGTGCATAATTACATTTTCACCTTCATCTAGATAATCTTGAGGATAGTCCTGAGTAATGTTACTCATCATTCCGAGCTCACTTGAAGGATGAGGAACTCCACGAATTCGATATTGAGGATCAAACGACATTATTATTGTAAAACAGCTAGGTTTTATAAAATTTTATCTACAGAACTATCTATTTTACGAATTTCCCAGCTTTTTCGAAAGAAAGGGTGTTGTTTAATAATTGTGGTAGGATTGATGGAAGGTCTTCTGTTTTGATTCTAATTTGCTCAGTAGACTCTCTGTCTCTCACGGTTACGGTATTATCTTCCTTTGTGGTGAAGTCTACCGTGATACAATACGGTATACCCAATTCATCTGCTCTTGCGTATCTTCTTCCAATGGAACCAGATGTGTCCAATGTGGATGGGATGCCCATTGAAAGTTGCTTGTATACTTTTTCTGCATCTGGTTTTAGTTTATTTGAAAGCGGAAAAATACCTAATTTTACAGGTGCTAGTTTTGGATTTAGATGAAGAACTATATTACCACGCTCTTTATCATCTTGGTATGCATCAAACATGAATACGAGAAATGCTCGTGATACTCCTTGAGATGGTTCACACACAACGTGAGGGATTATTTTTTGCTTCTTTTCTTCGTCGTATAAGGATAGGTCTTCTTTACTGTGTTTCATATGTTGTTTTAAGTCGAAATCTGTTCTATTTGCCATACCTTGTAATTCTTTCCATCCGAAAGGGAATTCATATTCTAAATCCCAGGTGTCTAGAGCGTAGTGTGATTTTTCTGTATCAACATGTTGTCTGATTCTGAAATTGTCTTTGTTTGCTCCTAAGTTTATGAACCATTGATGTTCTTTCGCTAGCCAGTAGGCATGCCATTCAGTTTTGATAATTTTTTTCTTTATGCATTCTTCCATAGACATTTCTTTTGGTTTAAATTTTCTCTTTTGCATAACGGCTGAATAGACACTTATCTTGTGTTTCAAGACTTCTTTTATGAAAGGACAGGTTAATGTATGATCTGGATGGACAAAGTACTCTAGCTCCATTTGTTCGAATTCTCTGAGCCTGAATAGAAAATCTCGTGGTGAGATCTCGTTTCGAAATACTTTACCAATTTGTGCGATTCCGAACGGTAGTTTTAGTCTCGCATTTTCAGCCACTAATTTGAAGTTTGTAAAAATAACTTGGGCTGTTTCTGGTCTTAAGTATGATTTTGAAGATGTGTCTTGTTTTGGACCTACTTGGGTGGAGAACATCATATTGAAAGGGGATGGTTCTTTTAGTGGATTGCCTTTAGGTGATTTTATTTTATGTTTTTTGATTAATTCCCAGAGTTCTTTGTTTGTTAGACCGTCTGTGGGTTGGTTGATTTCTTTTTCTATTAATGTGTCTGCTCTAAATTTTTCACCTGTTTTTTTATCTTCTACTAGGGGGTCTTCAAAACACTCAACGTGACCAGAAGCTTCCCATACTTTTGGGTGGTTTATGATTGATCCATCAATTCCCACTACATCTGGTCTAGAAGTTACGTGGTATTTCCACCATTCTTGTTTTATGTTGTTTTTTAATTCAACACCGTATGGACCGTAATCCCAGAATCCTGCTATACCTCCGTATATTTCGGAGTTCTGATAGACAAAACCTTTCTTTTTACAGAATGTTGTTATGTCTTCTATTGATAGTTTCATTAGTTTTAGAATGAGAGAAGGTTATATAAGGTTTTTGCTCATATTATATTGAGGGAAAGTTTTTAAATTATGGTTCATTATTAGGTATGATGAACTCCAAATATCTCAATGATGATGATTCGTGGATGTTGGCAGAAGATATTCCAGATTGTGACCTTTTTTGGTCTCAAATTTGTATGAGTGGGTTTGCCAATGAGTTTGAAACCCCTGGAGGTATTGCCTATAAGAAGGTGATGACTGTTCACCGAGGGAGTCATCTTTGGTTTTATTTTGGTGAAAAAGATTCTTTTAAAGTTGGAGATCATATAGCTAAGAAATTTCTAGAAGAAGATGGATTTATTGAAGAAGTTAATAAGAATATTCCAATTGTTTCTGATGAATTAAGAACATTTGCTGATAGTATTCCTAGAGAGAAATTGGAAAGTCTTAGTAATGAAAAATTGTCTTGGTACTTTACAGAACAGGATAGATTGCACACAGAATTTTATCGATGGTGTTGGTTGCCAGCAGGAGTAGATATGTTTCATGGGAATTTTACTAAGAAAATCAAAGAATATTTGATAGAAATTGGTGTTGGTGAGGACCCTTTAAATGAATATTTTACTATTTTAACTCAGCCAACAAGTAAAAGTCTTATTCAACTTGAAGAGGAAGAATTCTTAGAAATTGCAGCACTCATATATAAGGATAGTACTCTTGTAAAAAAATTTCCAAATGTTGTAAAGGAAGATTTTTCAAAAGAGATATGGGAAAAATTGCAAAAACATTATGAAAAATATCACTATGTCACCTATATGTGGATTGGGAAAAGTGGAGTACATAGTTTTGAGCACTATCTCAAAGAAATTACTCAATTTATCACCGAGGGGAAAGATGCGTTAACTTTGTTGAAAAGTAAAGAAAAGGAATTTCAAGATTCTTTGCAAAAGAGAGAAGATTTGTTAGATAAACTTAACATTGAGGACAAATGGAGAAAAGTATTCAAAGGATTTGGAGATTTTATGGTTACGAAGATCTATAGACGTTATGGGCAGATGTATGCCTTGTACCGAATGGAACCTTTAGTTCGAGAATTGGCTCGAAGATTACATATATCCTATATGCAGTCTAGATTCATGTTGACCAAAGAAATAGAAGAAGCTCTGATTCAGGGGAAGGTGGATAGAGAGGTATTAGATAGCAGGACTAAGTTTAGTGTTCATTATTGTGAGAAAGATTTTGAAGAAGTATATATTAGGAATGAAGCTAAAAAGTTGTCAGAACAGATTCAAGAAGAAAAGATTGGTGATGTTGATGAAATGGTTGGACAAACCGGTTGTTTAGGGTATGCAGTTGGAGAAGTTAAACAAGTAATTCGTCCAGCAGATATGGCGAAGATGAATGAAGGAGATATTTTGGTGAGTATTGCAACAGATCCAGATATTGTTCCTGCTATGAAGAAAGCAGCAGCTTTTGTAACCGATCAGGGTGGTATGACGAGTCATGCAGCAATTGTTGCAAGAGAGATGAATAAACCTTGTGTCATTGGAACTAAGATTGCAACCAGAGTGTTGCAAGATGGAGATTATGCTGAAGTTGATGCACATAAAGGGATTGTTAAGAAAATTTCTAAAGAAGAATATTTAAGTAAGAAAAATTAGATTGCAGGTTGGATCATTTCTTTATATGCAGGCATCCAGGTTTCTTCAATCATGATTAAGTGTTCATAGTTTCTTATTACATGAGGGAATTGTTTTCTTAATGCGTTGATAATGTCGTTAAAATCTTGATACGAGGGAACAACGAATTCAAATTCTACTTCCCAGGGGGCTAATGATCTGATGTAGTATAAAGATTTTGGGTGGACTCTCATCCATTCGAAAAGAGATTTTTCATCTTTTTCTGAGAGTGAACGGAAATAGATGATTGCTTTGAAAAATTCTAGACCTAATTTGTTAAAGTCTACTGCAATTCTGTAGTTTAAGATGATTTCATTTTTTTCTAATTTTTTTATTCTCCCCCTTACAATTTCTATGGTTGAAGAAACTTTTCTTGCAAGTTCTGCTAAAGGGATTCTTGCATTGTTTGCTAGGATGTTTAAGATTGAAGAGTCTAAGGAGTCTACTTTATTTTGGACTTGGTTGCCTCCTAAGACAACGTATGACCCTTCTTTATTGTCGGTGAAGAATTTCTTGTTGTATTGTGTTGTATCTACCATGGTTCCTAGGACTTTTGATACAATCAGATGTTGCCACTTTGAAAGGAGGTTGTTGACTTTTGTGTAATACTCTGTAATTGAAGGTGAGAGGATGGCAAATACTAAGTCGTATGCTCCATCTGAAATTCCCATCCAGTATATGTCTTTGTTTTCTTTTAGTTCCTTGTAGAATTTTTCTCTTTCGTTAGGAATGTTTTCTAATTTGAGATATGCCTTGAACATTAGATAGCCTAATTTGTTGGGGTTGATAGAAGTGATGAAATTGGTTATAACTCCCTTCTTTTGGAGTTGCCCGATTCTGTATTTTACTGCCTCTCTTGATTTATGTACTTTTTTTCCTATTTGAGCGTTAGAGATACGGCAGTTTAGGTCTAATAGTTCTAGGATCTTTTTATCCGTTAAATCGAGGTGAATTTTCTTCATATTTTCGTTATAGTGTGTTATTCTATTTAAGTATATCTATAAATCGGTCAAAATATGCTCGTAGGTTTAATGAATTGTGTATGTTATCACTATATTGTGATAAACAATGGTAACAATTGATATGATAAACCAAAGGCATAATTATGCTTCCTCTGCTGAAGAGGAAGCTATTGGACATGTATATTTACCGACAGCAATGCTTACTCAAGGAGCTCGATTAATGGCTGCTGGAGTGGATGTTAAGTTCCATGATGAGAATATT
>CAYLOA010000014.1:0-31724 GCA_964385185.1 uncultured Methanosarcinales archaeon | reverse complement strand
TCTTGTATCTGGAGTAAGGTAATGTGCTGTTCTGAAAAAATATTCAGGAAGGAATTGTTTTAACTCTTCATCATCTTTTGCAAGCTTAGCTTCTTCTGTTTTTCCGGTGAGGTCTAGATATGCTTGGACGGTTGCATGGAAGACTTTGAATACTTTATTTCCAAATGACTCAGATCTTCTATCATATGCCAATGCAAAAATGGGTTCAATTCCTCCAGAAACTCCTACATAATGTTTATTTTTGCTTGTAAATCCTAACACTACATTACTTATTGTTCCGGTTGGAGCAATAGAGAGGATTGCAATATTCCTAAGTCCTTTTTCCTTTACCAAAGATCTTGTTTCTTCATCAAGAGATTCTTGGAAAAAAGGATTCTTCGCATATTGTTCGTAATTAAAAATAGGGGAAGGCCCTTTTTCTTCAGATAATAAAGCAGATGCTCGATACGCATAGTTTGCGATTAATTTACTTATTTTTTCTAGTAATTCTACTCCTTCGGGGCTGTCATATCCAATACCTAATTGATTACACATATCTGCAATTCCCATAACTCCTAGACCGAGTCTTTTTGTTTCATTAGCAGAAGTTCTCTGTTTTTCTAGAGGATTGAGTGTTTCATTCCATACAACTACACTGTCTAAGAATCGTGTTACGTCTTGAGTTACTTGTTTTAGGGTATCCCAATCTATTTTAGCTTCTGGTGTGTATCCATTGAGTACTAGCCTTGAAAGATTAATTGAACTCAGATTACAAGCTCCTCCATCTTCAAGTGGAACTTCTCCACAAGGATTGGTGGAAATAATCGGTCTGCCTACATAGTTTGAAGGAGAGTATTTTGTCATGGTTGACCAGAAAATGAGGCCTGGTTCTGCTGTTGTGTAGTTTCCTGCTACAAAAGGATTCCAAATATCTCTTGCTTTTACTAATTCTTTTAATTCTCCTACATTCTTGGAATGGAAATAGAGCATAAAGTCTCCAGATTTCTTTACAGCGAGTTGACCTTGTGGTGATGAGAGGATAAGATCTCCAAAATTATCTCTTAAATTATTATCTTCTAATTGCTCAGATGAGAATGATACGTTATATTCTGCTAAAGCCGCATTTGCTTCTTCCACTGTGTTGTATACTCCTAATTCTTGATATTCATCAATATTTTTTGATGGAATGCTGAATGAATAATGAAGTGATGTTTCATCTTGGACAACCGGAGAGTTTTGAGTAGGTCCTTTTTTGTAAATGATGATTTTATCTTTACCATGTTTGGTTTGTTCATCTACTGCTTGCATAAATTCATCTGAAACCTTTAATGAGATATTTGCGAATCTAATTTGGGTATTTTCTCTTACTTGTTTTTCAATTTCTCCAATTTGTTCATCATTGAACTTTCCTGACCAACTACATTGCTCAGCGATTTGTTTAGTGACCCAATTGGATGCTTTTTTGACATGGATAAAGTTGAATACATCTGGATGTTTTACATCTAACGTTAACATTAATGCTCCTCTTCTTCCTGCTTGACCAATAAGTCCTGTAGTTAATGAGTAAATTTCCATAAAAGAGACTGCTCCTGTTGAAAAGTCTGCTGCATTGTGGACGACGGAGTTTTGTGGTCGAAGAACAGAGATATCCACTCCGATTCCTCCACCATATGAGTATGTTCTTGCACATTCGTAGGCTGCTTTATAGATGGATTCAATGTTATCTCGCTCTACAATGCTTACAAAACAATTTGCAAGTGTTTTTAGTCTGTACAGGTCTCCAGCTCCTGCAATGACTCTCCCCCCTGGGAGAAAATGGCCATTATAGAGGCTATTATAGAATCGCTTTGCGTATTCATCTTGTTTTACTGGATCTGTTTCGATTGCAGCTATGTATGCCGCTAGTCTTCTAAAGACTTGTTCAGGCCTGTCTTCAATGTGTTTATTTTTGAGATCTTTTAAGAAATATTTTTTCTTGTAGATATCTGAGGCAAGTTCAGATCCTCCTAAATATTCATTCGTGGGATGATAAGGTACTTCTCCTGATTCTTGCCATGTTTTAATATTGTAGAATAATCTTTTGTATGCTTCAATTCTTTCTGTTGGTACTAGTGAGGATAGTTTACTCTTGTGATCAAACATCAGAGAAAATTCATCTGTTTGTGCTCCATTTGACAGAGCCGACTCCATCTGCTTGTTTGTTTGATCCATGAATATAATGCCCTCCTTTTTTAGAAACTTTGGCAGACTTTAATTATGAAATTCTAACTTTAAATAGTTTTTGCTTTTCGAAACTCTAGTATATTTATTAGTCATATGGAAAATAATATTTTAAGTGCATATATTAAGATTTAGCAGTTTTCCATAGCAATGAAAAGAAGGATCGATATGCATCTGCAATTTTTTTATTTTTTATGACGATTGCTAATGGTTCTTCCTCCCAGAGCAGGATTGCCACTTTATCTCCATAGATATTTGTGGAGGCTGGCGATGCATATTCTTTCGGAAGAAATTTTACTTCAAACAAAGGGATATTTTTTGAGAGAGATTGTTTTGAAGAATTATCATAGATAATTTTTACTGGAATATTATATTTTTTTCTAGCATTATCATAATGGGGAAGATAATATTTTAAAATATGGGAAATATCTCTAGAGGCTCCAAATACGAGGATTTCTTTTCTTTCTTTGAGTTGATCGTTAAAAACACTTTTTAATCCTTGGACTCCTCTAAAGAAAGTGGTATCATTGTCGTCTTTGGACATTTGCTTTTTTAGATTAAGTTCTGGAAGAAGATCTTTAATTCTGTGTTCTTGTTCTTTTTGAAGTTCTAATAACGTGCTCGGGTCGGCAGCTTCAAAGTATTTTCTATTGTTTGTTGTTATGTAGGAAACTAATCCTTTGTTTATTAGACGTTCTAGTGCATCATATAATGATCTTCTATGGAAGCCTGTTTTCTTTGATAAGGTTCCTACTAATGATGGTCCTAGCTCTAGTAAGTCGATGTATATCTTGGCCTCCGTTTTTGTGAGGCCTAATGAGAGCAATGGTTCAATGTCCATATGATAGAAATGAATCTAGGTGTATTTAAAGTTTTTTAGAATGGTGATGTTTTTTACCACTACTGTTCAGCTTGTGCTTCTTCTTCAGGTGAGTAAGATGGAACAGCTGCTTTTGAGATGACCATTACATCGCCAATAGCTTTTACTAATTGGTGTGGTACGATAACTCCTTTTGCAGATCCTAGCACTTTATTTAGAAATGAATTTTTAGTAGCACGGACTCTCCAACCAAAGACTTTTGTTGAGGTTAAGATTCCTTCTTCAACGTCTCCGAAGTATTCTCCTGTATCTGTAAATACCTTCATTTCGAATGTTTCGGAAATTTTCTTCATTTTTAGCATAGTGATCACCTTGTTACTGTTATTTTATAGTGATAATGAGTTTAGCTTGTATTTAAAGTTTTCTGCATGGTAGTATAGGTATTGCATATCTTTATAATATATCTCGTTTTCTAGGTAATTATGAAATATAAGCATTTAACCTTAATTGGAACATCTCATATCTCAAAAGAGAGTATGGTGGAAGTTGAGGAAGCTATTCTTCGGGAGAAACCTGAACTTGTTTGCGTGGAATTAGATCGGAAAAGAGCGTATGCTCTTATGCATAATATCAAAGGGAGGATCAGTATCAGTGATATTCCTCGAATTGGAGTCAAAGGGTATTTATTTGCTCTATTGGGTGGATGGGCTGAGAAAAAGATGGGAGATTATGTGGGAGTCAGTCCTGGGGATGAAATGAAGAAAGCTATGGAAGTGGCTCGGCGTGAGAAAACTAAGATTGCATTTATTGACCAAGATATTGAAATTACTCTTAATCGGTTGAGTAGAGCATTAACTTGGGGAGAAAAATGGAATTTTGTGGTGGATTTATTCAAAGGATTTGTATTACGTCAAAAAACATATCAATTTGATCTGAATACGGTGCCTTCAAAAGAGCTTATTGCTAAAATGATTGGTGAAGTTAAAGTGAGGTATCCTAATTTGTATCGTGTTTTGGTTGAAGAGAGGAATGTGTTTATGGCGAAGAAGTTGATTAAGATTATGAAAGATTTTGATGGAAAACCATTAGTTGCTATCGTTGGTGCAGGTCACGAAAAAGAGATGATTGATATTATTAAAGGGAATTCTAAGAATATTGATGTTGTGTAGAAACATTTTTATACGTTCATACCCGATAATGGAGTATGGCCACAGGACCAAGGAATTATTGGGATAAGATTAAGAGATATTATCCCTTTAACAAAGAAGAGAAGAAAGCTTTGGTTATTACTACTTTGGTGTTGACTTTTATAATTGCATTCAATGACGGAAGTGAGACTTTCAATTTGTCCTCTTGGATTGTTCATTTTATTCTTATTGCCGTTGGTGTAGGGCTGAGTGTAATAGCTCATGAGACAGGACATAGGCTGGCTGCGTTTAGTGCAGGATTTAGGGTCGAGTATCAACTTTGGTGGTATGGAGCACTTATTGGTGTAATTTTTACATTAGTTTCTCGAGGAAATATTTGGGTGTTAATTCCCGGTAGTTTTTGGGCCCACCATTCTGTGATTCATAGGTTAGGATTTTTTAGATATGGTCCTAACACTTTAGGAGTTAGTATTGTTGCACTTTGTGGACCGATTGCTTCCATTGTTATGGCAACTTTGGTTAAATCCGTGGAGCTGATTTTCTTTTCTGGAGGAAACGCTTTATTGAATAAACTGTTTATTTTTAATTTGGCTTTTGCTGTTTGGAATTTATTACCGATTCCTCCGCTTGATGGGAGTAAGCTATTCTTTCATTCACGATTAACGTTTGCTTTTATTTTTGGAAGTGTTTTAGGATATACTGTTTTGGCTGGATTTGGAGTGTATTCTTGGATTCTTGGATTAATAATAGGAGGTATTATATGGTTGCTCTACTACGTATCATTTGAAGTAGGAGCTTGGAATTATTTTTAACATGGCAAAATTTAATTTTTTACTTGAGTGGCCTGAGGCTATCGCTTTTTTAGTTCTTGTAATCGGATTTATCGTGAGTCTGACGAGCACATCAGCTGTTGTGAGTTACATAATTATTTTTTTATCAGGAATGTTATTTGGAAAATTATGGTATAGGACTAAAAAATCTGGGCATTTTAAGTTTTTCTTGATTATCTTTGGATTCTTAGTTGGTTTCTTAATTGGCAGTAGTTTAGTTCAGTATGGTAACCGAGGGGTAATGGTGTTTTTGTTTGGTTTTGGATGGTTAACTACTTATTATTTGCATAGCAAAGGTTTATTGTTTAGTAAGGATTTCTAGTAAATTGGTATAATATTGGCTTTTTGAGGCTACCACAGGACAAGTAGGGGGAAAAGCCTTATAAGTTTACTTTGGCTTATGCTGTTTATGATTAAGAATTTTACTCCTCGGTTGTATCAAGAGACTATATTGGCTACTGCTGCTGAGAAGAATACATTAGTGGTATTGCCAACCGGTATGGGGAAGACTAATATCTTTTTGTTGTTGGCGGCTCAGAGGTTACAACAATATCCTCAGTCTAAGATTTTATTTTTAGGACCAACAAAACCACTTATTGAGCAATACAAATCTGTTTTTTTAGAACATTTTGAGATTGATGATGAAAAGGTTGCCATCTTTACTGGGATGGTTCGTCCTGAAAAACGAAAAGAGTTGTGGAAGGAGTGTCAGATTATATTTTCTACTCCTCAAGGATTGGAGAATGATATTTTGAGTAATCGAATAGATTTAGCTGATGTCAGTCTTTTAGGGGTAGATGAGGCTCATCGAGCTACAGGAAATTATGCGTATGTGTTTGTTGCTCAACAGTATGAGAAGAAAGCTCGTTATCCCAGGATACTTGCCTTGACAGCTAGTCCTGGGAGTGATATGGAGACTATTTCTGAGGTTTGTGAAAATTTATCTATAGATGGGATTGAAGTTCGAACTGATAGTGATCCAGATGTTAAACCTTACATACAAGATGTAGAATTAGTTTGGGAGAAAGTTGAATTGTCTGAGGAATTAAAAAGTATGCAGGGTTATTTGGAGCATTTTTTACAAGGTAGATTGGAGAAACTAAAAAGTTGGGGAATACTCAAATATGGAAATGTGAAGTATGCCAATAAGTCACTGTTGTTAGGGTTACAAGCTGAGGTTCGTGGGAAGATTGCCTCAGGCGAGAGAGATCCCATACTTTGGCAAGGAATTAGTGTTTTGGCAGAGATTATGAAGATGGGACATGCTTTGGAATTATTGGAAACACAAGGAGTAGAGCCATTGGGAATGTATTTAGGCAGAATGGCTCAAGATGGGAGAACGAGTAAAGTGAAGGCTGTTCAGAGTATTGTTAGAGATATTGATTTCAAAAGTGCATTGGTGAAATGTGAAGATTTGATGGAGAAAGGATACAAACATCCTAAGTTGGTTCGTTTGGGAGAAATTGTTGCAAAAGAATTTGAAGATCCGGGAGCTAAAATTATTGTTTTTAACAATTATAGGGACAATGCAGTTGTTGTCGAACGCGAGTTGAATGCTTTGAAGGGAATTCGTGCTAAATTATTTGTTGGACAGACTAAAAAGGCAGGGACTGGGATGAGTCAGAAGGAGCAGAAAGAAGTTTTGGATCAGTTTAGATCAGGGGAGTATAATGTTTTAGTAGCAACTAGTATTGGTGAAGAAGGATTAGATATTCCTAAAGTTGATAGTGTTATTTTTTATGAACCTGTAGCGAGTGCTATTCGTCAGATTCAACGGAGAGGTAGGACTGGAAGGATGGAAAAGGGGAAAGTAACGGTACTCTTGACCAAAGGGACTCGAGATGAAGGATATCGATATGCTGCACAAAACAAGGAGAAGAGAATGCATAGAACATTAGAGGAATTAAAGGGTAAATTAGGGACAATGTTACGAAAACCTAAAACTTTACATGATTATGCAGAGAAGCCTACGCCTGAGGGGACAGATTTACTTGTCTATGCAGACCATCGAGAGAAAGGGAGTGCTGTGATTAAGGCTCTTGTGGAAGAAGATGCTAAATTACAATTAGAACAATTACCAGTCGGAGATTATGTGCTTAGTCGGAGAGTGGGTGTAGAGTATAAGACGGTTCAAGATTTTATTGACTCTATCATTGATGGACGGTTATTATTGCAATTAAAGGATTTGAAGGTGAGTTTTGAAAGACCTGTTGTAATTATAGAAGGTGTTGAGGATATTTATAGTGTTCGTAATATTCATGAGAATGCTGTTCGTGGCATGTTGGCAACTATTGCTGTGAGTTATGGTATTCCTGTACTTCGTACAAAGAATGCCAAAGATACGGCAGGAGTGTTATTGGCTATTGCCAAACGTGAGCAAGATTTAGAGGGGAAAGATTTTAGTTTACATGCTGCTAAAAGAGAGATGAGTCTTCAACAATGGCAAGAGTTTATTGTGGGAAGTTTGCCTGGTGTAGGGGGGACATTGGCAAAGCCTCTTTTGAAGAAGTTTAAGACGGTGAAGAAATTGGTGAATGCTACTGAGGAGAAATTGCAGAAAGTTGATAAGATTGGTCCTACTAAAGCTCGTAGGATAAAAGAGGTTTTGGAGAGGGAGTACGATGGATGATTATAAAAAAATAACAAAGGAATCTTACAATGCATTTGCCAAGGATTTGGATCAGAAATTTGAAAAGCATTTTCAAACTAAAGTTAAAAAGTTTTGTGATCTTTTTCTAAAGAAGATCAAGGGAAAAAAGATAGTTGATCTTGGGTGTGGTCCTGGAAATCATGCCTCCTATTTTCAAGAACATGGACTTGATGTACTTTGTGTGGATTTTTCTAAAGAAATGTTAGCTATATGCAAGAAAAAAGGGTTGAAAACTCTACAGATGGATTTAGAGGATATTTCTTTTCCTGATGGTTCATTTGAAGGTGTTTGGGCATTTGCGAGTCTTCTTAATCTCCCTAAAAAGAAGATTCCATTAGTAGTTAAGAAAATTAGTATGATTATTAAGAAGGATGGAATTCTAGGTTTATCTATGAAAGAAGGAAGTAAAGAAGGAATTGAATTAGAATCACATACTAAGCGAGAAAGATATCTATCCTATTTTAGTGATTCAGAATTGAGGAAGCTTTTTATTCCTTATTTTGAAATATTACATTTTGAACGTACTGTAGAGAAAGGACGACCTGTTTTTTTAAGTTATATTATGAAAAGAAAGTAAACTAAAATTTCATATTTTCTAGTTTTCTCATTCTTTCTTTTGTCTCTGGGTGGGTGGAGAAGAGTTTGAAGAGTCCTTTTCCACGGAATGGATTGGAAATCATCATATGGGCTGTTGTTTCAGTTTTTGATGAAGGTCTATAAGGATGTTGTTCAACTGATCCGGATATTTTATGTAATGCTGAGGAAAGGCCTTTTCCATCTTTTAGATTTTTAGCTGCAGTTGCATCTGCGACAAATTCTCTGCTTCGGCTGATGGCTAATTGGATAATTGTCGCTAGTAGAGGCGTTAAGATTGCTAAAACCAAGAGTTCAAGCATATTTCCACCATCTCTATCTCTTCCGAATCCGCCAAATAATGCACCCCATCGTGCCATAAATGCAATGTAAGAAATTACTCCAGCAATGGTGGCAGCCACAGTAGAGATTAAGATATCTCTATTTTTTATGTGGGCTGCTTCATGTGCGATAACACCTTTTAGTTCATCTTCATCTAAAAGATCTAATAATCCTTGGTTTACTGCAATTGAGGCTTTTTTTGGATTTGGTCCTGTGGCAAATGCATTTGCCTGAGGTGATGGGACGATGTATACTTTAGGCATGGGAATATGTGATGCATGTGCAACTTCTTTTACCATATTCCATAGGTTAGGATGGTCAGATTCATGAATTTCTTGTGCCTTATACATTCTTAGGACCATTTTGTGGCCGTAGAAATAGGATACTACGTTTATTCCTAATGAGAAGATGATTGCTACTGTTAAGCCACCTTGTCCCCAGAGTGAACCGATCCATAGGAGAAGTCCTGTCATTAGGGCGAGAAGCATTGCTGTTTTGAATTGATTGATAATTGACATGAAATGAGGAAAGGAGAGTGTTCTTTTTATAGGTTATGCAATTGGTCTCATTGTATGCATGGGTAAAAATGCTTATAAAGTTTTGATACTTACCCCAATATATGATTGATCTCTCGACTAAACTTCTTTATTATAAGCGTGCAGATATTCAGCAAGCTATTCTTGAGTGCGCAAAGGACAAAGAGGTGAGTATTCGGTTTGGAGATAAAGGATTTGGTAAACGTCCTGATATTTTGAAGTATCCTTCAGAGATTGTGGAGCTTGTAATGCAAGGTGCTACCAGTTTTCATTGTTCAGAGGAGTTGTGGAAGAATGTAATGCACATTAATTCTGAGCTTAAGAGGGGTGAATTAGACACACTTCGAAAAGGGTGGGATTTAGTTTTAGATATCGATTGTCAGAATTTAGACATTAGTGGAATTGCTGCAGATTTATTAGTAAAAGCATTACGTCACCATGGTATACAATCTGTGAGTTGTAAGTTTTCTGGTAATCACGGATTTCATATTGCTGTTCCCTTTGAAGCATTTCCGGAGACGGTTGAAGGGGTAGAGACTCGAACCTTATTTCCAGAAGGTCCTCGTAAGATTGCAGGATTCTTGGGGCATATGATTCAAGATCATTTGCGGAAAATATTATTGGAGAAATATAGTGTTGAAGATTTGGTGGAGATTAGTGAACGGAAGAAAGAAGAGGTTATCGTCGGAGGGGTGCTAGATCCCTTTAAAGTTGTTGATATTGACACCGTGTTAATTGCTTCTCGACATTTGTATAGGATGCCCTATAGTTTTAATGAAAAATCAGGATTGGTGAGTATACCGATTCATCCTGATCGGGTTTTGCAATTTAATAAGGCAATAGCTACTGCTAAGAATGCTAAAGTGAGTAAATTTATTTTTTTGGATCGGGAGTCTGTAGTTCCTGGAGAGGGTGCTAAGTTAATTCGTGAGGCGATTGACTTTCATCTTAAGGAAGAGATAGTTGAAGCTCTCAATGAGAAAGAGGTTCAATTTGAGGAGATTGCTGAGAAAGTTCCCCAGGAAATGTTTCCACCTTGTATTAAGATTATTGAAAAAGGAATGCAAGATGGTAAGAAAAGAGCTGTTTTTATTTTGATTAATTTTTTGACTCGGGTGGGATGGAGTTATGATGATATAGAAGAGTACTTGAAAAAATGGAATGCTAACAACTTAGAGCCGTTACGAGAAGTGAATCTTTTGGGACAAGTTCGGTATCATAAACAGAAGCAGAAAAAAGTCTTACCTCCTAATTGTGATAATCAAAATTATTATACTGGGTTGGGATGTTGTAAGCCTGATGGGTTATGTAAACGGATAAAGAATCCTGTTACGTATGTTCGTCGTAGGGTGGAAGCTAAAGCTGATGAGCCTAAGCCCAGGGTTAAGAAAACTGATGACAAAAAGCAGGTTTCTAAAGTTAGCAATAAGGAAAAAGGATCTGATTCTACAAAATCTCCCATAAATTAGTATATTATACCCCTTTAGTTTAAGAGAAACATTTATAAACACCCTCTGAATCCCTTATACTCTCACTAAGTGAGAAATATGGTACATATTGTGCATATTTAAGGTATTTAATGACATTAAATACGGGTTAATCAATGAGCCTGAAAAGGGACACTTTTCAGTACAGTTGAGTTAGAAATTCATACTGTGTTCTCTGTGTCTCATGTAAAGGTTTTTTACCTAGGTAACTGGTAATTGTAGAGGTAGTAGATTCAATGCCAACAAAGAAAAATCCAAGATCCGGAAGTATGCAATTTTGGCCTCGTAAGAGAGCTAAACGAACTTTTGCTAGAGTGCGGACTTATCCTAAGAGAGTTGTTAAAGATGATAAAGATGTTAAAGTGCTGGGTTTTGCAGGCTATAAGGCAGGTATGACTCACGTTGTTGTTAAAGATAACAAAGCAACTAGCAAAACTAAGGGGCAAGATATTATTGTCCCAGTTACGGTGGTGGAATGTCCACCTCTTAAAGCGGCAAGTCTTCGTTTCTACAATATTAATCCTGACACACATGAACAACTGATTATCGGTGAAGTGTTTTCTGATGCTCTTGACAAAGAGTTGGGAAAAAGAATATTATTACCTAAAAAAGCTCAAAAAAAGATTGAAGATTTTTCTGAATTTTCTGAAGTGCGACTTGGCGTTTATACTCAACCAAAATTAACTGGAATTGGTAAAAAAAGACCAGAATTATTTGAAATTGGAATTGCAGGTTCAAAAGAAGACCAATTAACTGCTGGTAAAGAATTACTAGGTAAGGAAATTACTGCTCAAGATATTTTAACTCCTGGATCTTATGTAGATTCTCATGCTGTTACAACAGGACGAGGATTCCAAGGTCCGGTGAAAAGATTTGGTATTAAGATTAGAGCTCGAAAATCCGAAAAAACAAAAAGAGGACCAGGAAGTTTAGGTCCTTGGGTTGCTCAAGGTCATATCATGTATAGAGTTCCAAAAGCAGGAAAGATGGGTTACCATCAAAGAATGGAACATAATAAAATTATTCTACAAGTGGGAGACGATCCTAAGACTGTTAATCCTAAAGGAGGATTTGTTAATTATGGAGAAGTTAAGAACCCTTTTTTACTTGTAAAAGGTTCTCTAGCAGGTCCTAAAAAACGATTAATCAGATTTACATTTCCAAGAAGACAAATAAAGAATCCAGACGTTATGGAAGTACAGAGTATTAGTTTGGCGTCTAAACAAGGATAGATACACACAAAATGAAACTAAAAATACTAGACGGGAAAAATGAGAACAAGGGAGAAAAAGATCTACCTAAACAGTTCTCTGAACCTGTTCGACCAGACTTAATTAAGAAAGCGGTACTGGTTATTCAAGCTAACAATAGACAAGCATATGGATCAGCTCCCGATGCAGGTCAAAGACATAGTTCTTACGTTTCAAAAAGAAGAAGTTCCTATCGAACTACTTACGGAATTGGTCAAAGTAGAACTCCTCGAAAGGTTATGAGTAGAAGAGGAACTCGATTTAATTGGGTAGGGGCAACTGTTCCTCAAACGGTGGGTGGAAGACGAGCTCATCCTCCAAAAGCTGATAAAATTTGGGATCAAAAAATGAATCGAAAAGAACGAAGAAAAGCTATTCGATCCGCATTATCTGCTAGTATGGATAAAGAATTAGTGGGTAAAAAGCACAAAGTTCCTGATACGTATCCTTATATTATTGCAGCTTCACTTGAAGATGCGAGTAAAACAAAAGATGTTAAGTTGGCTTTAGAACAATTAGGACTAAGCAAAGAGCTTACTCGATGTGAAGTTAAGACTATTAGGCCTGGAAGAGGGACAATGAGGGGAAGAAAGTATCGAAAGAAGGTTGGTCCTTTAATTGTTGTTTCTAAAGAATGTAAATTAAGCAAAGCAGGTAAGAATGTACCTGGTGTTGAAGTTGTTGAAGTGGGTCAATTAAATGCAGAATCATTAGCTCCTGGAACAGAGCCAGGAAGATTAGTACTATTTACAGATAAATCTTTGGAGGTCATGGAAAAGGAAAAACTTTTCATGTGAAACTAGACTATGGCTGAAGATAAAAAAACAGGAAAGAACTCAAAAACTGCAAAAAAGGAAGCTCCTGTAGAGAAAGTAGCAGAAGATACAGCTAAAAAGTCCTATTTACCTGAAGAGATGGATGTTTATGAAGTGATTAAACATCCATTATCCACAGAAAAAAGTCTTAGATTAATGGAGTCTGAGAACAAATTGATATTTGCAGTTCATATGAAAGCTCAAAAGAAGGATATTAAACGAGCAATTGAAGAAGTTTTCAAAACAAAAGTTGTGAAAGTGAACACTTATATTACGAGTAAGAGTGAAAAAAGAGCCTATGTTAAGTTTAGTAATGAAACTCCAGCAATTGATATTGCAACAAACTTTGGATTAATGTAAGAAAATGGGAAAACGAATTATAACACAAGCAAGAGGGAAGGGTGGACCTAGATATAGAGCTCCTTCATTTAGATATGCTGGAAAAGCAGCCCATGTTAATCCGAATAAAGAGAAAGTGAGTGGAGAAATTGTAGGATTATTATCATCCCAAGGTCATAGTGCGCCATTAGCAGAAGTAGTCTATGCTGATGGAGTAAAACAATTAATGATTGCACCTGAAGGTATCAAAGTTGGAATGACTGTTGATACTGGTGAAAAAGTTAAGGTGCAAGTTGGGAATACTTTACCTTTGGATGTTCTTCCAGAAGGTACATTAATTTATAATATAGAGGGAACTCCTGGTGATGGGGGGCAGTTTTGTCGAGCATCAGGTGGGTCTGCAAGAGTGATTGCACATTCAGGTGAAAAAGTTATTATCGAATTACCTTCCAAAAGACAAAAAACATTACATTCACAATGTAGAGCTACTGTTGGTGTTGTTGCTGGTGGAGGAAGACCAGACAAACCGATTTTGAAAGCAGGAACTCGACATTATATGATGAAGGCAAAGAACAAATTATATCCTATTGTAAGCGGTTCCGCAATGAATGCTGTGGACCATCCATTTGGAAATAAAAGAACTTCAAGAAAGAGTAAAGCAAGACCGATTCCAAGAAATGCACCACCTGGTCGAAAGGTTGGAATGGTTGCTGCACGACAGACAGGAAGAAAAGTACATAGAAAACGGAGAGAACAATAGGTGAGTTAATCATGGCAAAAGAATATAGCTTTAGAGGAAAATCATTTGAGGAAATTCAAAAATTGAGTTTAAATGAGTTTGCAGACCTCTTACCTTCTCGATCACGAAGAAGTATTAAAAGAGGATTTAGTCCGATGCAAAAAGCTTTACTAAAGAAAGTTGAAGCAGGTAAGAATAATATTGAAACTCATAGTCGAGATATGATTGTTGTACCTCAAATGGTTGGGAAAATGATCAAAGTATACAATGGAAAAGAGTTTGTTGCAATTCAAATTACTGAAGAAATGTTAGGTCATTTTTTAGGAGAATATTCACTTACAAGAAGAGGAGTAAAACATAGCGCACCAGGTGTAGGCGCAACAAGATCAAGTGCTGCACTGAGCGTGAGATAGAAATGAGTAACAAAGCTATTGCGAAAGGTCGATCCTTGAATATTAGTAGAAAGCAGTGTATTGAAATTTGCAATGCTATTCGGATGAAACCCTTAGCAAAGGCAAAAGCTATGCTTCAACGAGTTATTGAGGGTAAAGAGGCCGTACCTTTCAAAAGATTTACAGAGATGGGACATCGACCAGGTAAGATTATGACAGGAAGATATCCATTGAATGCATGTACCAGTATTTTGGGTATGTTGAATACTATTGAAGCAAATGCTCAAGTTCAAGGATTAAATGTAAATGAATTAGTAATTAGCATGATTGCTTCCAATAAAGCATCCACACAATGGCATTATGGAAGAAATCATAGAAGAAAAATGAAGAAGTGTCATATTGATATGGAAGTGAGTGAGATGGCTATTAAGGCTACCCCTAAGAAAGCATCTGAATCAAAAAAGGAAACTAAATCAGATATTAAAGAACCTCAAACTAAGAAAGAAGTGAAGGAAGTAAAGAAAGAAGTTACACCTGAAGCTAAGGAATCACCTCAGGAACCAAAAGCAACTGAAGAAAAGAAACAAGAGGCAGAGAAAAAATGATTGAGCGAAAATTTGTTGCAGAAAGGATGAAGGAATTCCAGATTGAGGAATATATTCGAAGTACTATGAAAAATGTTGGACATAGTATGACTAAGCTTCAACGAACACCTATGGGAGAAAAAATCATTATCTATTCATCAAGACCAGGTCTTATTGTTGGCCGTAAAGGAGAAAATATCAAAAAATTAACTGAAACTTTGAAGAGTAAATTCAAACTTGAAAATCCTCAATTAGAGATTGCTGAAGTTGAACAAGTACATTTAGATGCTAAGATTGTAGCTGAACGGATTGCATCAACTCTTGAGCGATTTGGAAGCAGCAAATTCAAAGCTGTGGGACATAGAACTATTTCAGATGCTATTGGTGCTGGTGCTTTAGGAATTGAAATTTTAATTAGTGGAAAAATTCCTGGTGCACGAGCTAAAAGATGGCGATTCTATAAAGGATATTTGAAAAAGTGTGGAGATGTCGCTATTGAAGGTGTAAGTGAAGCTAAAACTGAAGCTCAAATTAAGAGTGGGACTATTGGTATCCAAGTTAAAATCATGCCTCCAACTGTTGAGCTCCCTGATAATATTAAACTGAGAAAAGATATTGTTGAAGAAACTTCAGAAGAAGAAGGAAGTAAAGATTCAGCTGTGGAAGGAGAAGATGAAGAAAAGTCTGCTGATACTAAAGAATCAAAAGATACTAAGGAAGATACAAAAGATACTAAGAAGGAAGTGAAAGAAGATAAGAAAGAGAAAAAAGAGAAAAAAGAAGTTGAAGCTAAAGAGGATAAAAAAGGTGAAAATTCAGAATGAAGATGAAAGAATCTCGGTTTGAAACCTCGAAATTTCATTTTCATTCATTTGAACTAGGAAAAACTATGTTTGATAAGGTGATTACAGAATGAAAATGAAAGAATTATCCCAAACAAGTCCTCCCGAGCTAAAGAAAAAGCTAGTTGAATTGAAAAAAGAATTAATTAAACATAACTCTCAAATTGCATCTGGTACTACACCAAAGAGTCCAGGTCAAGTTAAACAAATAAAAAAAACAATTGCCAGAATCAATATGGTTCTCGGCAATATGGGGTGAATAGACAAGAATGCCAGAGATTGATCCAATAACAGGCCTACCTAAGGAATTAGGAGTCTGGGAAAACATTACAAAGGAGAGTCAAAAAATTGTGATCAGTACGGAAGCTAAAAAGTTTCGAAAAAAATACACCATCATCGAAGGGATTGACAGTAAAGAAGTCAATCTTAAAGACGTCGGCAAAAAGCTGAAAAGCAAATTTGCATGTGGCGGAACGGTGAAGGATGGTAAAATCGAACTTCAAGGCGATCACAAAGATAAGGTCAAACAAGAATTGATCACAATCGGGTTTGCACCTGAAACAATTGAAATAAAATAAACGAAACAAAATGGTAAAAAAGAATATCGGAATCGGAGTAAAAGCCCCAAAGGGCACATGTGAAGATAGAAAGTGTCCATTCCATGGAGAACTTTCCGTTAGAGGGAAGAGTTTCAAAGGAATGGTTACAAAGCGAGCTTTTCATAAAGACGCAACTATAGAATGGGTACGGTCACGTCCTATTGCTAAGTATGAGCGTTATACTATTCGGAGAAGTTCTGCTAAAGCTTACAATCCTACCTGTATTAATGCAGAAAAGGGAGACCGAGTAATGATTATGCAATGTAGACCTCTTAGTAAGACTAAACATTTCGTAATTGTTGAAAATTTAGGTAAAGACGAATTATTTGCTGAAAGAGAAGGTGCTTTAGAAGAAGGAAAATTCAAGGCTACCAAGAAAGAGCAAGAAAATAAAGCAAAGGATGAAGCTGAAGAAGAGCAAGCTGAACTTGCTGCTAAAGCAGAAAAACCTAAATCAGATGATAAAAAAGGTGAAGATTCAGAATGATGCCCATGAATGCTAAAGTAGTGAAGAGCCTTCCCGTAGGTTCCGAAGTATCTACTTGTGATAATTCAGGAGCTAAAATTCTTCGAATCTTTTCCGTAAAAGGATCTAAAACGGTTAAAGGTAGAAAACCTGCAGCAGGAGTAGGAGATATGGTATTAGCATCTGTAAAAAGAGGACGACCTGACATGAGAAAACAAGTTGTTTTCGCAATTATTGTTCGACAGAAGAAAGAATATAGAAGACCAGATGGTATTCGAGTAAAGTTTGAAGATAATGCTGCAGTGGTCCTTAAAGATGAAAAAGGAACACCGAAAGGAACTTTATTGAAAGGTCCTGTGGCAAAAGAAGCTGCTGAAAGATGGCCAGGAGTAAGTAAAATTGCAAGTATTATACTATAATGATAACGGTAGAAAAAAATGAAAACAAAATGGAATAAAAATTGGACAGCGAGCAAGCAGCCAAGAAGGCAGCGAAAGTATAGATTTAATGCTCCCCTTCATATTAAACAAAAATTCCTGAATGTTTCATTGGCACCTACCCTACGAAAGAAATACGGTATGAGACAGACAAGAGTTCGATCTGGTGATTCCGTTAAAGTATTGAGAGGACAGTTTAGTGGAAAGACTGGTAAAGTTGAAAACGTAAGTGTAAAGAGAACTAGTGTTTACCTAACTGGTATTGAAATGTTGAAAAAGGATGGAAGCAAGAGTTTGTACCCATTACAACCCTCAAATTTGCAAATTCAAGAAGTTGATTTAACTGATAAATTAAGACGAGCAAAATTAGAGGGAGATAGTAAAGGATCAACTGCAAAAGTATCGCCTACAAAGGATAAGGCACCAGCAGCAAAACCTAAGAAAGAGATAAAGAAGGAGGAGTCATCCAAATGAAATCACACTTAAAACGATTACCTGCACCAAGAAGCTGGAGTATACAGCGAAAAGGATTAACTTACATTACTCGGCCATTGCCTGGAAAGCATTCTATTGAAAGAGGAATGCCTTTAGTTGAGTTTTTCAAAGTATTAGTTGAAAAAGCAACTACCAAGAAAGAAGTCAAAAAAATCATGTATAGTTCAAAAGTCTTAGTAGATGGAGCTCAAGTTAAAGAAGAGAAATATTTGGTAGGATTAATGGATGTTATCAGTTTAGAAGGAAGCAAGGAACATTACAGATTATTACTTAATTCAGGAGGGGAATTATTTGCTTTAGCTATTCCTGCTAAAGAAGCGAGTTTGAAACCTGTTCAAATTATTGGTAAGACATTACTTGCGAAAGGAAAGATTCAATTAAACATGGGAGATGGAAGAAACCTTCTTGTGGATAAAAATGCTTACACAGTGGGAGATACCCTCTTACTAGAGTTACCTAAACAAGCCATCAAAGAGCATTTTGCCTATGCAAAAGGTGCATTAGCATACTTTACTGGTGGAAGATTTGTTGGGAAGACAGGTACTATTGAAGATATCAAAGATAACCGAATTATTTGCAAGGTTGATGGAAATGTTGTAGAGACAATGAAGCATTTTGCATATATTATTGGAAAGGGAAAATCATCCATTTCATTAGAGGAAGGAAAGAAAGAGTGAAGATACTATGAGTGAAGCAATACAAGATCAAACAACAACGCAGGAAGCGGAGACTCCTTCAGAGACTCAAGTAGTTGGAAATGCTGGAGAGAATCCTATGCGACAGATTAAGATTGAGAAAATCACTCTTAATATTGGAGCTGGTAAAGATCAAAAGATTTTGGAGAAAGGAGTTTTACTTATTAAGCATATTACTGGTACTGCAGGAATTCAGACCATTAGTAATAAGAGAATCCCTGCATGGGGAGTTCGACCTGGATTACCCGTTGGTGCGAAGCTTACTATTCGAGGAGCAAAATTAAAAGATTTACTTTCACGATTACTAAAAGCAAATGGAAATAATTTGAAGTTAAAACAATTTAGCAATGATGGAAATTTCAGTTTTGGTATTAAAGAATATATCGATATTCCCGGACTTGAATATGAACCAAGCATTGGAGTTATGGGTCTTGAAGTAAGTGTAAGTTTGGAGAGACCAGGATTTAGAGTTAAGAAGCGAAGAATTCGAAAGAAGACATTGCCTAAAAAGCACAAAATAGCTCAAGAAGAGGCTGTTGAATTTATGAAAAAGAATTATGGGGTTGAGATACAACAATGACATCATCATCACATACAAAAGTGTACAAACAATTAAAATCAAAGCCAGCGAAGCTTGGTAAATTTAAAAAGCATAATACACCAAAAGAGAGGAAAACAGGGAGGAATCTTCATAAGTGCGTACGTTGTGGACGAAGACGAGGTATTATTAGAAAATATGGCCTTGACGTTTGTCGACAATGTTTTAGAGAAGTTGCACTAAAATTGGGATTTAAGAAATTCAACTAAAATGACACTAAACGACCCACTAGCAAACACATTATCGAACATAATGAATCAGGAAAAGAATGGTAAGAGTACTTGTGTAGTTAAACCAATCTCTACTATGATTAAAAAAGTTTTTGAAATTTTTGAAAAAGAAGGATACCTTGGATCATTCAAGGTACATGAAGACAGTAAAGGTGATTGGTTAACTGTAAATTTGCTAGGATCTATTAACAAAGCAGGAGTAGTTAAGCCACGATTTAGTGTTACTAGAAATAATTTTGAAAAATATGAAAAAAGATACTTACCTGCACGAAATATTGGATTTATGATTGTAAGTACCTCTCAAGGGATTATGACTCACCATGAAGCTAAAGAGAAGAATATTGGAGGCAGATTGATAGCATATTGTTATTAATGTTATATTTACTATGAGTGAAGCGGAATCTATTCAATCTCAGGAAACAACACCTGAGCAGAAAGCAGCACCTGTTGCAGAAACCAACGCTAGTGGTAGACGGAAGCATAAAGAGGAAATCACTCCTGCTGAAGGTGTTACTGTTACTGTAGACAAGGGCAATATTACTATCAAAGGAGAAAAAGGAGAATTGGTAGAAGTTGTCAATGATCCAAAAATAAAAGTATCCTTTGACAATGGAAAGATTATCCTTCAGAGTACCACATTTTCAAGACATGAGAAAAGAAAAATAAAAACATTTAGATCACATATCATGAATAAAATGCAAGGTGTATTAGAAGGGTATGTTTACAAATTAAAAATATGTGCAGGTCACTTTCCTATGAATGTTACATTACAAGGACAAGATTTTGTTATTAAAAATTTCCTTGGGGAAAAAATTCCTCGGACATTAAAAATTGTCGAAGGTGGCACTGTTAAAATTGAAGGAGAGATTATCACTGTTGAAAGTGTAGATAAGGAAATTGCAGGACAAATTGCAGCAAGTATTGAAAAATTATGTACTGTTACTAACAGAGATTTACGAGTATTCCAAGATGGAATTTATATTACTGAAAAAGCTGGAAAGGAAATCAAATGAGCAATGATCTAGAAGTACGAAAGGCATTGAAGGCAAGAAAGCCACATTTTCATAGACAGAAGTCTAGTCAATATAATAAATTGGCTGTTAAATGGAGAAGGCCTAAAGGACTTCAATCTAAGATGAGACTGAGTAGAAAAGGATCTCCTCCAACACCAAGTCATGGGTGGAGAAGTCCAAAATCTGTTAGAGGATTATCAGCATTAGGTACACTTATTAAAATGGTCTATACTGTTTCCGATTTGGAAAGTGTTGGTGAAAATACAAGTATTGTTATTGGATCTACTGTTGGTCAAAAGAAAAAAATCCAAGTATTAGAGAAAGCACAAGAAAAAGGAATTACAGTACTTAATGTTAAAGATGCTGCTGCATTTATCAAAGAAACTCAAGAGTCTTTTGAGAAAAATAAACAAGTTAAGAAGAAAAAAGTTGAAGATAAAGAAGCTAAGCAAAAAGAACTTGAGAAGAAAGCAGAAGACAAGAAAAAAGAAGAAACTAAAGATGACAAAGAAGGTCTGGATAAAAAAGTTGACGAAGTAGAAAAGAAAGATCAAGATAAAAAGGAGAAGGATAAATCCTTGATTAAACCACAGTAAGAGAACCATGAACCTACAAAAAAGATTAGCGGCAAGATTATTGAAAGTATCACCTAAAAAGATTAGGCTAGACCCTGAGCGATTAGAAGATATTAAAGAATCTATTACTAAGTTAGATATTAGAGGATTAATTAGCACAAAGGCAATTACTAAAAGTAAAAAGCCAGGACCTTCAAGATCAAGAGCACGGAAGAAGGCTTTGCAACGAGTTAAAGGAAGACAACGAGGACATGGATCTCGTAAAGGAACTCAAAAAACAAGAGTTAAAAAGAAACAAACATGGATATTCAAAATTCGAAAGCAAAGAGCATTAATTAAAGAATTAAAACAAGGAGAAAAAATCACAGCAGAAGTGTACAGAACTTTGTACAAAAAATGTTCAGGAGGCTTTTTCAGAAGTGTACGACACATTAAGTTGTATGTAAATGAAAAAGGATTGTGGAAATAATGGCAAAAAACGGTAGACAGGTATTATCCTATAAACGAAGACGAAACGGAAAGACTAACTACAAAAAAAGGTTACGTCTTTTGCTTAGTGGTACTGCTCGGGCAGTTATTAGAAAGACTAACACTAAATCAATTATCCAAATTACACAATATAATGCGACAGGAGATAAAGTTATTATTGGAGCTACTTCAGATACTATAAAGAAAGCAGGATGGCCTTACAATGGAGCTAATCTTCCTGGATTTTATTTAACTGGTATTGCAGCAGGTAAAAAGGCACTTGAAAAAGGTGTTGATACTATTATTATTGATGTCGGATTACGAAGAGTGACTAAAGCAAATTGTTTATTTGCTGCTATGAAAGGATTAAAAGATGCAGGTCTGAATGTTAAATTAGAGGATGATCAGGCTCCTAGCCAAGATCGATTAGAAGGTAAACATATTTCAGCTTATGCTGCTAAATTAGCTGCAGAGAATAAGGAACAATATGATAAATTATATTCAAAATACACAAAAGACGGACATAAACCTGAGGATATGCCTCAAAAAGTGGAAGAGGTAAAGCAGAAGCTACTTACAAAATGAATGATAACATGAAAAGGAAGGATAATAAGAGAGACTTTAAGCGAGGCAATATGCAGAGACCTCAAGAAGTTTTTAACATTGAGGAATGGAAACCGTTAACTCGTCTTGGAGTTCAAGTAAAGAAAAAGGAAATTACTGATATTGATACTATTTTAGATGCAGGAATGATCATTCAAGAAGCAGAAATTGTTGACGCTTTAATTCCACAGTTAGAGACTGAAATTTTATTGGTTGGACAGGCTAAAGGAAAGTTTGGTGGTGGACAACGAAGAATTTTCAAGCAAACTCAAAAGAAAACTCGAGAGGGTAATAAGCCTAACTTCGCTACAGTTGCTGTTGTTGGAAATAAAAATGGTTATGTAGGGATTGGATATGGTAAAGGTCGTGAGACTGTACCTGCACGGGAGAAAGCGATTCGAAAAGCTAAACTGAATGTTTTTAAGATTAGAAGAGGATCTGGAAGTTGGGAAAGTACGAGTAATGAAGCACACTCCATTCCTTTCAAAGTTGATGGGAAATGTGGTAGTATCCATTTGATTGTTATGCCTGCTCCAAAAGGAAAAGGATTAGTTGCAGAGAAGGAATGTCAGAAAATCTTAGGATTGGCTGGAATTACTGATGCGTGGACTAAATCTCAAGGACATACTGCTACTAAGCTGAATATGATCAAAGCATGTATTTTCGCACTTCAAAAATTGTCTACTACAAAGGTAAGAGATGATAAATTAAAAGGATTAGGTATTGTTGAAGGTAAAATTGCTGAGGATAAAAAGGATGAGTAAATTAGTTGTGGTTAGGATTAGAGGAGATATTAATCTAGATGATGGTATTCGGAAAACGTTTACTATGCTTAGATTATTGCGAAAACACGCTTGTGTAATTTTAGAAGATACTCCTGCTATCCGTGGAATGATTTTAAAGGTTCAACATTATGTTACTTGGGGAGAGGTTAGCGAAGAAGTTGTTAAAGAACTTGTCGAGAAACGAGGACAGAAAACAACAGATAAAGAAGGAAAAGAAGTAGCTAAGCAATTTTTTAATTTACATCCTCCAAGAGGTGGATTTGAGAGGAAAGGGATTAAACAACCTTATACCAAAGGTGGTGTTTTAGGGTATAGAGGGACCGATATTAACAAACTTATACAACGGATGATTTAGATGAAGCGAAAAAAGAACAGCAGATATAGAGGAAGTAAAACCCATGGCTGCGGTAGTATGAAGAAGAGAAGAGGTAAAGGCCATAAGGGTGGAAGTGGAAGAGCTGGAACTGGTAAACGAGGAGATCAGACTAAACCGAGTGTATGGGATAAAAAAGGTTATTTTGGTAAAAGAGGATTTACATCACTTGCTAAAGATTTGAATACTATTAATATTATAGACATTGAGATGAGAAAATTAGGTGTGGAAAAAGACGGAAAAGTTACTGTTGACCTTACTGCTTTGAAATACGATAAATTATTAAGCAGAGGAAATGCTACTAAGAAATATACTATTACTGTCAATCAAGCGAGTGCATCTGCCATCGAGAAAATTCAAAAAGCTGGTGGAGAGATTGTAGGCATTAAGAAAGAGAAGTCTCAAGATTCTGAGCAAAAAGCATAAAAATGGGTATCTGGGACAATATTCTGGCAAATTTGCCTGAAGTGGGAGGTCCAACACAAAAGAGGTTGGGGTTCAAAGAGAAACTTAAATGGACTCTGATAATTTTAGTATTATTTTATGTTTTAGGTATGATTCCTTTATTTGGTCTTGGTAGAAATACATTACAACAGTTTGAATTATTAAGCGTTATTCTAGGAGCCCAATTTGGAAGTATTATTAGTCTTGGAATTGGTCCTATTGTTACAGGAAGTATTGTTTTACAATTATTGAATGGATCGGGTATTATTAAGTTTGATCTCACTAGCCATGAAGGTAAAATGAGATTCCAAGGAGTTCAAAAGCTTATGGCGGTCTTTTTTACTGTTTTTGAAGCTGCTATCTATGTCTTTATGGGAGGATTAGCTCCTCCGCCTGCTATGGTAGGAACACCCGTTTATTTTCAACTACAATTATTGCTTATTTTTCAACTTATTTTAGGTAGTATCATGATTATGTTTATGGATGAAGTCACCAGTAAATGGGGTTTTGGTTCTGGAGTAAGTCTCTTTATTGCTGCAGGAGTGAGTCAACAGGTATTTATTAGAGCACTAAGTCCTTTACCCAGTCCAACTAATCCAGGTATTGCAACAGGAGCTATTCCTGCTTTGTTTCAAAGTTTACGAGTAGGAGATCCTATTACTGCAGGGTTAATGCTTGCAGCTGTATTAAGTACTATATTTGTATTTGTAATTTCAGTCTATGCTCAAAGTATGAAGGTGGAGATTCCTCTTAGTTTTGGTCGTGTTCGTGGACATGGAATTAGATGGCCTTTAAGTTTTATTTATACTTCAAATATTCCAGTTATTTTAGTTGCTGCTTTACTTGCTAATATTCAATTATGGGCCAGATTGTTGCAGAATTGGGGACATCCTTGGTTAGGTACTTTTGTTGGAAATACTCCCGTCTCTGGATTTGTTAGTTGGGTTACCCCTCCTAATATTGTCGGACTTGTTATTCGTGGGAGTATGACTGGTGGTGATGTTGGACGAGCTTTGGTGTATATGACGGTTATGATTATTGGAGCTGTTGTTTTCAGTATCTTCTGGGTACAAACATCCGGTATGGATGCAAAGAGTCAGGCAAAACAGATGATGGCTTCAGGATTACAAATTCCAGGATTTAGAAAGGATCAAAGAGTTTTAGAAAGGTTGTTGAATCGATATATTAATCCACTTACTATTATGGGGGCGATTGCCGTAGGTTTTTTAGCGGCAGCTGCCGATTTGACTGGAGCATTAACAGGTGGAACAGGATTATTACTGACTGTTATGATTATCTATAAGTTATATGAAGATATTAGTAAACAGCATATGATGGATATGAATCCAGCTATGCGGAAGTTTATGGAGTAAGTCTACGACATGTTAGTTAATATATAACTGAAGTATACAAACATACAAAAATGGTATTTGAACGATTATTGGATCCAGTGTTTAATCCTCTTCTTAGTCTCGGTCCTTTTTGGGCTTTGTTTATTATCTCCTTTGTCATTTCTCTTGTTATTGTCGTTATTTACAAATACACTACTGATCAAAATTTAATGAAAACATTAAAGGATGAGATGAAGGAATTTCAAAAAGAGATTAAAGAACTACGAGAGAGTCCTGAAGAGGCTATGAAAGTTCAGAAAAAGGCTATGCAGACTAATATGAAATATATGATGCAGAGTTTTAAATCAACACTGTATACTTTTGTTCCTATTATTATTTTATTTGGTTGGTTAAATGCTAATTTAACTCATATGCCTATTATGCCTGAGGATCAGTTTAGTGTTACGGCACTTTTTGATAAAGGGATTATTGGAGAAGCTGAATTACTATATCCTGAGGCGTTAACTTTACAGAGTGATGCAATCAAGGAGATAGAATCGGGTAAGATAGATTGGACATTATATGGTCCTGCAGGAGAGTATACACTTGGTGTAAAGCATAATGAGCGTAGTTATGTTAAGAATTTGCTTATTGATGATATGCAATATGAGAAAGTTGAGCAAAAGTATAAAGGTGACGTTAAGTTGATACGTATCAATAATGAGCCTTTGAAGGTTATAAATTTGTTTGGATGGAAGTTAGGATGGTTAATGAGTTATATTATCTTTAGTATTGTGTTTTCTATTGTGTTAAGGAAAGTTTTTAGGGTGTATTGAGTACCGACTATATCGTCGGTAAAGAAGCATATCATAGAATTCGTTCTTAATACCCTTTAAAAAGGGAAGCCTTTATAAATGAATTCGTATTTATAAACCAAATAAAGGGGTTTTTAAAGCTATAATTTGGGGGTAGCACTATGGCAAAAGCAAAGAAAAAAGACGAGAAAGAAGGTAAAAAAGAAATAAAGATTGTTAATATTGTTGTAAGTACCAGTTTGGAACATGATATTCCATTAGAAAAGATGGCGGCAACGTTATCGAATACTGAGTACAATCCTGAACAGTTTCCTGGCCTTGTTATTAGAATTAAAGAGCCAAAAACGAGTGCATTGATTTTTAGTTCTGGAAAAGTTGTTAGCACTGGTGCGAGAACTTTGAAAGATGTAAGCGAGAGTTTACAAAAAATTATCAAATCATTGCAGAAAATTAATGTTAAGATTACTGTTGAACCGAAAATTAATATTCAGAACATTGTTGCATCTGGAACAGTGGGTATGGATCTTAATTTGAATACTTTAGCTATGAAGTTAGACAATACAGAGTATGAACCAGAACAATTTCCTGGTTTGGTGTATAAACTTCAGCAAGCAAATGCTACTTTCTTGTTGTTTAGTAACGGTAAGGTTGTATGTACTGGAACTAAGTCAGAGAAAGAAGTATACGAAGCTTTGGACAAATTAATCGTAAACTTAAAAAAGGTTAAAGGTAAATAGTTTTTAGAAGGAAACACTATTTACGGGCCTTATGGTTCTTTTTTTATTTTGTTTTTTTCGTTAATGTTGCAATTAACAGGGGGGTAACGAAAAGATTTCGGCAATATTAGATAGTTTGCCGGATAATTTGCAGACCACACGACAAGTGCGGGAAGCATTTATTAATCTTTAGAGTTCTCTAAGTAATTGCAAGGGATTTGAGTAGAATGGAAGCAAGTCAACAAATTAAGAGGGTAGCGACGTTTTTACAGAAGCATTATCACGCAGAGCTCTTAGAACAAATTCGTAAAGGAGAAAAATTTCTTGTAGTAGATTTTGGTAAATTTGTAGCTCATGATCCTGTTTTGGCAGATATGCTTTTGGATAAACCAGAGGATATGTTTAAAGTCGGTGAGTTGGCTATTGAAGAATTTGATGTGGAGGGAGATGTTAAAGGTTTTAAATTACGTTTTTGTAATTTGCCAGAATCTCAAAAATTAATGTTGAGAGATATTCGAAGTTCACATTTGGGAAAATTTTATTCTACAATTGGTGTTGTAAGACAGAAAAGTGATGTTCGACCACAAGTGACAGCTAGTCGTTTTGAGTGTCCTAGTTGTGGAAATATTATTCCTGTTTTGCAACTTGATAGTAAGTTAAAAGAGCCTACTAAATGTGGTTGTGGGAGAAAAGGGAAATTTAGATTATTAAGTAAAGAGATGGTGGATGCACAAGGATTGGTATTGGAGGAAGCTTCAGAAGAACTTGATGGAGGAGAACAACCTAAGAGAATGAATATATTTCTTACTAATGATATGGTGAGCCCCCTTTCTGAAAAGAAAACAAATCCTGGAACTAAAATTGTGTTGAATGGTGTTATTAAGGAAGTTCCTATTATATTGAAGTCTGGAGGTCAAAGTACACGGTTTGATCTTCTTATTGAAGCTAATTTTGTAGATACCATTGAAGAGAATTTTGGAGATTTGGCTATTAGTGAAGAAGAATTAGATGAGATTAAACAGATAGCAAATAATCCTAAGGTGTATCAAAAATTAGTGAACAGTATTGCTCCTAGTGTATATGGACATAGTGAGATTAAGGAAGCTTTGGTGTATCAGCTCATGGGTGGGGTGCGAAAGGTTCGTGATGATGGTGCAGGGAGCACCACAAGAGGAGATATGCACGTTTTACTTGTAGGCGATCCCGGATCAGGAAAGAGTCAGATGCTTAAGCGATTAAATATTGTTGCCCCTAAAGCTCGATATGTGAGTGGAAAGGGAGTGAGTGGAGCAGGATTAACGGCGAGTGTTGTTAAAGATGAATTTTTGCAAGGATGGAGTTTAGAAGCAGGTGCATTAGTATTGGCTAATCGTGGACAGTTGATGATAGATGAGTTAGACAAGATGGGAAAAGAAGATAGAAGTTCATTACACGAAGGTCTTGAACAACAGACTATTAGTATTGCCAAGGCTAATATTCAAGCTACTCTTCGTTGTGAAACTACAGTACTTGCTGCAGCAAATCCTAAATTTGGTCGATTTGATCCCTATCAAACGGTAGCAGAGCAAATTAACTTGCCGCCTACTCTTATAAATCGGTTCGATCTCATATTTCCTATTAAGGATTTACCCGATGCCAAAAAGGATGGAAAAATGGCCAGTTTTATTTTGAATTTACATCAAAATCCAGATATTGAAGAGAGTGAAATTCCTACACCTTTATTAAGAAAATATTTCGCTTATGCTAAAAAGAATTTTACTCCACAGTTGACAGAAGGGGCTGTTTCTGAAATTAAAGATTATTATCTTAAAATGAGGGCTAGTGGAAATACTGAGTCAGGAATTAAGAGTATTCCTATTAGTGCACGGCAATTAGAAGGATTGGTGCGTATCTCTGAAGCTGTTGCTAAGGCACGGTTAGGAGATAAAGTTACCAAAAAGGATGCCAAGAGGGCTATTAATTTGTTGAACTTTAGTCTTCGAAATATTGCATTTGATGAGGAGACAGGAACGATTGATATTGATAGAATTGCTACCGATATGCCTGCTTCTCAACGAGGGAAAGTGGTAGGTGTTCGGGAAATTATTAGTGAATTGGAAGGTAGGATGGGGAAAAATATTCCTATGGAAGAGATTGTTCGTGCAGCTACTGAAAAAGGATTAAGTGAAGCTGAAGTTGATGAAGCTATTGAGAAATTGAAGAGAACTGGAAGTGTTTTTGAACCAAGACCAGGAACAATTAGTAGAATATAGTTTTTGTTATCTTACTTCTACTTGCCAAGATTGATGTCCTTGTCCACCAAATTGATCTTTCACTAAAACGGTTATGAGTTCTGTAGTTCCTCTTTTTTCTGGTTGAAATGATACTCTTGCTGTGTCTATTCCTGAGGGGGTGAGGATCACATTTTCTGGACTATCAAATAATTCAAATGCAATAAGATCTCCATCTACATCAAACCCTTGGATTTCATAGATATATTCCAATCTTGATGATGCTATTCTTGGAGGGAGACTTAATATTGTTGGTGCGTCATTTTCTGGAGCAATTATTACATTAATAGTTTTAGAAGATTCCAGCCCATCTGTATCTTCAATGGTAAATGTGACTGGTACCGTTCCTATAGCATTTGGAATTAGGATTAATCTTGTTATTAGATTCTGAATTACAGTTGCACTTAATTTCTCAGCATCACCTGAGAATACTCTTAAGGACAGGTCTCCTTGAGGATCTTCTTTATCAGATACAATATCATCAATATTAATATCTTGTATGATTTGATCTTCTCTTACTGGTAGATCTTTTAACTCTTTTATTTCTGGAGCAATGTTTGTGGGTTGGGAGGTAGGAGGACCTGCAGGAGGTTGACTTATTATTCTTAGGATTTGGTCTGCAGTTGGTTTATTTAATCTTTTTCCAAATAAATTATGGATAAAACCTGTTTTTGGATCATAATAATTTGGAGGGAAGGGAAATGTATTTTCTGGAGGTTGCTGCAAGATAATTGGGATTTCAGTAGCGCTTGCCTGTTTAATTGTTGTGCCACCGTAATTAAAAATGGTTTTAGAGTCTGGATCAAAGAATCCAAATCCGAGATCTATTTTTTCATCAGGTAATCTTTGACGTATTTCATCTATATTTGATTCTTGTACATTGTCAATAACTGATCCATCATAGTTGAAAATTTTCCCTTGGCGTGAGTCATAAAAACTGTCTCCTAAATCATAGGTACATGCAGGGGCTGTTGTTGTTAATAGGTTAAGTTCAGCAGGAGAGGGATCTCTGACTATTTGGCCATTAATATTATGTACTTTTCTAGTAGCTTTGTATAAATAATGATAAGGCACATTAAATAAGTATTAAAATCAACCTTAGATAAATGATTCTGCGGTTGTTATATTATTTGGTGCATCTGGGGGAGTAATTTCTGGTTCTGGAGGTCTTGGAGGACACCCTGGACTTCCTAAATCTCCTACACATGGTGGATCCGTAATTACTGGTTCTCCATTTGGATCGGGACAAAATGGATTAAGCGGGCAGGGACAATCTCCTTCAAGAAAACAGTTTGGAGCAGGTTGTGGAAAATCAGGAAAGTCTGGTTGTTCAGAACATCCTTCTTCGCAGCCTGAAAGAAATAAAGTAACATATATGAAACTTGCCATCACTAGAAGTAACGCTAAATCTTTCTTGTCCATAGGAGTGTTTGGACAGAGAATGTATATAAATGTTTATAGAAAATCTTACCTGGAGATTTTCTATTCCTCAAACTTGCTTAAGTTCGATAGCGAGCAAGTTTGAGCTATACAAGGTGTATTCGGAAGATTTATATGGGGAAATTGGTAATTATAGGGTATGGGAAAGAAGAGGGGCCAGATTTCACTATTTTTAGTGTTGGCATTGGTTATTACTATTAGTGTTGCCGTTACGTTGCAGATTGTTGCACGAGAGAAAAAAGCCGCATTTGAAGGGGAAGGTCTTTTACAAAATCAAGAATTAACTTCTGACCCTGCTTCTTTTAAGGCTAATGTAGAACAATGTGTTGGAGGGATTGCTAAAGATTTGGCTACCAGTCTTACTTTTTTGGGGGGTAGTTTTTCTAAGATTACTTATTCTTCTTCAACTCCATTCAGTAATACTGGGATTCGTTTTAATGATGTGACTTATCGATACTTATGTAAACATAAGGCAGGAAAGGGATGTGTAAGTGAACTTATCACAAAAGGTGATATGATTAAGGAGTTAAATGCTAAAATCCGAGATCAATCAATTAGTAGATGTTTTAATTATGATATTTTTACTGATGCAGGATTTGAAGTAGAAACCGGTGAGCTTGCTATTGATTCGGGGATTGTAGATGATTCTATTAATGTTAAAATTTCATATCCTACTCTTATTCAAAAGGGAAGTAGTGTAATAAATATTCCATTCTATACTACAGATGTTGCTGTTCCTTTAGGACGGATGTATGATTTAGCAATCGAGATTGTAAATAGTGAGATTACAGAGGGACAATTTAATAAAGATGAGTGGATGGATTCCCATGGTTCTACTATTCGAATTAAAAAGATGAGGCCTTATCCTGATACTTTGTATAGATTGATAATGCTCGTTGAGGGTCAAGGGAAAGAATATGAGTTTAATTTTGCTTTGCAAGGGGAAGATACAGTAAGTAAACTTGATTCTAAAAAAGAGCCTCTTCTGTTTCCTTATTGTGATATGAATGATGAACATAATTGTTATGCCAATGTTGATCCTTTGTTATGTGTGAGTAAAGGAGGAGATAGTACTTCTAATCCTCAGTCTTGCGCTGAAGATGATTCAGAGGATGATGAGTGTTTGGGAGGAGTGTGTGACGATTGTACAAATTTTGGAAAAGGAGATGGAGAGACTTGGTGTGTTTATGATGGGATTACAGGATTGGGTTATGATCGAGTGGGAAGTCGTCATAGTCAGATGAGTTGTCATAATGGTAAAATTTATGTTGAAGAGTGTAGAGATTATAGGGAAGGGCTTTGTACGGAACCAGTTAATGGAGAGGCAGTTTGTAGGCCTAATAGGTGGGAAGATTGTGCTTATCAAGTTGATAGACGATCATGCCAAGATGATGATGTACGAGATTGTTATTGGAATGCAGATTTAGCATTACAGAACCTGAATGGTATCCCTTTTGAAAGGAGGAAAGTTCCTAATAGTTTATGTACACCACAAGTTCCACCAGGGTTTAAGTTTTGGCTTGGACAAGGAGAACAGGTGTGCGAGATGGCAAATGAAGTAACTATATTTAGACAACCTATATTTCAAACAATTCGTACTATTCGAGCTCCGCAGGAGTGGGTGGCAAGTAGCGCATCTTACTGTTCTTCAATGGGTGATTGTGGAGATGGGAGGAATTTTGTAGGGGTTAAACCAGAATATACCCTTGGGTCTTTTTATTGGAGGAGTAAACGGTTTTTTAGTAGTGAGATGGAAGGAAAAGGACATCCTATAGAATCTCAAACTGTGTATGGGCCAGCGAGTTATTCTCATGATTTTAGATTG
>CAYLOA010000013.1:31837-33744 GCA_964385185.1 uncultured Methanosarcinales archaeon | reverse complement strand
GAAGCATGCACAGAAGCTCAAGACATAACAGACTTAAGACTAACTGCACGAGACCTAGAATTTACTTGGACAGGTTCAACCTGTTG
This sequence comes from uncultured Methanosarcinales archaeon, assembly GCA_964385185.1. GTDB lineage: Archaea > Nanobdellota > Nanobdellia > Woesearchaeales > CALCXY01 > CALCXY01. The sequence goes on along the minus strand of CAYLOA010000013.1, from coordinate 33,658 downwards.
TGGAGACAATGTGGACGAATCATTTAATGATCTTTCAGATAAGGGAACGGTACAAAATCCAGAACAAGCAACAATCACTCAAAGAAAAGCTGCATGTTTTGAAAGTAATGGCGTTCCACATTTTACATTCTTAGACACCACAGACAATACAGATGTCTTAGTATTTAACGGTACTTTCCAAGGATGCAATATAGCAGCTCAAAATTTTATCGATGGAAATCAAGAGTTACTTGACAAAAAAGATAGATTTGGCTCCACACTCATCACAGACAACGAATATTGTCAAACATTTACAGACACCGTTAATGGAGCATCTAAAACATTGTATTGCTCATTTGAAGAGACCTGGAAAAATGATGCTAAAACAGAAGAAGAAATGTTTTTACGAACTATCAGATTCCCAGAAGAAAAATCTTTTACCTCAAATAGTGAATGTTGTGTTATAGATCAATGCTGGACAGGAAACTCTTGTCAACCACATGGTTCTATTGCACCAAGTGCAGAAGAATTCTTTTGTTTTCGAGGATTATGGAAAAAACAAAATGAAGATATTTTCAAGTACACCCCTAAACGTGATGCAAGATCTCTTAACTGCCGACAAGATCAATGTTTTGCAAAAAAATCAGCACAAGCAGGATCATTCCCTCAACCAGCATTTGAAGGATGTGTGGATGAAGGATATTTCTTAAACGATTTTATCTGCCAAGAAGGAGATTGGCAATCAAGAACTCAGGCTATTTCAGAAACATTGCTAAAAGCGGCATCTTCTGATTTTTCATTATACTGCGACGAACCAGAACAAGTGTTGAACTACATTACCTATGATTTCCTCTCAAATCCAGAACAAAAGTTCGAAGTAGGTACAGTAGATACTAATTTTATTTCAACTATTTCCGATCCCACATTGTGCAATGGAAATGAAACGAATGTAATAAACAATGTATGTGTCCTAAACAATGGCAACAACGTTATCTTTGGAGTTTCATTAAATTGTCCTGTAACTATGCCTAAGAATAATATCTTAGAGGTTTTTCGTAAAGATGGATCACACTGTACAGATACTGAAGATAACATAGATGGCTACGAATTGTGTAATACTCCCAAGTCAATCTACAAAAAAGGATTTGCATATCACAACCCGACTCTCAACACGTTATTATTTTCACCAGAAGCAATAGACCAAAAGATTGCATCAATTAGTGCATGTCCAGTCACCGGAAGTTTTTCATTCCTAGACATCTTCAACACCTACAATTCTCTCTGCTGGGTAGATCTACTCACACAAGCATTCACCCGCCCAGATACTCCTGCATTACTCGAGACATTTTCTACTCAAGTAGCTGACATTGAAAACTTCCAAAAAATATTCTTCTCCAAAAAAGGAGAAAAGTCAATCTTCGGTGCAATGGAATTAAACCTATTCGACTGGAGTTCAGGAGTAGCAATTTCCACAAACTATCTTGGCATTTTCTATGATAATTTCGCAGGAGACGTCTGCAGATTAGTAGACGATTTAATCGGATTTACCTCTGAAGATTTTAACTGTAAAAGACAAGGAACTATTGTCGAAGTAACTGCAGCAGATCAATCTCCTACAAGAAGACACCTCTTTAAACAAGAAGTGTGGAATGAACTAACCGTAAAAACACGAATTAAAGAAATCCCAATTACCCAATGTTTCCCAGATGGATGTAATAACAATGTCCCTTTAAAATGCGGTTTAGACAAAGACCTAACAGATACAGCAGTAGATCCTGATTTTGATAACGGCAATCCTTCAACACAATCAACAGCTACAAGGCAATGTTTAGCAACAGAATC
>CAYLOA010000013.1:0-31737 GCA_964385185.1 uncultured Methanosarcinales archaeon | reverse complement strand
CCAGCAACATTAAAATGTGAATATCAACCTTCAAGCTGCCAAGATCCTCTATCTACAACTGTCCTAAAACTATCAAAGAAAACAAACGCACTTTCATCAGTCCCAGACTCTAATAATGGTCCAAGAATTTGCTGCAGATTATCTTCTGGTGCCACATTGTTCACCACAATGAATGAACAAGCTGATTCAGATCACTATGCTTCTTTAACAAGTTCCCAGAACGCAAAATTAATTGTAACTCCTGATGCCGTTTCAAATGACGTTGAACTCTATCTTAATGCAGGTGATGAGAAAATAACCTGCACCCCTATCAGATCTGACCAAAGTGGTACAGGAACTTCAATTGGAGATCCAACTAACAGTTTGCCAATATCCAATAACTGCCCCTCATCTGGTTTTGATACATGCCTCTACTCAACAAATCACGCAACGGAAGGACTAGCAACTGATTGTGACAGTGTTGATGATTTCCCTATCAAAATGTGTTGCAGAGTGGAAGGTAATCAACAATCAGACGGGTGCACAGAGTTTGAAAGTAAATGCAAAGATTTCAATACCTTACAAGTCTGCGTAGGAGGAGTTTTCCAAGACCAAGCTTGTGGATTTTGTCTAGCAAATCCAAATGGACAAGACAATTGTTTATTCTTACCCCTCATTCCATAAAAAGAATACGAATAGAAACATTTTTATAACAATTTTCCTAAAAATCAATAAGGATGAGAAAACTAATAATTCTTACCATAGCTATACTCCTCTTAGTATCGGCTTGCCAAGTAGACAAAGTAGGAAGAGCAACATCCTCTGTCTTTAATGCAGCAGCACAAGGTGGAGGAATTACCTCAGTACCTTTCTCAAATCACATCCAAATTAGAAATGTTATGAGATCTTCTGCAGTAGATGTAACTCCAGGCCAAACAGTACGTTTAGAATTAGCTGTAGATGCTCTTAATCCTGCAGACATCCCAGCAGGAGCACCAGCACCAACATTCCCTCCAGAAATTCAGCTACCTACATCAACTATAGATAGATCAGATTTGGGACTATCCCCATTATCAATTTCATCACAAACAGTTAATACTAAAATGATGTTTCTCTGGGCAGTCCAATTTCCCTATATCTTAAATAATGATCAATTTGACACTGCACCAGCATCATTAGTGAAAAATGATATTTTAGTAACTACAGGAGACGGATTTAAATTCTCATACATTAATCCGATTGTAAATGTACCAACTACTCCAGCCGATGACAGAAGATTCTTTATCGAAGGAGATTTTACAGTACCTCAAAACGCTACGGAAGGCCCTCTAGAAGTAGGAATTTTTGCCTATCTTTACAAAAATTCAAAACGTCCTGCTATCCCAGTTGTCTTAATCACAGAACTAAATGTACAACCAACTACACCTACCACCACTACTTCTACAGCTACAACTTGTTCAGGACAATCATGTTTAACAGGTTTATACGCTCTAGATAATTCACACGCAACAACTTGCGATCAAGGGACAACGAATCTATGTGTAACCGTAAGCCCATCAGCTTGTGCTTTGGATTGTTCCTCAGATTGTTCTGATCCACGAGCTGCCCAAGTAATTAATAAATTCGGAGCTACAAATACACATATAGCAGACGCCTCAGATACAGCATACACAGAACCAGTCTGTTGTTCACTCTCTACACAATGTCCACAAACATTAGACACCTGCTCAATTAAAGACTCCTGCGGATCAGACGAAATTGCACTAGCAAAAACATACGAATCAACGAATTCACATATTGCAAGTAACTCAGCAGGTACTAAATCAATCTGCTGTTCTGTACGTGCACAACCTAAATTAACATTAATTGAAGTAAAAGCAACAGGATCAGGTCATGTAGTCACATATAACAAAAACTTCCCAGGAGATGCTAGACTCTGTCAAGGACCAGATACAAACTGCCCAGCAGTATCAAATACTGCATTAAACCTACAAGATATTTACGCTACTCAGTCCATCTCAGATCTCTCAACAACAAGTGGAGACCTAAAAATCTGTGTAGGGACTTTCTGTTCCGCTCCTCTCAGTACTTCTTAATAAAATTCCACAAATAGAATAATAACACTTTTAAACTCTCATTCTGTTAATACGTTAACATGCCCACAAAACCTACACATATTATCTACACCTATCGTATAGCAGACCTATCCCCTTCTCAAAAAGTACGGTTTGTCTACGCCTTACGAGGTAGACCAAACTCAACAGGACTCATCCACAAACTAAAGGGAGAGTTTCTCGCAGATTCCTGCTTTCTATTACACACTCATCATCAAAAAGAAATGGACACATTCCTAAAATACTGGAAAATAACCAGCAAAAAAAGAAATATCGTGTTAATTAAATAACCAAAATGATAAAAAGAAAAGAGAATGTTAATACATTAACACCCACATATATAGATACCTCAACACAGTATGCAAAAAAAGGTCAACTCACCCTATTCTTAGTTATTGCTCTAACCCTCATACTCTTATCAGGTGTCGTATTATTCCTAGCTTCTTCAGCTACAACTCAATCCACATCTACCCAAAGAGTCACGTTAAACGATCAAGTACTCAATACCATCGAAATTAAAGCATTCATCACCTCCTGCATAGAACAAGCAGCTAATGATGCCTTCTACCGTATTGGCCAGCAAGGAGGCACACTAACAAGATCAGACTTCATCCCAAAATACGAATCACATGGTGCGTTTGATAAAGTAATCATAGACGAAAATGGCCAACCCATCCCCGAAAGAATCCAGTTCCAACCAGGCATCAATGGTATCATCCATGATACAAATACAGAACTCCACACCTTACATTATGCCATAAAATCACCATCATTTACAGGAAGAACAGCCCATCCACCACCACCAAACTATCCCTATAAAGGCTCCCTCACATCTGCCCCAACTGAACGCTTAGATCCATTTGGTCATGCAGATCTGGCATCAGCCCCACCTACAAACATCAATGCATTATGCAATTATGGTGGTGTAAACAATCGGACCATGCTGGGTGCAAATTACTCCTGTGAAGATACTCTCTACGCCCACACGAAAACATCTCAAGATTTCCTCCAATCATATATTAAACAACAATTAGAACTCTGTGTAGACTCTCAATTCTACCGAGACCTTACCAACATTTCACTTACTTTTTCACCAGAAGGAAAAGTTGATGTGCTGTTTGCAGACAATTATTCAATGGTACTTGTCGACTATCCAATTGCATTTACATTCCCCTCTGGAAAAACAACAACAGAAGTTTTTGAGTTTGCAACATTAAAACAAATCCGGTATAAACTCATACATGAATTAGCATTCCAATTAGCAAAAAGGGACATCCAAGATATATTTTTCTCAACAAACAACCAAGAGCACATAGAATCTATAGACCTCTGCGCACAGTTTCAGTCAGGACCTACAATAGAGTCTATCGCAAGAACGAAATATAACATCCCCTGTCTCTATCCGAACATGTCTGTCCATCTAGAAAGAGATGCATGTTCATTCTTCTGCAAAACTAAAAAAGGCCAAGGATCTACAATCTTAACTATCAAAGACAATCTATCACTTGTCGACGATAAACCATTCCAATTCAAATTAGCCATTGAAAATAGACCTCCTGCGTTAGACCACATAGACGAATCAGTCACAAATGACATCCAAATATATCCCTACAGCAAATTCCAAGGATATTATTACCATCTACTAGACAAATACGGAGTTACTCCAGAAAGTGCATATTCAAAAACACTCACATCATTAATACCAGACAACTATAATATAGTAATCATGGTAGGAGATAAAATTGACATCTATCCGAGAGCCATAGACCCAGATGATGACACAATAACATATTCATACTCAGGTTGGAGAACACCAACACCTATCTGTGACCTCACATCAGCATCAGGATCTCTCTGCAACGACCAAGACACATCTCTTACCAGCAATAATCCTTCAGGTTTCATCTACAAAGACACTAAATTCTCTCCTGCTAAAGAAGGAACCATCACCTCAGGAGGAACACAAAATAGCCAAGGATACACCACACATGAAAATGAATGGGAATTATCACCTGAATACATAAATAACCAACAAGACGCATCATACATTACCTCATCATTTGATACAGGTTATCATTATGTGAGAATTAAAGCTACAGACTTCTATGGAAACTACGATTTCCAAGATGTAAAAATCCAAGTACGATGTGACCCTAATGATCCTATAAATGGAGGTTGCTGCAATACAGCAAATGATTTCACCCCTTTCCCAGCAGGAACAAAAGGATCATGCTCATCCTGCCAATCATGTTCGGAATATGGGGTCTGCGTAATAGACGACAACCAAGTAAACGACTGCAGTGCATGTAATATATGCTCCTCCGGATCATGCACAACCGACGATGCAGATACATTAGGTCTATGTACCCTAAAAGACTCCACAGCAACATGCACAAACGGATTATGCACCCTACCAGACGTTACTTCTACATAAAATCCAAAACTTTATAAAGAAAAATCACAAAATTACTCCAAACTACTAAGTTAACGAGATAAACTAAGTTAACTAACTTAGCATAGTGCCTAATTTAAGAAAGAAAACGCCTAAATGACGAGAGTAAATATTGAAATAGAAGACCAACTACATAAAAAAGCTAGACTCAATGCCCTTCTCAAAAATAAAACGTTAATTCAATTCATAACTGAAGCGATAGAAGAAAAACTAAAGAAAGAGGAGAAAAAATGAAGAAACTCCTCTTACTTCTAACCGTAGCATTCCTCCTCACATTAATCCCTCCAGCGCAAGCTGCAGAGAATGACTTTGGCTGCTGTGCAAATATTGAGTTTCTCGACGCTGTATGTGAAGAGTCCGCAATTACTCAAATAGAATGTTGTCCAGCAACATCACCTCAATACGGTCTCCCTCAACATCCAGCAGATCAAGCAGAATGTCTAGCAGATTTCTTTACCACGGATGCGTGTGAAGAACTTCCTGCATGTGATCTAGGATGCTGTTTCGATCCAGCTGCAGTAAGTCAGTGTGCAATCAATAATATAGAATCACTCTGTCTGGTCAACTCAGGTGCAGAATTCGCTAAATTTACAACAGGAACTCCAAGAGGGGGCAATCTCTGTTACGCAGAAGAATCTGATGGATCCATTACAAAGAAATTCCCTCAATGTCCAGATATTGGCACAGATACTCAATCCTGTGCAGACTTTTCAGGAGATGAAGCAGCATGTACATCCTCCATCTGTTCATTTTGTAAATCAACAGGCGCTTGCCTCCCTGATTGTTCAACCTGTCCACAAAGTGAAGATCAAAACCAAGATGGAGTATGCGAAGGAGCACCAACACAACTAAGATGTGAAGATATCTCAGGAGAAAATACCTGTCTAGCATCAGGATGTTCATTCTGTCAATCCTCTCAACAATGTTTGCAAACATGTACAGCATGTCAAGATAACCAAAGAGATGGCGATAATGATAATATCTGCGATAATATTGTACAAACACAATTCTGCTCAGAATTAACAGATGAGCAATCATGTTCCTCATCCCTTGCAGGATGTTATTTCTGTCCAAACCCATCCCAAGGTTCAACAGTATGTAGACCTCAAGCGCAAGCTTGTCTCCAATGTGATGAAAATCAAGATGCAAATAACGATAGAGTATGTGATAACCAAGGACTTTCCCAATGTAGTGATGGAATCGATAATGACGGAGATGGATCTATAGACACATCAGATCTCTGTTGCCTAAACCCCTCTGACACGACTGAAAATAATGAGTGCTCCTGTCCAGCAGGAAACTCCTGTGACTCATATGGAAATCAACAATGTTTCGATGGAGGAGGAATACCGATTAATAACAATCTTTTCTCAGGAACAACCGGTCAAGTATGTTGCTCAACTGCTTGCTTTATGCCAGCATGTCAAGTAGGACAACCAACAGCATCTTTCGACAGTTCAACAGTAACAACAGGTCGTTCAACAACATACACGGAATCATTTTGTTCATGTGGAAATACAATAGTAGATACCGATTCACCAAATGATGACCAGTTATTCTGTTGCCAACTTCCAGGGTTTGATTCATTCCTCCAAGGTTCACCCTGCTCAGAATTAACCTTCACCGGTAAAGTAGTAAACGCAAATACTCAAGAATCTATCCAAGCAACATTAAGATTCGTCAATAAAGCGTTAGGTTTATCCTTCCCTGCTGAAACGAATACACTAGATATTACAACTGGAGATCCTATCTTCAAGTATAGAAGAGCAGTAAGTACAGGTATAACATACACCCTAGAAGTAGAAGCATCAACTCCAGGATTTGCAAAATTCAAAGAATCAGGAATAGTAGTCCCAAACACTCCAGGAATTACCATAGAAAAGGACATTGAACTCACACCGCTTGACGGTAACTGTAAAACAGAATTCCCAACTCTAACCCTAACATCAATAGATCATCTTCAATGTTCCCCTCAACTCACCGTAAATTGGGATTCATTTGGCTGCCCTATTACAAAATATGTATTATTCCGATCAGAAGGGAGTGGTAAAGGAGATAGATTAGCAGAATTAGGCCCATCAACAACATCATATATAGACACCTCTTCAGAATTCGACAAAACGTTTAGCTACACATTAGAAGCAAACTTAGCTGACACAGCATTGAATGGCGGCTCACCGATATCCTCATCACCTTTATCCACATTTGCAGGAGATGCAGTATGCGAACTACAATGTAACAAAGGAGATTTCTGCTTAAGGGACACCAACGATAAAAAAATTATAGTAGGATCATGCGATACAAACAATAAATTAACTGAAAATAATTGTGAAACTTCTTTAGCTCCTGGCGCAGTATGTATAGATAATGGAGAAAATGATGAAGCTGCATGTATAGGCACAACTGTATGTAAAAATATCGACGTTGCCTTTCCAAACATATTAGGTATGTATTACAAAGAAAATTCCTGTAATGGAGGGGATGGCACATTACTAGACAGAAATTTCTGTTATTATGATATAGAAGATGCAGACGGACATGATACCCAACCAAATCAACCATTTTCACTCAATCCTTTGCCAACAACGGTAGATAGATGTATATCTTGTTCACCCTCAATGACTTGTTTTGACTACAAAAGTGAAGGGGCATGTGAAAAAGACAATTGTGGATTAGGTGGCCCAACGAATTGTCAGTGGGAAGAAAATATTGGTCTGAATTCAGAGCTAGGAAGAGGAATCTGTTTCTCAGCTTCAGATAAAAGTACAGATGATTGTGACGAATGCCAAGGATTGGATCAATGTACAGATAATACTTGTTTAAAACTAGGTGCTTGTTTTGCAAATGAAGAAGCTTCTGCATGTAATGCATGTGCATCACCATCAGCTACAGAATCTGCTCCAACATTGTGTGAAGATTACCAAACAGAGACAGCCTGCCAAGGAGCATCACCATTTATAGTGCCAGGTGATGATCTCTCATCAAAAACATTCATCCCATCTCAAGATAAATGCCAACTCGGTGTCTGCGAATGGACAGGAACTGCTTGTATAAAAGATGGAGATGATGATGGCATCCAAGATTGTGTAGGAACGGGCCTTCTACCCTGCAGACGAGACACAGTAGCTCCTGTAACCAAATTACTACACCCAGCATTTTTCTCAGCGGGATCAGAAAATGTACTTGCATTTGAAATAGAAGATATATCCTACGGCAACGTAGAATCAATAACTCTATTTATGTGCACAACCACTGAAGAATCTTGCACCCCTGATCCAAATCAAGGAATCATAGTCCAAAAAGAAAATAACAAATTTGAATTCTCTACAATACTAACTCCTCCAGAAGGTCAAGAAGGCGACTTTACTATTTCCTACTTTGCTCAAGACATATACCGAAATGTGGAACCAATTAAGACCAAAAAGGCATTAATAGATACCATCTCCCCTATAATAACAATATCCCCTATCGAAGTCACAAATAACCTGGAAGACAGCTCAACATCAGACATAGCATCAACCATTACCTCCTCCGAATTTGTAGTATGCAACATCAACGTTGAAAAAATCACATCCACCATTGAAGACCTTCCAGGATTTCCACTCAATGGAGTAACGATCACTCCAGGAACTCCATTCTCCCTAGACAATCAAGACCTAGAAGAACTCGCCGACGGAGTATACAGAATTGCCTTAACATGTACAGATAATGCACTTAATCCTGTAAGTTTTTCCAGATCAGTAGAAATTGATCAAAACAAACAGATTAACACGATCACACCATTTGACCAAATCGTAACCACTTCACCCACAGTAATCCAAATAACGACGTTAAACGATCAATTCGGAAAAGCACCCTATGATTGTAAGTTTAGACTGGGAACCTCACAAGAGGCATCATTCCAACAAATCATAAATCCGAATGCAGAACCTGGAACTGACTATATATACAGATCAACTATCCCCTTAACAGACGGTTTCCATACAGTAGATACCATATGTAGAGATAATGGAGCAGTTGTAGATACAGCAACAGCAATTTTCTCAGTGGATACAACCCCTCCAGAAGTTACTCCATTAGTTGAAGTCTTAGGTGGATTTACCCCTCTAGACGTAGATGACGTCTACCTGGGAAATACAATCCTCTCTTTCGCATGTGATGACGATACTGGAAATTTCAACAACTTAGGTCCTCTAGGCTGCCTTACAACAGATGTTAAATTCTGTTTTGGAACAGCAACACAAGGATGTTTTATTGATGCCAATAACCAAGAACAGAACTTTGCACCAGGAGATGTCACAAAGCTCCCTCGGTTAGAGGAATCAGGATTTATGTGCTTTGCGGGATCAGACGGAACTAACAATAATTATGAAAATCCTGAATGTATTTTCGTGAATGTAGATAATAATATTCCTCAGCTTATAGATCTCTCAATCGATGGGGTTCCTCATAACATTGATACAGTAAATCCCTTTGTAACGACCCAAAATAGTATACGAGTCTCAGGAACCTGGATTGAGCCCTCTGGAAGAGTAAAGGTTAAACTAGACAATCGAGAGGGAATTTTTGTAGATACAGCAGGAAGGGGCATCTGGACTTTTGCACCAGTAATACTACAGTCAAACAGTATACAATCATTTTCATTAACCGCAACTGACCTCTCTGCTATAAACGGAAAAAATAGTATTTCTCCTCCACTTTCATTTCAAATAGCAAATGATCAATTAGGTCCAATTATTGCAGATCCTCAAGTCGTTAACCAAGATGAAGAAAGAATAGAAGTGTTATCTCAAGCTAACATAGATACTGCAGGAAGTGGTGAATACAAAGAATCAATCCGACTCGTTGCAACCATTTCAGATCCTAAGTTTACAAATACCATCATCCCTACATCTACAACAGTTCGTATCGAAAACATCGATACGGCTCTATCCACAACAGGATGTGCAGTTACAAGAGAAATACCTCTCAAAAAAATAACAGGAAATGTATTTTCAGCACAAGTAGCAGATTGTCTTGAAGTAGGCAACTATCGAGCGAGATTCGCTGCAAAAGATGGCCTTCAAAATCCAAGTACTAAAGAAGCATTCTTTACCATCTCAGATACCATCCCTGCAGAAATTAATATCTCTGTACATGATGGTATTGACGCAGTCACCCTCATCCATCCAGGAGGAGGTGTCAAGCAATACACCGTTAAAATAAATACATCTGAACCTATGAGCAGTATACAAGCATTCGCTCTTACCTTCCTAGATGTAACAGGAATAACGAGAACAGTTCCTCTACAAACGACTCAAACAGATTCCAACAAACAAAGATTCACAGCCACATTAACTATTCCGGGCACAGGATTCTTTACCAACTTAGACAAAGCTACTGCAACGTTTACCATAAGTTCCAAAGATCAAAATAATGTAGATTCAAATGTAATCGCAAATGGTCGAGCAATAGTAATTGACACAATTGGACCAAAAATTCCACCAACATTCTTTACATTAACAGACCAACTCCAATTCACAAATATCCCCTCCTTTTTTGTCTCAGGAGTTGACTTTGAACAAAAACCAGATGTAGGTATCCAATTAAGGCAAGCTCTAGGAACATCGATTGATGAATTTATCTCAGCAAAAGTAATCCCTCTACGAACCACGACCCCCCCATCATACTTTAAACCCTTTATGGACGACGATGGCCAAAATCTACGAGGAGAAGAAATATTACTCTCCCTAAAAACGGATATCTTCACCATCCGAGATCCTTTCAACACGTTTGACAGACCATCTTCATCAATCTCTCCAGATAGATTTATGACCTTTACACAACCAAGAAGATTCTCTGGAAAAAATTATGAGATTGTCGGAGTACAAGTATTATCAAACGCTATTAAGCGAGTCACCATATCCCCTCCATTTGAAGATGATCCTACTCTACAAGGCCTTCCTATTTTTGTAATGAATACCGCAGAACCTCCAGGTTTCTTTGGCACAACCGTAACTTTAGAGGATGGAGTAAATGCTTTCTTTGCAGCTTCTGAAGATGAACTTGGAAACCTAGGAAGATTTTCAGATCCACACATCATTGTTCTAGAACAAAATCCACCATTTTTCTTTAATGAAATCCCAAGAGATAAATCCATTATCTCAGAGAACAATTCAATCATAGTAGTAGAAGTACAAAACAAGTCTCCAATTGTCTCTACATTTATGGATATTGATGGCGTAGTAGTTATTCCTAACCAACAACCTACTCAATCGGGAGTTCTGTTAATACACAACATCAACGTCCAAGAAGGTTTACCAGAAGGGGTATACAATATCAAGGTAAACGCCACCGATGAAGCAAACAATTTTAATGAATTTGATTGGTCTTTTACTATAGATGTAGACGTACCTTCCACACCAACGATCTCTCCAAAAGGATTTATCAGATCTCCTAATCCAGAATTACTCATTGAATTCACTACAGGAGAAATTATCAACCTAACATCAGTCACTCTAACAGGAACTAACCTTGCATTAGATCTCCTTCCATTCACCTCATCATTAGCACCACATGTCTTTACAGCCTCCACCCCTTCTACTCTACCGGATGGTTCATACACAGTTGCAATAACAGCAGCTAAAATCATCTCAAATGTAGGAGGAGTCATCTCACAATCATTAGAAGGAGTTTTCCCTGAACACACATTCGTAATAGATGCAACCCCTCCAAAAATTAACCTCTCATCCTCTCCAGCAATCTCCCAAGATACAATTATCTTAGAAGTAAATATTTCAGAAGACAACCTCGTTTCAGCAGAAGTAACTGGAATTGATATTACGAACACTACACCTATACCATTCACATTAACACCAGAGAGACGTTCAGGAACATTGGTAGCATCAATTCCACTAGGAATTCTTGCATCAAGTGAAGGAGAAAGACAGATTGAAGTAAAAGCCATAGATCAAGCCAAAAACTCAATCACGCAAACAACATCAGTATTCGTTGATTTAACCCCTCCAAGTGCTCAAATAATAATCCAAGCACCTCCACTTATTGCAGATAAATTCACAAATGAAGATATCTTCCAGTTATCCTGCTCCTGTACAGACCAAGATGCCGGTTGCACACAAAATCAAAGAATATTATCTTCAGTAAACAGCCAAGGATTCTTGGAAATCAACTCACAACCGATTAACTTAGCTTCGCAAATAGGAAATAAAAATACAAATATTACCTTCCGATGTGAAGTACAAGATCAAGCGGGAAACCTAGGAATCACCGATAAAAATATAACTGTCATCAAAGAAGGACCTCAAATCGAAATCATCCAGCCAGAGTTTGGTGGAACAAGCACACAATTAACGACCATCCAAATCCAAACGAGTCAACCTTCCGTCTGTACACTCCACCAATTCAGAGAAGGAAATTCAATTGGCTCATTCAGTCCTCAAAATGCAGCAAAAACATTACATCAAGTAATCTACAATCTAGGAGATGCGTTTGATAATACGGTAAAAACAGTAGAATACTTTGTAAAATGTACCAATGATTATGATCAAGAGAAAGTAACAAGAAATGACCTTTTAATAGACTCTCGTCCACTGATTATAGAAGCATCATCACTTGGAAAAGGAACAATCGTAACAGACACCACTACAAACACAATTAATATACAAACAAATCTAGATTCCATCTGTAGATTTTCAACATTACAAGAGCCTTCCCCACCAACCATCCCATTCTCAAGCTTAGAGTTTTCATCAGGAGAAACATTCTCAAGGGTGCATTCCATAGACCATGACTTTGGATTCAATGGAGTCTTCCACATATACATAGATTGTGTAGATAAAACATCAAAAACGGCCTCATCCGGTCAAGGGTTTGTCTTACAAAACCAAATTGATGTAGACTTTCCAATAGAAATTGCAGATGCAGGTATTATCACACAAAACAACAAGATTACCTTGAAACAAAGCAATGTGTTCACCACTGCAGATACACTTCCAACATTGTTCGCAAAAACAAACAAAAAATCCTTTATCAACGGTGTAGAATCTTGCCAGTTTTCACTTTCAGCATTAAACAGACAATCCTCCACCACCGTCCAACAATCTTTGGAAGGAAATAGACTCTTTAATATCTATAAATTACCACTTTCCACCCCACTATCTGAAGGAATAGACACTATTGACGTAGAATGTCGTTCTGGAATAAATAAAGCAACTTTTACCGTCTCTGTAAATGTAGATACAACACCCCCTCCAACTCCAACCCTCAATACCTTACCTGCAACAGCAAACTCCCAACTATCCGTTACAGGCTTTGCAGACGCTGAGTTCGTAAGAATATTAGTAAACCAAAATCCAGCTGCAATCACTAAAGTAGATGCAGGAACATTCTCAACAACCCTATCATTAGAGCCATACACACATAACCAACAAATTACAATAACTGCAGATGCATTCGATATCTTAGAAAATGGTCCCTCAACAGCAACATCTACACAAACTATTACAGTTGACAAAGAATCAGATACTCCAACAGCAATAAACGTACAAGTGGATGAAGAAGACGTAATAATTACAGGACAATCAGAACCACAATCCATAGTCAGAATATACATAGCTCAGCCAGGACTCCCTCCAGTACTGCTCACCACAGCAAACACTCAATCCAATGGTAAATTCAACCAAGAACTAGAAGGAATGCCTGAGGGACACTATACCTTATTCGTCACAACTGTTGATTTCCTTGCCAATCTAGAATCTCTCCCATCAATCTCAAAGTCATTTACAATAGATCTTTCACCTCCAAGAATAATCGCAATCACTCCAAACGTAAATGAGCAATTTTCACAAGGCTCCATCCCGATCCATATAATTCTAGAGGATGATTCAGATATTGATGTATCATCCATAGAAATTAGAGTAGACGGATCACTCCAATCAACTCAAACAGGAAAAACACCAACAATTTCAGGTATCCGAACAAATACAGTAGCATTACTTACGGAAACAGACGGTGTGCATACCTTATCAGTCTCAGCGGTAGATTCGCTAGGTCAAGAAATCACCACTTCAAGGACATTCACAATAGAATCTGACGCTCCAACCCTGATCTCAACCTCATTAAACAGCATCCCTCTAGAGACATTCACAGTAGTCAACGATTCAACCCAAAAGTTAGATCTATTATTCAATGAAAGAATAGATGCAATCAATAGTGAACTTGATACCATCCAAATCCCTTCATCAAGTATAACAACAGAAGATAACAGAATATTTTCAATCCAACTCCCCCCATTAGCTGATCAAGTTTCCCACACAATTACAATTGAAGCAACCACATCGTTAGGAACAACGAGAAGAACGTTCATATTCGGAGTAGATACTCTTTCACCCATATTCGACACAACATCCATAACTCCTAAATCTCAGTATACTGAAATACGAGGAATTGCCTCTGACGCATTCCCTGCATCTATCTCAGTTGACAAGTTCTTATCACATACACAAGTTGATAAAGGAAGATTCACGGCAACAACTACTTCATTAAATCCAACTCTTACCATGCAAGATCAGGCTGGACATAGTGAACAATTTACCCTTGAACTTCCTGAACCCTCTGAGGACATCGAATTAACCGTCAACACAGTCCCAACGGCTTCATCACTCCCGATTACAATTACAGGAACAACATCTCCAAGAACTGAAGTCACCATTACAATCAATAACCAAGTAAACTCTGTCACTTCAGACGTAAGAGGAGAATTCACCCTAAATGCAGGACCTGCGCAAGGAATGCAAAGCAATCAAAACAACTTAATCACTGTTTCCGCAGGAGAAGTTACTAAAAGATTCACCACATTAGTGGACTCATCAGCACCAAGAGTTATCCTTACATCCCCTGAAGAAGGAGATACCGTCTCCACATCAGAAATAGAAATTGGCTTTGAAGATCTATCTGATCTCAATCCAGGAGCTTCTTCTGTAAAAGTAAATGGACTCCCTGTTCAATTTACAACAGATAAAGGGGCACAAACCATAAAGGCACTTATTGATACAACACCAAGATCCATTTCCGTAGAAACACTACTTACCGATATCCATGGATTATCTTCTACCCATTCATTCAGTTTTACTCAAGCAGACGTACCAGAAATCAACTTATTAGAAGATCTATCTGCATATGTATTCACCAAACAGCCATTCATTACTGCTTCTATTCCAGAAGGGGAACAAGTATCAGCCACATTAACTTCAGGAACAGGCCCAATCCCTCTTATCACCATCATACCCCCAACAGGAGACACCTTTGTATTCTACCCAGAGATTGCCCTAGATCATGCCACGACATACACGCTCCAAATTTCAGCAACAAAAGAGACAATCAAAAAGGCAACAAGAACAAAAACGTTCACAACAGATCTTATCCCTCCATCACTCCAAACTACACAGATTCAAAGTCCTACCAATACAAACACTATCGATGTATTAGGAACATTCGTCGAAGACAATCCAAAATCAGTAACCTTCGCACTCAGAACATCTTCAGGAGCAATCAGCTCTCAAGGTACGCTTCCAATTATTGATAATACCTATCTTTTACAAACACCATTATCAGGCGGAGACCAAACATTTACACTAACAGTAAGTATAACAGACAAATCAGGCCAAGTAACAACAGAAACAATCCCTATTGTCAGAAATACAAACTCCCCATCAATAGAAATTAAACAACCTCAAGCTCAAGCCATCCTCTCCCAAAGAATTTCAAATGTAATTGTTGAATCAGATACAGATACAAAAGGAAGCATCCTAATAGACAATGTCCCTACAGCTGCTCAAGACCTTTTGGGCACCATAGAATCAACAATTCCGATCTCATTTATTCAAGAAGGTCAAACCACTCTAGAAGCCTCCGCAACAGATACTGCAACCAATACAAACACCGTATCAAACATCGTCACATTAGACACCACACCTCCATCAGTATCATTAGTAACACCTCAATTATTAACAAATAGCCTGACTCCTACTATTTCATTCACCTTAACAGATTCATCCGGTGTTGCCAATGTAACTTTAATTATAGACGATACATTCCTGGTAACTCGACTACTCAACGGTCAAAAATCAATTGATGTCAGTCAAGTACTCACCACCCCACTATCAGATAATACTCTCCACACCATCACATTAGTGATCCAAGACCTTCCAGGGAATACGCATGCGACTCATCACACGTTCTTTGTTGATACCTCTACTCCAACTTTCCTATCATCAGCCCCGATCCATCTAGAACAAATACCAACAGCCTTACCTACTATCACATTTGAATATGCAGAAGAAGTGACCATCACAAAAGCTGAGTTAAACAGAAATCCAATCATTTTCACAACAACAAACAATAGAATATTCTCCCACACGACAACTCTACTCGATAAAGTCCAAGAAGGAACAAATGCCCTAGACCTCATTGTTGAAAGAACAACAGGTTCATCTCCAGACGTCCGAACCCTAAACTTCATAGTAGACACAACCAATCCAAAAGTAGAAATTATTGGTCTTGATGAAACTGCAACCGACACCACAAACACTGAACTTGTCACACTACTCGTTTCATTCTCAGATGAACATATGGCCAGATTATTAGTAACAGGTGGCAAAGATCCAGTAAGTGTCCCGATTCCAGATGGAAATGGCATAGAATCAAATAATGGATTGAGAATCCCAATTAACCTAACAGAAGGTCAAAATACTATTCTTGTTACAGCCTTTGATGGTGCAAGAAATACAAACGTTTCAACACAAGTATTCACACGAGACACAGTAGGGGCTGATATAACCTCTGCTTCAGTAACTCCTGCACTTCAAGAACTACTCCAATTCAGAACGAATAGTAAGGTAGTGAATATTTCAGGAACCTATTCAGAAAACCCAATTCAGAAAATTACTCTTGGAAGCACAGACGCAACTATTAACGACATCATAAGAACATTCACACTCTCAAATATAAACATAAACGAACAACGAGGACAAGAAGTAACCAACAATCTACTGTTAGAAATTCTAGATAATGCAGGAAATCTCAATAATTTCTCAGTCATAGTAATCAGTGATACCAAAGGACCAACAATAGAGATGACATCCCAATTAACAAACGCATCCATCCAAAGAAGACCAACCTTCACATTGAGAACGGATGAAGCTGCCACAGAGTGCACATTAAGTTACATCCCAGGACAAACGCCATCAACAGAAAGAATGTCCTCAACTTCACAAACAGAGTTTTCACACACTCCAGACTTCCAGCTAAACTTAGGATCCAACCCAATCACTATTGAATGTAAAGATGCATTAGGAAATGTAGGAGAACAAAAACTCATCAATATGTTCATTGAAAGAGCAGCTCCAGATGATATCCCAATTATCACAGACATAAGACCGGTGGATGGAATATTCTTAGAGGAAGATCACTTCTTAGTCTTTAAGGTGGATCAACAAGACATCGCAACAATCACCTTAGACATCAAAGCATCCGATAATTCTGGTGGAGTGAGATGTAGATTTGGAGATTCACCATTAACTCTAAACCAAAAAACATTAGGGTTTGATGACTTAAACTTCAGCCAAAAACTCTTAACAGAATCATTTACATCAGGCGTAGGAATAATCAGCAAGAGTGTCCAGTGTGAAGACAAAGCTGGAAAGTTATCAGAAATAAAGGATATTAAACTTACTATAAATCCAAACTTCCCAGTAGTTATCCAACAAATTGCACCAAATACGTTCTTCAGAAATAATTCAGATAATGACTTTGCTGAACTATTAGAAGTAACCACCTACTCACTCGACACAGAATGTAAAGCAGATTTCATTGGAGGGGGCGTACAGCAACAAGTAATGTCCTCAACCCAAGAACTAGGAGAATTCAGACATAGAATTTCTACAATTGATACCGATTCAGGTCTCTTAATAGATGGAACAAACTACAAATTCGAAATAAGTTGTGAGGACAAAGGGCAAAATCTGCAAAAAGGAACCATCACAATCGAATTCAAAGCAGATTACATCACTCCTCAACCTACATTAGACATTCCAAGTAACAGAACAGTCATTAACTCATCCATCTTAATGGCTGGATCTGCTGAGGAAAATACATCCATACAAATATTCGTAAATGGATTTCAATCAAATGCAACCACATCAAACGGTTCCTATGCAATAGAAAATGTCCCTCTCAGTAGAGGACCAAATGCAGTAGAAATTAGAGCAACAGACCTAGCAGGAAATGTAAACAGCTCATCTCATGATATTTTCTTCTCTTCAGATGGGCCATTTGCTGAAATTAACAATCCAAGAAAGAATAGTATACTAGGAGAAATTAGGACGGCACAAGGAATACTGACATCAGATGTAGGAATTGACTTCATCGCCTCTTCCCTCCATATCACTGGACCAAATGGAGTAATTCCCTCAACAACAACCTCAGATGCTGCAAGAGGACTAATCACACTCACATTATTCACTCCACTAAGAGTTGATGGAAATTACACAATCCATCTGAATGGTGTAGATACCCAAGGAAGATCAACACCAGTAGCAAATAAATTTACTATTGACACTACCACGCCAGTAATCATTGTAACTTCCCCAACTCCTTTTGCAAATGCAGTGGTTGACGCATCTCCAATAACTATTGAAGGAATAATTACAACAAAAGCAGTACTCCAAGACACCATATCAATTAATGACCAAACCACAAGTGTCAAGCTAGAAACATCCGGAAATCCAAACATCTATTCATTTTCATTCGATTTCCTAAATTTATTTGAAGGTGATAATCTCATAAACATTACAGCAATTAATGACCTTGGAAAAGAAGGAAAAGCAGAAGGGAATATCATCTTAGACTCTATTGGCCCAGTTGCAACAATTACTGCACGATCTATCGATGCCTCCCCACTATCAGAATTGCTACAAGATGTCGTACTAGATATAACAGGAGGAGATCTATCCGTTGTAGAAGACTCTAGACCATTATTGAGACTTCAATTTAACGAACCTGTTGAACCTACCTCATTAAAACCAATCCTAATCGATGAAACAACAAATGAACCTATCCAAGTAACCTTATTTAATGCATCTCTAGACAATAAAGAATTTAATTATCGTCCATTTGCAAAACTTAAAGAGTCCACATATACATTTTCAATAAACGCAACAGATCTTATTGGCAATAAATTTAACGAACAAGAATTCCGATTTGCAGTATTCTTCTCAGATCTCCAATTCGTCTTAACAGAGCCATCTTACGGTTTCTCATCCGTAAACAAATTGAACGTAACCATGGTCACTTCCAGATCCTCCGAGTGTTCATTCTCAACTAAGAATGTCCAATTGGCAAATATGAAAAAATTCAATACAACAGGAAGATCCACACATACTATAAGAGATCTCTTCGTCCAAACAACAGCCACACTATTTGTCAAATGTATTGACGCAGAAACAGACAAAGTTGAAGGGGCTTCTTTCCCACTCACCGTTGATCTCTCTACTCCAAGAATTTCCAACTTGAAAGCTACACCAAATCCAGTCGTAGAACCTCCTGAGAGAACAACCTTATCACTCACCACAGACGACAAAACAATTTGTAAGTTTGATGAAGAATTTGCAGAGTTTGATGAGATGAGACATATCTTTAATGGTGTAAATGCTATAAACCTGCAACAGTTTGAAGACGATTTCACCATAAACGCTACCGAAATTACCTCTGGAAGTCTAGAAGATCTCTTAATAGTAGAATCTTCCTTCAAGAATGATCATGAAGTAGCAACTCCATTCGTGGACTTAGCTACAAAACTACACACATTCAATATTAGATGTAGAAACAAAGCAGAACTCATCTCAAAGTTGAATACATCTGTTCCGGTAAACTTCGATCTTGAGATTCCACTCCAAATCACAAGGATTAACACCCCTCCTGTAATTACAACACCCCCTCCTGTACTTAATGTAACCACAAATAAAGGGGCTGAGTGTTTCTACACAAATGCATCCCTACCATTCTCAGGAATGTTGAGAGATGGATTGCATCATACTGCAACGCTACCAGATACAGACTCAGGGGCACACACATTCTCAATATCCTGTGCTTTTTCAGGAGAGGAGACTTCAAGATCATTAACCTTTATTATAGATTCAACAGCTCCAAGAATTACTCGGCTATCTGATAAAATACCAAACGCCTCATCATCCAACTCAGAAGTATCCCCATTCACCGAAAAAGTATTTGTAGATGTCGAGGCAAAGGATGATGAATCAGCTGTGAATGAATTCGAAATCGTAGTCAAAGAGAAATTTGGGTCAGTAGTGGTCCTAAACACAACAAGATCAGCTGAACAATCTTCAAATGGATCTTTCTTTGGAGAATTCAGAGGATTTGTCACAGGAGTAGATCTTAATGAGTCAAAAGACTATAGACTCTCCGTGAGAGCAAAAAATACAGCTGACTTATCCTCTCAACCAAAGGATACAGACGGATTTTCAATAAACCTACTAACCAACTCAGTTTCATGCAATAATAATATTAGGGACGGAGATGAGACCGACACAGATTGCGGAGGATCGTGCAGATTATGCTCAACAGGAAGAACCTGTGATGATGCAGATGATTGTTCATCCCACTCTTGTGTTGCAAATATCTGTAGGGCTTCATCATGTGATGACAGAATTGAAAATGGCCAAGAAACAGATGTAGATTGTGGTGGAAACTGTAATAAATGTGATCTAGGAGAAGATTGTCATGCAAATGCAGACTGTAAATCAACTGAATGTTCAAATTCAGCAGGAATCTGTGTAGAGACAGGCACCTGTTTCAATAGAAAGTTTGACCCAGGAACAGAGACAGACATCGATTGTGGAAAATCATGTGCACTGAAATGTGATGTAAACCTAAAATGTAACGCAGAAGATGATTGTAAAACACGATTCTCCTGCATTCAAGGACTGTGTTCAGCAGAAGAGGACCTAGATAGAGATGGAGATGACGTCCTAAATAATGTGGATAACTGTCCGGATGATGCTAACAATGACCAACAAGACACAGATGGAGATAAAGAAGGAGATGCATGTGACCTTGATGACGATAATGACAGTATGAATGATGATTTCGAGATAAGACACAATCTAGACCCTCTAGATTCATCAGACGCTTCTCAAGACCTTGATGAAGATGGTCTTACCAACCTCAATGAGTTTAGAGAAGATACCAATCCAAGATTACCCGATACAGATGATGATGGATACGATGACAAAGTAGAAATCGATGAAGGAACAGACCCTACTGATCCAGATTCCCATCCGAGTTCATTCTTCACCATTATAATGGTAATCCTTATACTGTTAATACTAGGCGGAGGAGGATATGCTGCTTACTATTATTACAATAAAAATAAAGGATCAGGACCTAAACCTCTCCCTCCAAAGAAACCGATGAAGAAGATGGCTCCAATAGCCAAACCCGCTCCAAAATCACCTACACGTGGCACCCAGATGCTGGATACGTTAGCACAACAAATGCGTGCAAGAAGGGCTCAATATATGAAAGAAAGGTCTAAAGCACCTTCCAATTTCTTTGGCCTCCCTCCAAAATCATCCACTCCTGATGACGGTAAAGGTTGGATTCCAATTAAGGCACCAAAAACACATAAATTATCTGATGTCTTTTCGAGATTAGATGGATTAACACGATGGGAATCTGCAGATAAGGTATCTCCAAAGATAAAGAAGCACATAGGATCAGATCACCCTACTGTAATCGATGAACTTAGAAAGATTGGTAGATCGTCTACCCTATCAGCATCTAAATTATCATCATCCCTAGAAAGTATGGCGCCTCATACCAAAAAGACAACACATACTGATATTATCCACCATGCGGTCCAATCAAAAAAGATTTCAAAAGCAAATGCTAAAAAATCTTTAGACAGACTCGTTAAGAATAAAATTATCTCAAAGCAAACAGCAGCGAGAGCACGAAAAAAATGGTAAAAAAATACAAAAAAGGACAAATCATGGGACAGATATTCATCTATGTCATGGCAGCAATCATATTCTCTCTCGTCCTCCTCTATGGATACCGAGCAATTGGAGATTTCATTAACCGAGCAGATCAAGTAGCAGAAATTGAATTACGAACAGACCTAAAGACATCCATAAAGTCTACCGCTTCATCTCAAGATGTGAAACAAAAAGTTATTACCGTCCCTTCAAAATTCAAAGAAATATGTTTTATAGACTTAGATGTCCAAGACCATGCAGGTTTAACTCCTGCGCAGACAGCAATCTGCGACGACACATCTGATGACTACAATGCCTTAATTTGTAATTTTTGGACCACAGGAACACAGAATAATGTATTTCTCATCCCAGGAGCTGAAGTGACCATAGATGTAGGTAATATTGACCTAGGATCTGATGGATTCCTCTGCATACCGACATCAGACGGCAAAGCAAAATTAAGACTAGAAGGGGCAGGAGACAGAACACGAATAAGTGAGTGGCCATCTTAGGATGAAAAAAGCTCAAATTTCTATGCAATTTAATTGGATTTTTGTCTTAATAGCAGGCGCTCTTATTTTAGTCTTTTTTGCTAATGTAATTAACACTCAAACCAAGTTTTCAAGAAGCAAAATTGCAGCCACAGTATTGAATGATATCGATGCCATCTCAACAGGTGCTGAAGTCTCACGAGGAACCATCCAAGTCATAAATGTTCCAAATCTCAACCTAGGATTTAGATGCACAGAAACATGCTCTTGCACCTATTCACTTTCAGATACCCAAGTGCCCTATGGTGATAAAGTCATGTTTGCCCCTGATTTGGTAAAAGGCATTAGAATGCTAGCATGGACGAATGACTGGAGCATGCCGTACAGAGTATCCAATATGGTTTTAATTACCTCTCCTGAAGTGCGATACATTATTTTGGAAGATGCTAACAATGAAGATTTGGTCTCAGACATTTTTGCTGAACTCCCTCCAAGATTGATGAAAATTGACGATTCAGAAGAATTAGTGTTCAACAAAGAGTTAGTTGCTAAAAATGATCTACCTAATATACAAGATTTGAATAATTACAAAGTAAAAATAATCGGATTTGATGGATTCGATCTGAGCAGGGAAATTCCAAAAAATCTTCAATCAATGGGTGACGCATTTGTAACAGCTATTAAAATATCTCCCAATGATAGATTAATTTCATTCTATCAAAAAGAGGGCAACTCCTGGAGTACAGATCCTACAACGCTACCGTTTCTTGAAAAATCATTATTATATGCTGCTATTTTTGCAGAGAATCCTGAAATGTATCGATGCGGGACAGAAAGAATCCTCCATAAGATGCAGTTTGTAACGGATGTTTACAAAGAAAGAACAGAGGGATTATTAGCTTCATTTCTAAGTTGTCAAACGCCCTATGATGAATCACTCCAAATTTTAGATGATATGGACCAGACCGTTACAGATATACTCTCTGACGGTCTCAAAGAGGGAGATAAACAAGATTTCATAGATTTGAACAATGCAGCCTATGGAGGTGCAGGATTAAATAGAAAAAATGAAGCCCTTCAAACAGTCTCAAGTTGTGAGGGCATGTACTAATGAATAAGGCTCAAATTAAAATGACAGAGACGATCGCCGTATTGATCATTTTCTTTTTCTTGTTAGTTTTTGGTTTCAGTTTTTATACAAAAATACAAAAAACTTCCATATCAAGAGATGCAGAAAGAAATGCAGACCTCAAAGCCATTGCTCTTGCTCAAAAGGCAGCATTTCTTCCCGAATTACAATGTACTTTTCGAAATATCCAAACAGATAATTGTTTTGATGAATTAAAAGTAAATGCTTTTATCAGAGCAATGACCAGTTCATCGACAAAAGAATTCTATCTAGATACGTTTGGCTTTTCCGAGGTTACTCTAGAACAATTAGACATAGATAGCTCAGGGTCAGATCTATTTCCACTATACTCAAATCCCAAACTAGATTCATTATTTATATCAACCATAACCGTCCCCGTTACTATCTATAATCCCATCGAAGACAGATATAAGTTTGCACAATTACTGGTGAAATCATATGGCTAGAAAAAGAGGACAGTTTGAAATCATGGGATTGGCTATTGTAGTGATACTGATGATTCTAGGAATGCTGTTCGTGGTTCGATTCGTATTGCTAAAACCACAATCTACTATAAAACAATCATATGCTGATACCGTTCTCGCTGCAAACCTAAAGAACTCAGTTTTGTTATTCACCACACAATGCGGAGATATACGAATTCAAGACCTATTGAAGGATTGCGTCCAAACGCCTTTAGGACAATCTCCTGAGATCAATAATTGTCCCCCTGGACTCACCAACTCCTGTGACTATGCCCAAGAAAAGATCCAAGAAATATTTGACGCCACATTGGTACAATCCAACAGAAATTTCAGATTTGAAGCCTGTATCATAAAAAATAAGGCATGTGATCCAGGAAGAGGAATAATACAGATGGCTTCTGATCCTGATTATGACAAAGCATGTGCCGGCCAAGAGATAGAATCTAAATTCTCCCCTGTCCAAACCCGTGCAGGCATAATGAAAGTAACACTACAAGTATGCAGAGATGTTATATAGTAAATAACGTAAATCCTTATATAAAAAATAGAGCACTCCATACTATATGTTGGTTAATAAAGTTACTAAATTTCTAAAGAAATATCTGCCTCAAGCACTCATGATGGGAGGAATGGCATGGGGTGCCCTTAACTGGCATTGGCATTCTCAAATACTAGAAAATTATAGTGCAAAACGGTTTTTACTTACCCCACAAATCGAAAATATCTCTCCCGATTGGAAAAAGCTAGCATTCCAACATCTGTCCAAAAAAGGATTAGAATTTGATATCTACAACTTTGAAAAAGACACACTTACACCATTTCCTGACCCAAATGTTCTTAGAATTCATCAATGGCTAGAATCTGGTGAAATTCTGTATATGAGAAGAAATAAGGATTTGGCTCTCGCTAATTTAGATGGCCAAACTCGATTCCTTACAAATAAACACAAAACTCGACATTACATTTCAGAAAGCCAGGATAAAATTATTTTTGAAAAAATAACAGATGCAAATCAAAAAATTTGGATTCAAGACGTAAAGACACTAGAGGAGATAATAATCCATGATGGAAAGAAACTCACATTCACTCCAAGTCATATTTCACCAGATGCTCTACACATGGTTCTCCAAACATCTAATGGCAACACAGAAACTACTGAGTTATGTGACCTACAATCAGGAGAAAGAACCACTATAGAAATAGCAGATCATGATTATAAACGAATTTTTTCTTGGTCAAAGGATGGCACAAGAGTATGCTATAATGAAAGATTTAATTTTTATGTAGCAGAAACTAATGGAATTACGAAAAAGTATGACAAATTAGCGTATACAAAAACTGATGAGAATATCTATGCCCTAATCGGTCCACTCGGTGAGAAAGCTATGCTGATTACCAATAATTACGGAAGACTGGGTAGGGGATCCATCATGGAAATAGATTTGGCTAACTCTGAAGCTACTTTTGTAGGTTCTGTTTTTGGAGACATAACTAACCTAACATTTTCCCCAGACCACACGCAATATTGTTTGCAAGTGGAAGTTAAGAAATTAAGAAAATCAAATTTTAATTCTTCCCTAAATCAACAACATCTATATCTTGGTCAAGTAGGTAGAAAAGGTTTAGAACACATTACCTCTGAATTGGACCCAGGTTTTTCATTTTTGGGAAAATGGAAAAATAGTGAGATTTTATTTTCCTCAATTTACGGTCAATTACGACCTTCCGGTGTGGATCTGTTCACTTATAATACAACAGAAAAAAAAATTGATAGACAGACAAGTCTTGGTTTGGAGGTTTCCAACTACACATTCCATATGTTCTTAGGAGGAATGGCTTTCCTAGCAGGCCTTAATCTACTTCTAGTAAAGGATATAGGAAATACAAAAAAATGCACAGGTAGATTTTCATCTAATCCTCACGAGGACAACAAGTATCATATTTCAGACGTATTGGCTAACCATCCTTACCTTCCCGCAATCGCTTCTTATATGGTACCTGCATCCTACTTTATTAAAAATATGTATACTCAAAATAATGATTTTTTTGCAAATTTTTACAAACTGGCAGGGGTAACAGGCCTATTAGGGTCTGTCACAATTCCATTATTAATTCACAGCTTATGTGAATTTGCTACCCACTACAAGTCTCCAAAAATAGAAAATATGCTTAAATCTGAATATATCGACTATAAAATGAGTAAGAGTAGTGAGGAGAATCAACTAGAAGATAATTTAACAAAACAAATCGAAGCCATGAACTACAAAGGACCTATCTATGATCGACTGCAAGCAAGAAGATGCTTTGAAAGAGGAGAAACACAACAGGCCATGATGCACCTGCGAAATGGGCTAAGAAAATTTGCTGAAATTGAATACACTCAAGGAACAGTGTTCAATTCACATATATTGCAACTAGGATGTGCTCTACCTTCTACATTAAATATTCTGAGAAAGCAGGTAGTAGATGCAGCAGATATTCAAAAAATTGTATTACAAGGATACGACCTTGCAGGTATGGGATATTTCAAACTTTCTCAAAAGGTTTTCGAGAAATTAGGGGAATTAGGGGAAAGTTCTACTGATTGTACACATGAAGCTGCAAGAATTCTTTTCTCCGAAGCCCTTATCCATCAAAATCTCCCTGAAAGATCATTCCAAGTAAAAGAAGAAGCTCTTAAATCCTTATTAAAAAAAAGTGACGGCAGTACAAATTGGGATCCTCTTGTAGATTCTCGACATGAGGCACTTGAATTTTCATCAGAGGGAATTATCCAAAGTACGTATGTCATTAAAAGATCAAAGGATCATCTGGCCATCGCAACAGATTATGAAAATAATCAAAAACTGCGTACAAGATTTCCAGAAAATGTCCCTCAAGTAATAGGATTTTCTTTAGCTAGTGACGATTATAGTTATCTCTTCCTGGAGAGGGCCGAGAGAGGATCCCTTCTGGATTATATTAGGGAAGAAAAAAGAGTAGATGCTTACCATGCAATAAAGGAATGTGTAAAGTTAATGGCAAACCTACATGAATTTGGTTCTTCTAATTTGAAGTTACATCAAACAGAGAAAATAGATGATTATTATACGGGCAGAATTGAAGATTTATTTTTCAGACAAGTGGAAAAATATGATGAAAGAACGATTCCAGATGAAGTTCACAAAACAATTTTAGAAAATTTTTGGGTAATAGATGAGAGACTCAGGGCAGCAAAACAAGGATTCTATATTGATGGAAATGTAAGAAATTGGGTGCTAAAACATGATCAGACAATGCAGGCAATAGACTTCGAGGCTCTGGATGAAAGAGCGGTACAAATTGATCTTGTCAGCTTATTGGAATTCGGTTTTGCTTACCTTACTAGAGATGAAATCCAAGAAATGCAAGAAATATATATCGCCGAAACTAGTCAAGATATTGATCCAACACAATTCAAATTAGATTACGACTTTGCTAGGATTCAACGTCACCTCGAATTAATTGGATATCGTTCAAGAGACGCTCACTCTCAGCAAGATAATCCGGATCAAAATACCTTAGAAATTGAGTATAAGTATCATCATTTTGTGACAGCAAAATCCTCTTTAGATAATATACTTGATAATAAATCATGTTCTACCGAGGAGAATAAAGCATTACATCGATTACATTCTGCCTTAAGCGAAATTACCTTTAGTTAAAGATTAATTGCCATCGTCGCACCATTCATATCAAATATGTGTTCAACTAATGAAGAGTAAAGGATTAACAATCCACCATATTTTTTAATATTCGTGCTTTGACTGGCTGAAATTAGAGTTTTCAACACTTTTCCTTCATTGACGAAATCATGTGCTTTTTTTAAGTTAAATGAATAGTAGAATTCAAAAAAATCATTAAAATATGCATTTATACGTTTCAATAATTCTAAATGATCGTTAGATGCTTTAATCTTACCCATGTTAATTTCTTTTGCCATATCTCTGTACACATCTCCAACACGTTCAAGTTGTTCTACAATATAGTAAAGAGGGGCAGTTAACTTATATTTCGGATGTCCCCTTTGGTTGAGCACTCTTCTACAAAAATCATCAATTTTGTTGATGTCTTTATCTCTCAGAACAATACTTTTAATCCAATCATAATCAGATTCCTGCCATGATTCAACAAGAGATTGACCCATTTCTTTGATAATAAAAAAAATTCTTTTAAACATAACATCAAAGTCCTCAAAATTGACAGAAGTTACATTCTTTACAACAATTCTATTCTTCCCATGATGAACTATTTCAAATCCCAAAAATTCCTCTCTTACAACTTCCTGACACACAGAAAATTCTTCTTTACTAGAATATATCACCTCAAATTCATCATAGCCAATTTTATACAATGCACCCAAAGATCTTTTGATTATTGAGACCATCCCTCCCACATCTATAGTAACTTTCTTATTAGTTTCACGCTTCTCACTGGAAATGATTAAAGCATTATCTTGATCTTCCACTTGAATGGTATCCCCTTTCTTAACATGATACTTTCTTGCCCACTGGCTAGGTAAACTAACCACTAAAGTCCTTCCTGCTAACTGGATAACTTTCCGTTCCATTACAATATAAGAACAAAATACCTATTTAAGCCTTCCTAAAATATATAATTATAAGGCAATATATAAGGCATAAGACAAAAATATATAATTTCTAAGAACTAGCTACATAATACGAATATCTTCCGAGAAAAACGTATTATCTACAATTTTTTCAGAAGATTAAAACGAAAAAACGAGGTGTTTACGATGTACAGAGAAAAAGATTTGAAAATATATGCCCAACTACGAAAAGATGGGAGAAAATCATTAACCAATATTGCAAAGTCAACAAAACTCCCGATTTCTACGGTGTTTGACAAAATAAAGTATGATCGAGCGGTTAAAAAATACACCGCTCTCTTAGACTTTAACGACTTTGGTTTCTCAACTAAAGTAATAATGATGATGGCCATCCCAAAAGAGCTAAGAAAGGAAGCTAAAAAATATTTGTGCAAGCATCAAAATATAAATTCGGTCTATAAGATAAATCACCAACATGATTTTATGGTGGAAGCGATCTTTAAACACATTAAACATTTAGAGGATTTTGTAGAGGCCTTAGAGGACAAATTTCAAGCTTTTCAAATGGATATCCATCATATTATCTATGATATCCAAAGAGAGACTTTTATGGAGGATTCAGCAGCAACACTAGCTCTCTTAAAACAAGAGTAAAGTTTAAATAGATAAACGTACTACAATAATGTAGTACGACTAAAAAATGCCGTACTTTACAAGTGTACAACCCACACAACATTATCTGAAATACCATCTTAAGGACATTCCACCTGAAGAGGTAACAAAGATATTGTTAGAAACAAAAAATCCAAGAAAAAATGGAGATATTTATCAAATCGAAACAGATAAATATTTTATTGTGTTTGCTATTAAAAATGCAGTTGCTTACATAATCAATGCAAAAAGAAAATGAACAAAACTACTTGTCCAAAGTGTTCAGCAGATCTCAAAGAGGTATGGGTATCATTTTTTAACTCTAAGAAAAAAGCCCAATCGTTCCAATGTCCTAAGTGTGACTTTTTCAAATTCGATCAAAAATCAGGTTCTTCGGTTGTAGATGAGCTAAAGGAACAATCTTTGAAAATTACACAAAAAATCGTTAAATTATCTGGAGAACGGCTAGGATTATATTTGAATAAACATGTTGTATCCTCGTTAAATCTCAAAAAAGGACAGGAAATTGAAGTATCG
This sequence comes from uncultured Methanosarcinales archaeon, assembly GCA_964385185.1. Lineage (GTDB taxonomy): Archaea > Nanobdellota > Nanobdellia > Woesearchaeales > CALCXY01 > CALCXY01. The sequence continues at coordinate 2,260 of CAYLOA010000013.1, read as the reverse complement.
GTCCCAGACAAAAAACATATTTTACTTGAAATCGCTTAATTCTCCTCCAATATATTTAAATACTCAACAGGGTGTATATCTGCAATGCGAGAAAAACAAACTAAAATTGTAGCAACAATCTCTGATAGAAATTGTGGTCTACCCTTAATGAAGAAACTCTATAAAGGAGGCATGAATGTGGTGAGATTAAACACTGCTCACCAAGAACCTAAAGATGCCCTTGTAGTCATAAAAAATACAAGAAAAGTTGCAGATGATATAGCAATCTTAGTCGATATTAAAGGTCCAGAAATTCGAACATCATCCACAGGAGGAGATCTTGTTTTCAAGAAAAATGCAATAGTTCAGGTTAAATCTGGATCTGCACCTACAACGGAATCTACTATTTATGTATCTTATAATAAATTTGTAAAGGAAGTCCCTAAAGATTCTACATTAGTAATAGACGACGGTGAACTAACATTAAAGGTCGTAAAAAAGAGCAAAACAGCATTAACATGTAAAGTTCTAAACGAAGGTATTGTGGGCAGCAAAAAAACAATGAATGTTCCCAACGTCGTCTTAAATCTACCAACCTTAACTAAAAAAGATAAGGTGTTTATCGACTTTGCTATCAGACATAAATTAGATTTTATAGCTCAATCTTTTGTACGATCAAAAGAAGATGTTCTAGCAGTAAAATCCATTCTGAAAAAACATAATTCAAAATGTAAAATAATCGCTAAGATAGAAAATAATCAAGGTGTACAGAATATCGATGAAATTATCGATACAGCACATGGAATTATGGTTGCTCGAGGAGATCTAGGAGTAGAACTTGATGCAGAAGTCGTTCCATTAGTTCAAAAGAAGATTATCACTAAATGTATAATGAAGGCAAAACCAGTTATTACTGCAACTCAAATGCTTCAATCTATGATTACCCATCCACGACCTACGAGAGCAGAAGTATCAGACGTTGCAAACGCTATTTTAGACGGTACAGATGCAATTATGCTTTCAGGAGAGACAGCCAAAGGCCAATATCCTGTTGAATCAGTAGAAGTGATGTCAAGAATCGCAAAAAGAGTGGAAGCTTCAAAACCTAATTTCAAATATGCAGCTATGAAACAATCAGCTGAAGATCTTAGAACGAGATTAGGTAAAGCAGCATTAGCAATCTCAGCAGATACTAAAATTAACGCTTTAATTGTCCCCTCAAGATCAGGCAGAACAGCTAAATACATTTCATCTTTTAGGGGAAAATTACGAATCTACGCCCCTGCTTTCGATCCTATGATTATGAGACAGCTACAATTATCCTATGGGATACATTCAGCTGTAATCAAAAAGGCAAAATCCACAGATACACTCTTACATACGGCAATTACCCCTTTAGTTAAGAAAAAAATACTAAAAGGATCTGATGTAGTGATCATTGTGGTTGCTTCTCCAGCGAAATTTGACCACGCTACGAACTTTATGGAGATCAATACAGTAAAGAATTGTCTACGATATAGGGGAAACTCTTACTAATTCTCACAAACCCCATAATTTGATATGTATAAACCATTAACAAAACATTTAAATACCAGTCTCCTAAATACCAAAGTATTAGAATATTGAGGTGATTCCATGGATAAAAAAGGACAAGGCATTTCTATTAATGTTATTATAGTAGCTGCCATCGCTCTTCTAGTACTCGTTGTACTATCAGTAATCTTTATTGGGAGAGTAGACATCTTTAGTCGAAAGTCTAATGAATGTGGCTCATTCGGTTCAAATACCTTATGTGCAGACTCTTGCGGTGAAGGCGACGCAGTTGACTTTGCAACTCCACATCCAACATTTACATGTTCAACTGAAGGACAAAGATGTTGTCTAAAAGCAGGGGCATAGTATGCCTCCAATTTCTTCTTTTTCTTTTCCATCTTTATTTAACAAGTCTAAAAACTCAAAAAAAGGAGCAGCAATAGCCATTAATATCATCATTGTGGCTGCTATAGCTTTAATTGTCTTAATTCTAATCGTCGTTATCTTCACAGGAAAGATTAAAGTCTTCGGAACCGAAATCCAAAACTGCGAAGCAAAGAACGGTGTCTGTGAACAGAACGGCTGTGAATCCAACGAAGTTAAACTCCCAGACACTAACTGTGCTCAATTCTGCTGTGTAGATGTCTATGATAGTGCAGATGATAATGATAATTGACCAATATCTTTAAATAGCTTTATTCTCAATTATTATCCATGACCATTAAAGCCATTATTGTTCTAATAGCGA
>CAYLOA010000012.1:32681-34060 GCA_964385185.1 uncultured Methanosarcinales archaeon | reverse complement strand
AGTTTTAGCATTCAAAGATATAGCTTTAAGTAAGGAATTGGGCTTAGATGAAGTTCTTTACAGCGTAAAAGCTTTTGCTTTAAATAGATCAGATTGGCTTCTATCTGCAGGATATCATTATACAATTCCAGAAATGCATTATATACATCCCTCAATTCAAATAAGTCATTTGAAAATGATTTAAAGTCTTCATTTGTAATTTTTATTAATTTATTTTTCATTGCTTCTCCTAGGTTAGAAAATACTTCAAGCATTTTCACTCGCCATGCTATTTCAAATGAAAATTCTGTACCTAAAATTGATTCACTATATTTTACTTTTTCAGCAAGCAATTCATTATAATTTATTTCTATTGGCTTAGAGTTATTTATTAGTTGGATAAATTCACGATAATAAGTAAATAGTTTTTCATCTAATTTTCCTTTTACTTTTAATCCTCCTACATCCTTGATAGATTTTAAATTAAAAGAAGTAAATGTAGTAGGAGGTAATTCGGATGCTTTTTTACCGTAGGTTTCTAGTGTTTGTTTAAGTTTTTGATCAGATAAACTAGGGGAATTGATAGCGTGTAAAATATACGGAAAATTCTTCACAGTAAATTTAGTATCTTTTCCTAAGACAATATCACTATATCTTTTTTTATGGTCTTCTAAAAATGCTTTTCTATTTTTTTCATCCAGATTTTTATATTCTTTAAATAAATTAAACGAAATCACGGAGGATATTTTCAAATAGGACCATAAAAGTTCCAAATCTTCATTAGATTCTACCAATGGAACTAATTCCTTAAAAATTTTACTTATTTGTTGATGTCCTTTGCCATATTTATTGACTACCGCTACTGTAAAATCCCCAATTGTGTTTACATCAACAACTTTATGAAAGAGTATAAATTGAGAGAGTGTTTTATGGAACAGATTCTGTATGTTTTTTTTATCTAGGTTCTTACTCAATATCTTAACTAATTTTACTAGTTTATCCCAATTTTCCTCAGTCACCAAACCAGCTTCAACAACCATTGGCAAACCAAACCAGTACAAACTATCAGTATTATCACCAGCTGCCTGAGCCATCTTAATTAAACCAGGCCAATATTTTTCAGTCACCAAACCAGCTCCAACAACTTTTGGCAAACCATACTGGAACAATTTCCCAGCATTATCACCAGCTGCCTGAGCCATCTCAATTAAACCCTTCACAATTTCAGGCCAATATTTTTCAGTCACCAAACCAGCTCCAACAACTTTTGGCAAACCATACTGGAACAATTTCCCAGCATTATCACCAGCTGCCTGAGCCATCTCAATTAAACCCTTCACAATTTCAGGCCAATATTTTTCAGTCACCAAACCAGCTCCAACAACTTTTGGCAAACCATA
>CAYLOA010000012.1:0-32581 GCA_964385185.1 uncultured Methanosarcinales archaeon | reverse complement strand
GGCAAACCATACTGGAACAATTTCCCAGCATTATCACCAGCTGCCTGAGCCATCTTAATTAAACCAGGCCAATATTTTTCAGTCACCAAACCAGCTCCAACAACTTTTGGCAAACCATACTGGAACAATTTCCCAGCATTATCACCAGCTGCCTGATTCATCTTCTTTAAATCTCCTGGATGATGTGCCATAAACTGAGCAGCTTCAGGGTATTTTTCAATGGGGAAATTATGGTTTTCAAGGATTAGCATTCCTGTGCCTTCTGTTTCAAAGATTTTAATGTCGTTAACTAATTTCTTCAAGAAATAATTTAATCTTTTAATTTCTTTTGGATCTCTTTTCTTCAGTTCTGTTTCCGCTTTTTCACGGTTTATACCTTTATGGTAGGCAGCTTGAGCATACTCTAACAATACTAACCATTCATTCATGCCCTGAGAAGTAAAACCGTGTACATCTCTGAGTTCTATGAGATCCTTAACTAAGGCATCAACATCTTCTACTCTTTTGTCATCCCACCAGGGAAGCCCATAATTATCTAATTCATGATTTTCAATATCTTTTTGAATTTTTTCAAGGGTCCTATGTATTTTTTTTGTATCAAACATTTTATTCTAAGAATTCAACCTCATCTACGATACCATCTGCGTTCATGTCTATTCCTTCTATTACTTTAGCGAATGTTTTAGGTTGTTTGGAGTTTCCTTTTAATATTTCTTTGAAGTGTTTTAAGAATGCTATTATGCATGTTCTTGTTCCTGTGTTTCGTTTACCTGCTATTAGTAAGATTGATTTCTTTTTGTTAAAAGGGGATTTTATTTTTGTTATGATGCCAATGGTGTCAGAGTGGTAGTCTTTCTTTGAGATTGTTGAGTGTAGTGTGTAATTCTCTTTTTTTATGAATTTGATGGGTAGAGAAGAGTTGATTTTTTCAGTTATTGTGTTGACTACTGGACCTCCGATTAAGACTAGGTTGTTTTGGAGATCTTCTTGTCTTGTTTCTGTGTCGAGCTTTACGTTTAATTTCGGGAGGTAGTTTAGGTAGGAGCCAAGGAATAATGCTAAGTCTATGGCATAATAGCCGTCTCTTGATCTTGCTTTTTCAGGACCGTGGGGGTCTGGGGAGCCTACTATAATTGAAGCATTGAGCTGTCCGTCTTCGATAAAGGGCTCTAAGAATGCTTTTTCTTCTTTGTTTGTTTCTTTTATGCTAGGTATGTGTGTGGAGGTCTGGAATTCTTTGAATTTTATGATAAAAGCAGGTTGTTTTAGTTTGTAGATGTGGGCAGGAGTGCCACCAATGATTTTTGTCTCTGTTTGTTGGATAATGTTTGTTTTTTCTAGCTTTCTAATATGGTAATATACTTTTTGTTCATGGACGTTTAGGAGTTTTGCTATTTGCTTGGGATAGGAGGGAGTGTTTGCTAGCTGTTTTATGATGGACTGAGCTAGTTTGGAAGAGAGGGATTTAGCTTGTTCTGGAGAGAGCTCTTTTGCAGGTAGTGATTGGTTGTTCTCGACGATAAACATAGTATAAAACTATTTTTAGTAGTATTAAAAATACTTTAATAACCTTTATATATAAGTCTTTTGTTTGTAATGGGATGGTACGACCAAAGATAGTATGTTTAGGAGGAGGGACTGGTCAGGCGGCTATTCTGGAAGGATTACAGCAGTTAGACGTTGATATTACGGCTATTGTTGGTGTTACAGACAATGGTGGCTATTCAGGATTGATTAGACAGGCAATGGACATCCCCCAAGTAGGTGATTCTAGGAGTGTTTTGAGTACTTTGGCAAAGGATGGAGTTTTGCAGAAGCTATTGAAGTATCGTTTTACAGAGGGGAATCTATCAGGTGTTGCTTTGGGTAATCTAATGCTGGCTGCTCTTACTAGGATTGAGGGCGATTTTGGAGAGGCTTTGAAGACCATGAGTAATTTAGTATGTGTTCGTGGAAAAGTCTTGCCAGTAAGTAATGAAAGCACACAGATCTGTGCAGAGTTGTTAGATGGTTCTAAGATTGAAGGGGAATGGGAGATTATTAAGCAGAGCAAAAGCAAAGTTTTGAGATTATATTTGAAAGATGCTGTTAAGGCAGCTACAGGTGTTGTTAAGGCATTACAGGAAGCTGATATGATTGTTGTTTGTCCTGGTAGTTTACGGACAGGGATTATTCCTATACTTTTGGTTGAGGGAGTTGGCTTGGCGATTGCCAAGAGTAAGGCAAAAAAAGTGTTTGTGACCAATGTGATGACCCATCCAGGCCAGACTGATCATTTTACTGCTGGTATGCATGTTGAGGAAGTTAAGAAGTATGGAGATTTTGTGTTTGATTATGTTTTGGTGAATAGTGGAAAGCCTAGTGATGAGTTACTGGCTTTGTATAAACGAGACGGTGCCATTCCTGTAAAGATAGATTCTGTTGATGAGGGGCTGGTTATTGTGGATAACTTTGTTGCAGATCTTGATAAGAGTCAGTTATTGCAGTTGGAACGAGTTAGTGGAAAGGATATTGTTGCTTTTCCTCATTTGATTAGACATGATTCTGAAAAAGTGGCAAAAATCCTTATGGAGTTGGTCAAATGATTGGAGTATTACTTGCTGCTGGGAGTGGTAGTAGGATTAAGCCTTTTAGTTTGACTGGGAGTAAGGTTATGCTAGAATTTTTGGGAAAACCATTGCTCTTTTATCATATTGATGAGTTTGTTAAACATGGTATAGATGATATTGTTATTATCTGTAATCGAGATAATGTTGGGGAGATTTCTGAGCGTTGTGGAAAAGAGTATGGCAAGACTAAAATAGGGTATGTCGTGCAAGATGTTCAATTAGGGCCTAGCCATGCGATCTATTCTGCTAGAGATTTACTCACTGATAGCCATTTTCTTTTTAAGTATGGAGATAGTGTCCATTCTGATGACTTAGTTGGGACATTATTAAAGAAGAACAAAGGTGACGGAGTCATTACACTTCGTAAGGTGAAAGACCCTAAAAGATATGGGATTGCTCGATTGGAAAAGGATGTCGTTGTAGAGATTATGGAAAAACCTGAGAAAGCTCCTAGTAAATTAGGGTTGGTTGGGGCTGGGATTTTGAATACTCAAAAGTTTTTGGCTGGAATAGAGAAGGATATTTTGTTTTCTGGTAAAAAAGAAGTCCCTCCTCCAGAGTATGTTTTAAGGGAGGGTGGGAAGTTGCCGTATTGGGTCTATGACGGAAAACGAGAGGATTTAGGTAAACCTTGGGATGTTTTGCTTGTTAATCGATTATTGGTGGAGAAATTTGCTGATAAAAAAGGTTGGGTTGGAGGGAAGATTGGTAAAAAAACAGTTTTGAAGAATTTTTCTGGAGTAGCTGGAAATGTTGGCGATAATAGTGTTATTGATGGCTCTGTTATTATGGAAGGGGCTGTTGTTGGTAATAATTGTAAGATTATAGATTCTGTGATTGGTAAGAATTGTGTAGTTGGTGATGGATTTGTTGTTAAGAGTGGCAAGGCAGAGGTTTTTGTTAAAGATCATTATGAGAAAGCTGACTGTAGTGTTGGTGTGTTTTTAGGAGATGGTGTTACGATTGGTAAAGATGTGATTTGTAAGCCTGGTAAGATGGTCTATCCTGGAAAGACTGTTAAGACTTTAGAGGAAGATCATTTAGTCCGGGCTGTTGTTTTTGATGCTGATAATACACTTTATGATACTAAGGTGGTGAGTCCTCTTGCAGATAAGGCTGCCATGAAGTTTTTTGCTAAACAAGGTGGAAGAGAAGCACATCTCTATGCTGGATGGAAAGAGATTGTTGAACAGGTGAAGGAAGATACAGACCCTAAAAAAAGACATAGAAAGTATAGCTATGGATTGTTGGCAAAACGACATCGGTTGAAGGATGTTGAAGGTGCATTTGGTGCTTTTTTGAAGGTGTTATTGAATAGATTACAGGTATTTTCTGGAGTTCCCGAATTATTGGAGGGATTGGAAGGTTATAAGGTTGCTTTAGTGAGTGAAGACCCTAGCGATGTGTTGATACCCAAGATTAAGAGATTGAAGTTGGAAGGATATTTTAATTTGGTATTGAGTAGTGATTCTATTGGTGTTATGAAGCCAAACGAGGAATATATTAAATTGGCTATGCAGGCTTTAGGGGTGAGTCCCTATGAATGTGTTTTTGTTGGTGACAATTTTGAGAAGGATTTGAAGATGGCAGGAAAGATGGGTGGGAAGACTGTTCTTTATGGTGAAGGTGAAGGAGCTGATTTTGTAGGTGGTAATCATAAGGAGTTGGTTGGCATATTGAGGGATGTGTAATGAAAGAAATGATTAAATCTCTCACTACAGGTGAAAATCAGGACAAAATAATTCCTCTGAAATCTCAAAATTTTGGCGATATTCCAAAAGAGATTATGAATATCACAAAATTTATCAATTTCGAGAATTATTATTGTCAGATAACACCTTTATTTCGAGAATTGTTAAATAATAGAATTTCTAATTATTCTTCTACAGCCAGGCAAATTAATTCGTCCAGCAATACTGTTCGTAGAATTCTTAAAATTGAAAATTACTTCATAAATATTAACACACTGATAAATTTGGGAAATAACCATGGAATCCAAAGGTCGACCGTATTAAAAAATATTTGTTCAATAAAAACAAAAACTTCATTTCCTGTAGAATTCAATCTTAAGGATCTGATTTCACCGTCCTTATTTAGGGTTATCGGTAATTTCTTGGGTGATGGAGGAATTCATACTAATGTACCCGAAGGAAAATATAGACCATTCTACGCTAACCAATCTCATACTTTAATTAACCAATTTGTCATCGATATTAAGAAATTATTTGGGGATTTCAAAATATATCAAAGAAGAAAACCAACCAATGTAAAAGAAGTTTGGTTACCAACTACTCTTGGTCACTTTTTCTTTGAACTTCTGGAATACGATAAAAATAAATTTAATAAGAGAATTCCTCCATTTGTTTTTGACAAGAACAATCTTCACCTTGCAAAATATTTGTTACAGGGACTTTATGATGACGAAGGATTCCTTTACCCTCAGAAAAGTATGATTGTAATTTCTCAAAAAAGCAAAGAACTTCTTCAAGATATTCATAAATTGGTTCAATCGATTGGTATTCGTCCAAATCAAATTCTAATACACCATCCGAGAAATAGAACTAAAATGTTTTATTTCTCTATAACCAAGAAAGAGAATATTCTCAAATTTGCAGAACTTATAGGTTTCAAGCATCCTGTCAAGAAGGATAAGTTAAGAATTCTTGTTGCTAAATATTCTGGGGGTTTCCCATGTGTGGAATAATAGGGGTTATTTCTTCCGAGAATGACGTAAGTAAGATTATCGTTGACAATCTAAAGAAATTAGAATATCGAGGATATGATTCGGCAGGAATAGCAATTCAAAACCAAAAGGGCATTATTGTTAAAAAAGAGGTTGGAAGAATTGACATAGTAAATAAGAAATTGAGGCTTTCAAGTATATCTGGAAGTCTTGGTATTGGTCATACTAGGTGGGCAACTTGTGGAGGTGTTACAAAAGAAAATTCTCATCCACATACCGATTGTAAGGGCAATATTGCTCTGGTTCATAATGGGATCATTGAAAATTTTCAAGAGTTAAAAGAAAAACTTCACAAAAATGGTCACACTTTCACATCTGAAACTGATTCTGAAGTTTTGGCTCATATGATTGAGGATGAGGTCAAAAAAAGATCTTCACTTAGGGATGCAATTTTAAATATTTTACCAAAACTGACAGGTAGGTATGCATTAGTTGTCATGGACTCTAAATCTAACAGTCTAATCGGTGTCAGAAACGGCAGTCCTTTGACTCTTGGTTTGGGGGATCAGAAAAAATTTATAAGTTCTGATCTTCAAACATTTTTGGATTATACAAATGAAGCTGTTGTTATGCATGATGGTGAACTAGCAGAAGTGGGTGACGAAATTCACCTTTTTGATATTAATTCCCGGAAGAAAAAGAAATTTCAGATTCAAACAATCTATAGAAAAATCGTACGGGCAGAGCTAGGGAAGTTTCCACACTATATGCTTAAAGAGATTTATGAACAGCCTGATACTTTAAAGAAGACTTTTGACCATGTTGGTCAGGAGCTTAAGAAGTTACGGATGAAGCCTTTGCATAGAATTGTTATTATTGCTTGTGGGACTGCTTATTACGCTGGATTGGTGGGAAGTTATTATTTTGAGAAGTTCTTGAAGTTTCCAGCAGATGTCCAGTATGCTTCTGAGTTTAGATATAGAGATGCGATTGTTGATGATAAAACATTGGTTATTGCTATCTCTCAATCTGGCGAGACTGCTGATACTTTGGCTGCTGTTGATAAGGCAAGGGCAAAAGGGGCTTTTGTGCTGAGTATTTGTAATGTTGCTCATTCAACTCTTGTTCGTGAGAGTAATTTTACTTTAACTACACAAGCTGGGCAAGAAGTTGGGGTGGCAAGTACTAAGGCTTTTACTGCTCAGGTTCAGACACTTCTTATGTTTTGTATGTATTATGCCAAGCATAAGGAAGGATATAACCGAGAGAAAGGTGTAATGGAGATGCAAGAGGTAGCTTCATTAGGTGGGAATGTTAAAGAGGTGTTGAAGGGATATGATTCCATTGTAAAAGTTGCTTCTAAGTACAGTACTCATAATAATGTGTTATTTTTGGGTAGAGGATATTTATATCCTATTGCTTTAGAAGGTGCTTTGAAGTTGAAGGAGATTAGTTATATTCATGCAGAAGGTCAATCAGCGGCTGAGTTGAAACATGGACCTATAGCTCTTATTGATAAGGATATGCCCTCTGTGTTTTTAGCTTTGAAAGATGATTTGTATGATAAAGTTTTAAATAATATGCAAGAAGTAAAGTCTAGAGGTGGAAAGATCATTGCTATTGCGACTGAAGGGGATAAAGGGATTTTGAAGGTTGCTGATGATGTGATTTATGTTCCCAAAATGAGTGATTATGTAAGTCCGATTGTTTCAGTTGTTGTTTTACAAGTGTTTGCTTATGTAATTGCTTTGCAACGGGGTTGTGATATTGATAAACCTAGGAATTTAGCTAAGGTGGTGACTGTGGAATGATACGAAAAGCAAAAGTTACGGATGCAAAAGGGATTGCCAAAGTAATGGTTGAAAGTTATAATATGGATACCGTTGCTGAGGGTGAGAAAGTGTTTGTTTCTGAAATTGGAAAAGAACATCGTTATGTTGTTGTTGAGGATGGTGAGATATTAGGTTTTGCTTCTTGGACAGTTCATGATTTGCCTAAACATGAGTTAGCAGAGTTGAATAGGATTGCAGTTTTGGGAAGTGCTCGAGGGAAAGGGATAGCTCAGAAGTTATTTGACGGATTGGTTAAAGAAATTAAAGCATTCTATGTTAAGAAAGGTTTTTCTTTGCGTAAGTTGTATTTGTTAACTCACCATTCCAATGATCGAGCTAAAAAGTTTTATGAGAAATTAGGGTTTAAGCTTGAAACATCTTTAAAGAATCATTATTATGATAAAGAAGATGAAGATGTGTATAGTTTGTTTTTCTAAGTATCTACCAATATTTTTTTAGTTGTCTAATATATTCAGGAACGTTTATAACATTTTACCTATTTTAATATTATGGTTAAACTTAAGAAGATTAGTCCATACCACTTATTTATGTTGACGCATAATCTGTTGCAAGGAAGATCATATATCAGAGGCAAGACTAACGCTGTTCCTGAAAAATTAGCTAATCGATTTGGATGGGAAATGATAGATTGGAGAGATCATGAAATTGTTTACAGTAAAAACTTAAAAAATTCTTGATTATATGAAATATAATTGTAGAAACATTTATTATACTTGACTAGTATACTATTTATTTGATGTTATATGTCGTTTGAAGATAAAGTGTTTTATGGTGCTTGTGGAATTGGTGCAGTTGGATGGACTTTAGATGCTATCCATCTTGTTGATCGTAAAAGTATAGGGATTGTAGGAGAACATATTGGCAATTTTAACCCAGTTATGGGAACTATCATGATGGCTGGCCTCTATGGACGGTCCATTCAATCATATGGAGAAAGGAAAAAGTCAAAAATTCTCAGTACCCTTGGAAAATATTTGCCAGATATTGTCACCCCTTGTATAACTCTGTATGCTGTTCTTGGCGAGGGTTTGTGGGACATTATTCCAAAAAATGCACAAGAAGTTGAAGATATTCCTGCAGCTATTGTTGCTGGTGTTGTGGGATATATTATAACAAAGTATTGTTTAAAGAATACTAATAATGCCGGGGAATCTTATAATTTGACACCTTAGGTCATTTTTGTATTTTAATTCTCTGAAATGTAGTGTAATTTATGAAGTTCTTGGTGTTTTTTTAGAATCATTACACAATCTTTAAATAACTCTCTTCTTAGGTAGTTTTATGGCAGATCATTTTAAGACACAGTTAAGTGCTTTTGAATTAGGGTATGTTGTGAAAGATTTACAGAAAGTAGTAGGTGGTAAGATTTCACGAGTGTATATGCCTGATGAGAAGACGGTAACTTTGCAAGTGCATGTAACTGGATTAGGTAAACATTTTGTTACTGCTTTCTTACCTGGTTTTTTGTATATGGCAGAAGGTAAACGAACCAGTCCCGACCAAATTCTAGGATTTTGTACTTTTTTACGAAAACATATAGAAAACACTCGAATTGTTAAGATTGAGCAAAAAGGATTTGAGCGAGTAGTTGTATTTGATCTCGAAGGAAGAGATTCTAAACGGCAATTGATTGTTGAATTGTTTGCTAAAGGGAATATGATTTTGGTTGATGAGAAAATGACTATTATAGGATTATGGAGGAATACTAAAGGGGGAGATGAGTTACGAGGAGGAGTTACCTATAATTATCCTGCTTTGAAGTATGATATTTCTGATTTAAAAGATGTGACTAAAGCTTTTCAAGAAACTAAAAAAGATAATGTTGAGATGACTTTAGCTGTTGATTTAGGACTTGGAGGCGGTTTGGCACAAGAAGTGTGTTCTGAATTGGGTTTTGATTCTAGCAAGAAATTACCTGCTGATCAGATATTGAAAGTATTTGATGCTTTACAGAAAGTGTTTACTCGTAAAGCAGATCCTCGAGTAATTTATGAGACTGATATCGTTGATGTTATACCTTGTGCCTTTACTGTATTTGATAAAAAGAATCAACATAAGGTTGAATTGTTTTCTTACGGTGTTGAACGATTGGTTAATACTACATTGCTTAGTAAGGTGGAGCAAGGGAAGGAAAGTGTGTATGATAAAGAAGTGGGAAAGGTTGAGAATTTGTTAAAGAAACAAACTAATCAATTACAAAAGATTATACAGGATATGGATGAGAATACTGCTAAAGCTGAGGCTATCTATACCCATTATCAAGAAATTAAAGAAGTGATGGATTATGTTAAAGCGTTAGAGGAAAATATGAATTGGGATGAGATTGCAGATCATTTGAAAGATCATAAGTTGGTTAAAGGTGTTAATGCTAAGGAGAAGAATGTTTTGATTGAGCTGTAGGAAATTGTGTATCTTTTAGCGGATAGCAAAGACTGCTGTCTCCTAATGTTGCCATTACTGCATCGTTTACATGTTTATGTTCAAGATATTGTACAACTTGGTACACTTGATTTTGAGCCCTACTAACATTTCTGATGCCTTCAGCAGTTGCCTCATTACTGTGTAATCTTGTTTGCAAAAAAGTACCATTATAGAATTCAAGACCCTCAGTTCGCATTGCAATTCTTGTTCCTAGGTCAGCTAATCCAGGATTTGCACTCCAAATTCTTCGTTCATTAAAATTTGTGTTTCCTTGAATCAATGTAATATTAAGACCATACATCCTAGAAATACTATAATGTATTGAAATACCTCGACCTTTTAAAAATCTGTTTTTAGGCACTGTACTACTATCATATATTGCTACTATTCCTTTAAGAAAAGTATTATTTGGAAAATCTTTTGGTGTATGTTTTGAAAATTCATCTTGATATATTTCGGTATCTTCACCAATCTGTTCTAAAGCTTCTAGAATTGGAGTAGTATCACGCATACAAGATTTATATGTTATAAGTATAAAAGATTTTCTGAAATTATTTAAGAAAAATAAGGTGGACAGCTTTCCAAATTTCCCGTACTTAAGTACAGTACACATCAGAACGTATGCTTGCTTAACTTCTGTGTTCGAATGGGAACAGGTGAACCAAACAGCTATGGCCGTCCATATAATAGGTGTTTGGGGTGATTTATAAAGGTTTTGTTTTGATACCTAATTTAAACAATATCTTAAAAAAGGATACTGAATTTCTATTTTTATGGTAACATTTACTCGTGAAGTAAGGAAGATGGTTAAGCTGATTAGGTGGGCTGCAGCTAATGAGATTCTTCCAAGATTTGGCAATGTAGAGGCTGTGACAAAAGGAAACTATAAGTATCCCAATTTAGTTACTGCTGCTGATATAGAATCTAGTAAAAGTATTCTTGATATTATTCAGCGTCAGTTTCCAGGATCTTATTCAGAAGAACATCTTAATCCCACTAGATTTGATTATGATTTACTTTGGCAATTAGATACTGTTGATGGAACATATGATTTTAGTAAAGGTAAAAAAGAAGGATACGCCACTATGGTTGCATTATTACAAAGACAACCTAATGGGACATATGCATCTGTTGCAAGTATTGTTTATGTGCCTGGTGCAGATAGAATGTGGTACTCTGATGGGAAAGATGTTATTTTTGAAGATCAAGGAATAATTACACCCATTCCAGAGCAAAAATTAGAAAAGTTGTTATGTGGTATGAAATGGTATGAAGAAAATAACACATTGAAGGATTTCTATTATACACTAGGAGAAAGTTTAGGCCTGGAAGTCGAAATTGTACCTACTGGAGCTAGTGGGAGTACTGTTGACGCTTTACTTAATGGAAGAATACATGTGTGTGCAAGTAATATCCCAAATAGTAAAGATTGGGATGCGGCACCAGCCGATGCTTTATTAAGAGGATTAGGAGGATATATTTGTAGTACCAAAGATGAAGATTTTACATTTAATCAAAAGAATTTCCCAGGATATGATGAGCCGTTCCTTCTTGATGGATATGTTATGAGTATAGAAATTCCTCGAGAAAAAGTTAAGGAAGCGATACCTGAAAATTTTATGAAGATGGATTCTTTCTAATGTACTTTACTCTTATCACTTTCAGAATGTATGTGGATTTCTTTCTCAGAGGAGATGTGTCCTTGTAATAATGATTTATCAGCTAAGGTGGGGAAGATGTCATATTCTAATGAATCACCATCATAGTTGAAGATTTCAGGGTCAGCAACAAAGATCGGGGAGAATACTAAATAGACATCAGATTTCTTGGGTTTTTGAGTAAATTCTAAGATTTTCGAACCCTCCACCTTTACAGTTCCTTTTTCTGATGGTGTAGATGACGTAGTTAACATTAACGTTGCAATGTAGTTTTGTTTAAGGTGATCATTCCAAATTTCATCTAGATTTATTTGGTCAAAAATGATATCTGAATAGACTACTAAGAACTTGGATGAGATTTTTCCTTTTAAGAGTTTTAGTGATGAAGCTGAGCCCTCTGCATCCTTTTCTTCAATGTAGTTAATTTTTACCCCATAGGATGTTCCATCTTTTAGGATTTCAAATATTTTGGTAAGAATAAGATCTTGAGCTACCACATAGATGGATTTAAATCCAGCAGTTCTCAGTTTTTTTATTGCTGTTTCAACTACGGTTGAGTTGTGTATTTTAGCTGTAGGTCGATATTCAGAGTTTGAGATTTTAATAGCATCAGGAGAACCTCCTGCTAGAATGACTGCAACTTTATTATGGCCTAAGGATGATTCTATCAAATGTTCTATAGCATGAGATCTATTCCTGATAAATACATTATCTACTAAGCCATCTATTTCAGTGAGTGTTTTTTTGTTTACTGTAATAGATATCTTTTGTTTCATTCTCTTTTAAGTAGATACTGAACTATATAAGTATATCGGTAGGATAAAGTAGGATAAGGGTAAGATATATAAAAAGCCTCATATTGGGTATCTCTATGGAGGTTTACTTATGAATATTACAATGATTGGTGCAGGCTATGTAGGTCTCACTACAGGAACGTGTTTAGCTAATTTTGGAAATAATGTTATTTGTATGGATGTAGATGCCGATAAAATTACAGGCTTAGAGAAAGGAGAAATGCCCTTTTTTGAACCAGGACTTAAGGAAATGGTTGAGCAGAATGTTAAGGAAAAACGATTACATTTTACAACCGACATGCAAAAGGCTATTCAAGAGAGCGATATCATCTTTTTATGTGTGGGAACACCTTCTGGGCCTGATGGAAAGGCTGATTTAAAGTATGTTTTTAGTGCTGCTGAGTCTATTGGTAAGCATATTAACGGATTCAAGGTTATAGTGGATAAAAGTACGGTTCCCGTGGGAACGGCTGGACAAGTAGAGAAGAAAATTACAGAAAGTATGGAAACAAAGCATGAATTTGCTATGGTTTCTAATCCTGAATTCTTACGGGAAGGCTTTGCGATAACTGATTTTACTATTCCTGATAGAATTGTAATAGGAACTTCAAGTGAGAAAGCTAAGGAGATGATGACGAAAGTCTATAAATCTATTGAGCGAACAGGACGGCCTATCATGTTTACTGATATCAAGACAGCTGAAATGATTAAGTATGCATCAAATGCCATGCTTGCTACAAGAATTAGTTTTATGAATTTATTAGCACCTCTTTGTGAAAAGGTAGGTGGTGATGTGAAGCTTGTAGCTAAAGGAATGGGACTTGACAATAGAATTGGTCCTCGATTCTTGCAAGCAGGGGTAGGTTATGGTGGAAGTTGTTTTCCTAAGGATGTTCGAGCTTTGATAGGTACTCTTGAGGAGCAAGGTATTGATGCTAGTATGTTAAAAGAAGTGGATGAAGTCAATGAAAGACAGAAAAAGACACTTGTTCCTAAGTTGAAGAAATTGTTACCTGATTTGAAAGGTAAAAAGATTGCAATCTGGGGATTGGCCTTTAAACCAAGAACTGATGATATGAGAGAAGCTGCTTCAATAACTGTTATTAAACAACTTCAAGCAGAAGGAGCAACGGTTAACGCTTTTGATCCTGTTGCTCGAAAGGTTGCAGAGACTATCTTTGAAGGCATAGAGTATTCATTTACTCCGTATGATGCTTGTGAGGGATGCGATGCTCTTATTATTGTAACAGAATGGGATGAATTCAGGAATTTGGATTTTGCTATTGTTAAAAAAATGTTAAAAGCACCGATTATTGTTGATGGAAGAAATATCTATGAGCATAAAGAGATGGAAGAAGCAGGATTTCAATATATTGGAGTTGGACGATGAAGGCTATTATATTAGCAGCTGGTTATGCAACACGATTGTATCCTTTAACTAAAGATAAAGCTAAACCTTTACTTCCGGTAGGGGGAAAACCTATGGTTGAACATATTATCGGGAAGATTGAGGAATTAGGTGTTGTAGATCAAGTGTATATCGTTACCAATGAGAAATTCTTTGAGCAATTTGTTGAATGGGAACAGGACTTTTCAAGTAGTATTCCTGTTACTATTATTAATGATGGAACTACCAGTAATGAAGATCGATTAGGAGCTATCGGTGATAAAATGCTTGTTATGGATAAAATGAAGATCGATGATGATATTTTAGATATTTCAGGAGATAATTTGTTTAATTTTTCTTTGAAAGAGATGTATGATTTCTTTTTGGAGAAGAAATCTGAGATTGTTGGACTGTATGATATTAAAGATATTGAAGCAGCAACTCGATTTGGTATTTGTGCTATAGATGAAGATAAAAAAGTTATTGACTTTCAAGAAAAACCTGACCAACCTCCTAGCACACTTGCTTCAACTGGAATTTACATGTATCCTAAACGAACGGTTGGATTATTTAGACAATATCTTAAGGATGGAAATAAACCCGACGCACCCGGATTCTTTTTAGAATGGTTGCATAAACGAGAAGATATGTATGGTTGGGCTTTTGATGATGAAGATGAGAAATGGTACGATATTGGAAGTCTTGATCAATATGAAGCAGCAAATAAAGATTATGAGGCATTACGATGAAACGAGTTTTAGTTACGGGAGGGGCAGGCTTTTTAGGGAGTCATTTATGTGAACATTTGTTGAATAATGGCTTTCATGTTATCTGTATGGATAATTTAGTTACTGGTAATGAAGATAATATTGAATTATTAAAAGATAATCCCAGTTTTGAATTTATTAATCATGATGTTACTAAGTTTATTGAAGTTGAGGGTGAGTTAGATTATATTTTTCATTTTGCAAGTCCTGCATCACCTATCGA
Source organism: uncultured Methanosarcinales archaeon (assembly GCA_964385185.1). Classification (GTDB taxonomy): domain Archaea; phylum Nanobdellota; class Nanobdellia; order Woesearchaeales; family CALCXY01; genus CALCXY01. Next base: position 18,186 of record CAYLOA010000012.1, on the reverse strand, counting down.
TTATCAAGAAATTCCAATTCAAACATTAAAAGTGGGAAGTTTAGGTACTCATAATGCTTTAGGATTGGCTAAGGAGAAGAAAGCTCGATTTTTATTGGCTTCTACTTCAGAATGTTACGGAGATCCAGAAGTGCATCCTCAAAAGGAAGATTATTGGGGGAATGTGAATCCTATAGGTATTCGTGGATGTTATGATGAAGCAAAAAGATTTGCTGAAGCTATTACAATGGCGTATCATAGAGTGCATCAAGTTGAGACTCGGATTGTTCGAATCTTTAATACCTATGGTCCTAAGATGAGAGAGAAAGATGGTAGGGTGGTGCCGGCTTTTATTAGTCAGGCATTAGCTGGTGAAGATATCACTATTTTTGGAGATGGAAGTCAGACTCGGAGTTTTTGTTTCGTTTCTGATTTAATTGATGGGATTTACAAATTAATGATGAGCGATGAAGTGGAGCCTGTAAATATTGGTAACCCTAGTGAGATGACTATTAAAGAATTTGCAGAAACTATTTTGAAAATTACTAAGAGTGAAAGTAAGATTGTCTATAAGGATCTGCCTCAAGATGATCCTAAACAACGATGTCCTGATATTTCTAAGGCTAAGGAGTTGTTAGATTGGGAACCTAAAGTTGATTTAGCTGAAGGATTACAAGATACTATTGCTTATTTTAAGCAGAAAAATTAATTAGTCTTATTTCCATAATGAAAACTTTTTGGTAAGTTCTGAGAGGTTGTTTTTTTCACCAAAAATACATATTCCAAAATATTCCAGATCTTCTTCTTTAGTTGATTTTGTTTTTTCGTGTTGTTCGATATAGGTTTCTCCAATCATGGTAGAAGTGAAATCTGTAAATTTTATTCCTTGAGCTATACAAGCTTTTCTGAGATTGCTAATTTGTCCTGATCCTCCTCTGAGAACTATAAAGGGAATATCTGATATTTGTGGGTGAATCGTACTGTCAGCATCTTTATAGTCTTGGAGTCTCAGTAGCTCTTTATTTTCAATACTTCCAGTATTGTCAATGAATTTTGTGGGAGCAATAGGGAAACAATCATTTTGAAAAAAAATATCTGAAAATTGCCCAATTTCTTTTAATCTTTTTGTGGAAACTCTTAGGAGTAGTTCATCTTCATCCTGGCTTAATACATCTACTTTGGAAACATCCTTTCTATTTTTAAGATATGTAATGATATTTTTTTTGGGTAACATACTACCTTTTGACCTTACAATATGAACAACTTCACCCCGAACCCATCTGCAATCTACTGAAGAAAAGTGATATTGAGGAAATTTTTGATGAATTTCAGAACCCCAACATCCTTTGTGCACAATGCTCAATTCTGTAACAAACATTTTATCAATGAGAATACACTGAATTATCTTAATAAACTTTCCTCTTTACAATCGTTAACATTAAAAACTTGTATCATTTCTTATTTTTTCTATATGAATAGAAAAAAGATGGTGTATTTATGAAAATATTACTGATTTTACCACCGAATTTGGGAAGATATGTAGTAGCAACTATTCCTCATGCAGGTATTGCTACACTTGCTGCTGTATTGGAGAAAGCAGGACATTCCGTTGGACTGCAAGATATGAGATTGTATCCTGATACAGGAGATTTACTGCAGAAGATTCGAGATTACAAACCTGATCTTATCGGGATGAGTATGGCTAGTTTTGGATATAAGATGTCCTATGAGATTGTGAATCAAATTAAAGATGAGTTTGATATTCCTATTGCAGCTGGAGGATCTTATACTTCAGTTGTGTTTGGTAAAATTCTGAAAGATTGTAAAGCAGATTATGTTGTATATGGTGAAGGAGAGCAACCTTTTACTGATTTATGTAACAAAGTTGATCCTAAGGAAATAAATGGGTTAATTTGGAGAAATGGGGATGAAATTGTTACCAATCCTCCTATGGCTACTAACAAAGACTTAGATAGTTTGCCTTTGCCTAAATATGATCTTTTTGAACTTGATAAAATGATGGAGAAACGGATTCCTATTGTTTCTTCACGAGGATGTCCGTATCGATGTACCTTTTGTTCTATTGCATTGGTGTTTGAAAGACCTTTTCGGGAGAGAAGTCCTGAAAGTACTGTGAATGAGTTGAAACATTGGTATTCTAAGGGATTTAACACGTTTGAGTTTAGTGATGATAATTTTACTTTTAATATGGAACGAGCTGAGAAGATTTGTGACTTGATTATTGAAAGTGATATGAAGCTTAAGTTAATTTTTGGGAATGGATTGCGAGCTGATAGAGTTAATGAGCAATTGTTACGTAAGTTGAAAGATGCAGGGACTGTTTGGATTGCTTATAGTATGGAAACTTCTAATACTAATTCACTGAAATTGTTGAAGAAAGGCATGACTAAAGAGACGTTGAAGAGTGCTGTTAAACTAACTAAGGAAATTGGGATAGATTGCCAAGTTAACTTTATTATTGGTAATCCTGAACAGACGTATGAGATGTTCGTTGAAGATACTAAGTTTGCAGCTACTTTAGGGATTGATCAAGTTCGGTTTTATAATATGGTTCCTTATCCTGGAACTGAGATGTTTACTTGGGTGAAAGAACATGGTACCCTGTTACATTCTCCAGATGAGTTTTTGAATAGTTTACATTATTGGGGAGAAGAACCTGTTTTTGAGACTAAAGAATTTACTCGTGAGGAGAGGATTAAGGCGTATCGATTAGGACAAGAGAAGATTATGGAATTATTTTTGAAAAGACATTTTGGTAAAACTCTTGGTGCTATTGGATTTAAGACTTGGAAAGTACCTTTTGTTCAGAATCATTTAATGGAACCTGCTAAAAAAGGTTGGATTATGATGAAGAAATTGAGAATAAAGCAATATTAGTTCTTGTGTGTGAGTTTTTTGTATAGTTTCGTGTCTTTTGCTTTTCTTCCTACGTGGATTATTTTATTTAAGATTCCAAACGTAGATTTGTATCCAAAATCGTAAAATGCTGGAAAGTGTGAGTGTTTTGTTTGTTTTGCTATCTGGGCCTGATGGTTTTGGAGGTGTATTCTTTTTTTAATGATGTCTTTGTTTTGTATTTTGTATTGAAATCCTATTTGTTCTAGATTATTTTCTATATGATTGCTTAGAATTCCCTCTTGTTTTGCATATTCTGCATAGAGAGCTGCAAATTCTATGGGAAGGTAGGAGTAAAATTTTCCATATGCTTTATAGAATGTTTTCATATCACTGAGTGCATGTTTAGGATCCCAATTTTCTACAAAGTAGGTTCTATGTCGTAATCCTGTGTATACTACTGGTTTTTCTGATCTGTTTACTTGGATGAAGTTTGTTTTGTTTATGTGGTTTTTTAGTTGTTCTACGATTTCTAAAGATAAAGGAATTGCTTCATTTGTCAATGTTATTATTTGTTGATTTCTTTTTCGTTCTTCTATGGAAAACCAATTACTTCTTAGGTGTGTAATTCTTTTTGAAAAGTCTTTTTGTTCTTTTGTTGGTTTTAGGAATGACCATTTTGTAAATGATTGTGATAGAGAGTTTAATCTTAAGAGTGCATTTCTTACATCAATTTTATTTCTCATCACACGTTCTAGAAAATCTCTGGGATAGTGTCTGATTGCAATATCTATGTATAGGATGAGGTTTATGGCATCTTTTGTGGTTTTATCTATTTTTTCAGTTTGGACTTTCGTTCCTTTGACCAATTTTAATGGGGCGTTAGGATAGATATATTTTATGTTTTTTATTATTTCTTCATCGATGATGAAGAAGGGGTGATAGGAGAGATATGATTCTTGTTTGTTTAATGTTATTCTTCTTATTTTTTTTGTATTTGGTTGCATTACCATCAGAAAATCAAGGTCTGATATTCCTGGAGCTCCTATATTTCCCCATGTGTAGACTGCGATGCAATTTTTATTACAGAATTTATTAGCTATGTTATTCGTTGCTTCTTCATAGTCTGCTCTTGAGTAGGATGTTGGGAAGTTGTAGAGATGCATCATTGTATCTTCTTCTCCATTGCATTTGCAAGATCTACCATTTCTTCTTTTAATTCGTCCATGGCAATCCTTTTGTTTAGGATGGTTCCTGATATTCTGTATACCAGTAGAGGGTTTATTTTAGCTAGTAATTTTGCTACTGGAAGGACTTTTGGAGTTGGCCAGGTATTTCTTATTTTTTCTACTTCAAATATGGGTTCGAGGAGTTCTTTTGAGAAGTGTTTTTTTATTTTAGCAAATGATTCTTTTTTGTAGATTGGTTTATCTACATATTGTAAGTATAATGAAGGGAGGAGTGAAACTCCATGGAGGAAAAACTTTTTTTCGTATAATGAGTATGTGGCTGGATGTGATTTGAAGTAGTTTAGGAAATATTCTAGGTGTTCTTTGGTGTCTTCTTTGCTATTTTTTATGTGGAATGAGATTGATGATTTTCCTAATAATGTTTTAGCATGTTTTAGAGCAGCTAAAGGTAGGATTGATTCAGGGTAGGATAAGAGGTCAGATTCTGCTATTATGAAGTGTCCATGATGTTGCAAAGGGTCAATTTGATAGAGATGATATCGTGCTTTGTATAAAGCTGATCGGAGTTGTTTGAGCTTCTTTTTGTTTTGTAATGTTGAGTCTTTTACTATTACTAACGTTTCTACATCTGAGTATCCTTTAATGTAATCTCCTGATGCTAAAGAACCGTGGAGATAGAGTCCTACCAAGAGATCTTTTACTCTTTTTAGGTCATTTGTTAAGTTTTCAACAGGCTCTAGGTATATTGGATCCTTTTTTGATGAGAATTGAGGAAATATGAGTGTTGTTTTTTTCTTTTCTGGTTTTATAGGAATACTGTATAATTGAGCTAATTGTTGTTCGAATGATCCTTTTATTTTAGTATTTGTTCTTTTAGCTGCTTCCTTTAGTAGGTTTTTATTTTTTCTAGAGACTGATTTATGTAATGGGAATGTGAGAAATCCTAACGTAGAGAAACCTCCATTAAAGTAGGATTGTAATGCGTTGTGTAATAAGTGTTGGATGTTCATCTTAGTTTTTTGAGCATGGCTTTGTCTTCTTCGTTAAATGTCTTTGTTATTAGTAAGATTGTTCCGTATGATATTGCTCCGGTTATGATTGCAAGGAAGATATTGAATTTTGTTAACATTACTACTCCTGCCATGACTATTACTGCAGCTAACGGTTTTAAGGTGAGTTGGTGATAGGGCAGTCTAGGGATGTTTTTAGTTACAAAGTGATCATATGCAATGAATAGGAATATTTCTGTTATTATTGTGGCTACAGCTGCACCTACCACACCGTAGATTGGGATTAAAATAAGATTGAGTATGATGTTAAAAATAGCTGTTGATGCTTGAGCATACATCCTTTGTTTTTGTTTATCGACTGAGTAGAGGACGATTCCTAAGAGGAAGTTAATGAATTTTATTAATAAGAATAATGAGAGTATTTTTAGTGCTAAACCTGCTTGTAGGAATCCTGGACCGTAGAATAAAGTCATGATCTCATTTCCTAGTAAGAGTGCACCTACTGCGATGGGTAGGGCTATGATATAGAGATATTTGAAACTGTATTTGAAGAGTTTATGTAATTTTTCATCTGATTCTTTGTAGTATCGGCTTAGTAGGGGGTAGATTGCTGTAGTGAACATAGCAGGGATAAAGAGTAATGCTAATGAGAAATTGTAAGCTGCTGAGTAGATTCCTAGGGCAGCATCACCTTGGAATTTGCTCAAGATGATTGATCCTAGGTAAAAATATAATGATGAGAAAATAATTGCTGCTCCCATAGGGAATGCTTTTTGGAAAATAGATTTGATGAATTCAATATCCAACTCTAATCTAAACTTGAAGAATTTGGTTACTCCTATGGTCAATGAGATGATGAGGATGAATATTTCAACTATGGGGAAAGCTAAGACTGCTTTTGCGAGGCTTGTGTTTAGGTGATAGATGAAAAAGGGAAGGATGAGGACCATTCTTAGGATTCTGATACTGGAATCAAATTCCATTCTTTCATGTGCTCGAAATACACTGAACAATATTTCTGAAAATGATCTCAAGATAATGAAAGCTACCATTGCGTATGTGATGGATCGTGTTATTGCAGGGTAATTGAGTATGTTGAGGATACCTATTGTTAGGATGATTGTAATACTGGATGTGAGTAGTTTGATTAAGAATGCATGTGTTACGTATTTGTTTGCTAGGAACTTTTTTCTTGCTATTTCTCTGATTAACAGTTGTGAGAGACCAATATCTGCTACAATGAGCATAATCATGGAGAAAGCAAATGCAAATGAGTATTGTCCTAATGATTCTGTTCCTAATTGTCTAGCTATGTATAAGGTTATTACGAAATAGATGAGTTTTGTAACTATTTCTGATACACTGGAAATAGCTGTATTTTTAGCTATTCTTTTGATGGTGTTCATAGTTGTTATGTTGTTTATTTGTTTTTTAAAGGTTGTGGGTTGTTCTTCTATTTCACTACTTTTATAAATGGAAAAATACCTTGTTATTCTATGCATATACTCGTAACAGCAACCACCTTTCCACGGTGGAAAGGAGACTCAGAACCGGGATTTGTGTTCTATTTGAGTAGATTGCTTGCTAAGAAGCATACGGTAACTTGTTTAGTTCCGTGGCATCCTGGAGCTAAATTGGAAGAAGAAATGGATGGTGTTACCGTTGTAAGGTTCAAGTATTTCTTTGGTTTTGAGAGGCTTTGTTATGATGGTGGAATCCTAGCTAATATGAAGAAATCTTTTCTGGCCAAGTTGCAACCTCCTTTTCTGGTGAAAGCTCAAGAGAAAGCTATACGAAATATTGTTAAGAAAGAGAAAATAGATTTAATTCATGCACATTGGATTGTTCCTCAAGGATATATTGCTTCAAAGATTAAACGAAGATTTGGTACACCTTATGTTGTAACGGCACATGCAGGAGATATTTTTCCTTTGAAAAATCCTTTCTTTAGAAAGATTGGTAAAAGAGCTTTGCAGGATTGTAGTGCATGTACTGTTAATAGTAAAGCTACAGGAAAAGCTGTTCAGGATTTATATCCTGTTGATATGAGTATTATTCCTATGGGTGTTGATCTTAAACAGTTTAGTCCTAAGTTGAAGGATAAAAAAGTTCGTAAGGAATTTGGGATTGATGGTGAGTTTTTGTTATTTGTTGGAAGGATAGCAGAGAAGAAAGGATTAACTTATCTTTTAGATGCTATGCCTTCTGTTGTTGAACAATTTCCTAAAGTTAAATTAGTTATTATTGGCGATGGTCCTTTGAAAATAGAGTTGGAAGCTCAGGCTGAGAATTTGAAGCTTGGAGAGAATGTTGTTTTTGCAGGTAAACGAAAGAATGAAGATCTTGGAAAGTATTTTGCTTCAGCTGATGTGTTTGTTGGACCTTCAATTGTTACAAAAAATGGAGATACTGAAGGATTAGGAGTTGTGTTTTTAGAAGCTTTAGCTTCTGGAACTGTAGTTATTGGTGGTAATGTAGGGGGAGTTCCTGATATTATCAAAGATGGCAAAACTGGATTGTTAGTTGAGGAGAAGAATAGTAAAGAGTTAAGTAAGAAGATTATTGAATTATTGGAAGATAAAAAGAAAAGGGAAAAAATGGTAAAAGCTGGTCAGAAACATATTAAAGACCATTATGATTGGGAGAAAGTAAGTAGGAAGTTTGAAGAATTATTTTCTAAAGTTGTTTAAGTATGGTATTTAGTTTTTCAGCAATAGCATCCCATGTGTTTTTCTTAATATGTTTACGATAATCAATTTTTTCTTCATGGGTGAGTTTGTATTTTAGTTTTTCTTTTAAATCTTCAACATCATCTGGTTTACACAAGGTATGGGGAAATTGTTTTAGGAATATTCCTACATCTCCTACATTTGTGGCTACAATGGGTGTGTTACAAGCCATATACTCCACACATTTATAGGGAAAGCAGTATTTGGTAAATGCATTGTCCGTATTTGGAATGACCACAATGTCTGCAGCATTGATTACTTGGACTACACCTTTTTGATTAAGGTCATCTTTGTAGATAATTCCTTTATGTTGAATGTGTAGTTCCTCTCCTTTTACCTTTTTTATTCTTCCTGCTAGGAATAATAGTAGATCGGGAAATTCTTCTTGTAATTCTTGGAATGCTTCAATTAAGATGTGAATTCCTTGTTGTTTTTGCAGAGATCCTGCATATGCAATTATTTTTGGAGTTTGTGGTAGTTTGAGTGCAGTTCTTGCAGGAGCTTGTCTAGTTTCTTTGAATAAATCTATATCTACACCGTTTTGGATGACATAGACATTATTTTTTCTCCATTTTTTTATATAATCTTTTAATGTGTGAGAGACAGTTGTTACCATATCAGCTTCTTTGATTATTTTATGATCAAGATATTTGAAAAAAGGTAACTTGTATGTTTGATAGACTTCATAATTATCGTGGAGATCGTAGAGAAATGGAGTTTTGGTTGCTTTAGCAGTTTTGTGTGCAAATACTCCCCAGAGTGGATCTGAAGTTGCAATAATTAAATCATATTTTTGTTTTAATTGCTTTTTTAGTTGTTTGTAGAGTTTGATATGAGAAAGTGGATTGAACGGCGTGAACGGTTTAATATGGATATTCATTCCATGTAGTTTTGTATCTTTATGTTCTTTCTTTTTGTAATCTACACAGAAAAAATCAATTTGATTGTCTAATTTTTGTAATGCTGCGAATAATCTTGTCTGTCTTCCGAAATCTTCTTCTATAATATCTCTTAAAGCTGTATATCTTGAGGTGAGTACGAGAATTTTCATTTGTTTATTTCCTCTGCATATCTGCCAAGAAACCAAACAACCAAATTTGGACTGAAATACCCATAAGTAAAACAACTAACATAATAGTAGGTGTTTTTCCAATTACTCCGAATTTTGAGAAGAGCCATAACAGCCAAACACCTGCAGCTACTGCTGGTATGAAAAAGAATAATCCAATCTTTCCGAAGAATTTTAATGGTTCATAATCTCGGTAGATTCTAAAAATGTTTATCCAAGCTTTGAAAGCATACTCTAAAGGATTTTTCATCAATCTACTTTTACCATCTCTTTTTGCAAAATAAACTCCTACTTCTGCTAGTTTGAATTTTGATCTTACTGCTCTAATAATTTGCTCCTGTGTGTAGGTATGATTAGAGATAATTGGTAATTTTGCAACTTCTTTTGTGAATGCTCTAAAACCTGTTTGTGCATCTCCTATTTTTCTTCCAATAATTCTGGAGATTGCTCTTGAGAATGCTTTATTACCTAATCTTTTTGTGATTGGCATGGATTCAATCTTTCCTTTGAATCTGTTTCCTAGGACTAAATCATATCCATGTTCAATTCCTTTGATTAATTTTGGAATGTCTGTAGCTTGGTATTGGCCATCTGCGTCTGTATGGATTATGATATCTGCCTTATTTGCTAATGCATGGTGAATTTCAGTTCGGAAGGATTCAGCTAAACCGTAGTTTCCAGGATGTGAATATACAATGGCACCTGCCTTTTTAGCTACTTCAGCAGTTTTGTCTGTAGAGCCGTCATCCACTACTTGGATAATAAAGTCATATTTTGTGGTTTTCATGACTTTTTGTGCTTCTTCGATTACCTTCGGTAGTGATTTCTCTTCATTGTATGCAGGTATGGAAACAACGATTTTCATAGTAATATTGAATGAGAAGCTATTTATATAAGTTTCTGAACTCTGTTCTATATGAATAAAAGGTATATTTGGCTTATTTTGGTGCTTGCACTGTTATTTCGAGTGGTTTTGCTTGGAGGACAGGATCTTTATTATGATGAACATGGTTATTTGAACGTAGTTTCTCTCTTTTTAGAGGGTGAAAGCCTTTGGGAGGTTGTTTTGGCTCAGCCACCTCCACTTGCTATGTGGATACAAGCCATTCCTATGTATCTTTTTGGAATAAGTACATTTACCGTTCGTATTATGGAAGCTCTTTTTGGAGTGATTACAGTTGGTATTGTATATCTTATTATGCGGAAATGGTATGATGAAAAGACCAGTTTACTTGCTGCAGCTTTAATGGCTGTAGTTCCTATCCATGTCTTGTTTAGTCGATCTGCATTTGTTGAAATTATTGTTACTTTACTTTCTGTAATTGTTATTTATTGCTATGAAGAGGAATATCCTTGGTATGTTGTTGGATTATTTTTTGGTTTGGCAATGTTGACTAAATTTAGTGCATTAACATTAGTTGCTTTGTATTTTATTTTTGTATTTTTGAGGATGATTAACGTTAAGGATAGATGGAAGTATTTCAAGTTGCATTTTTTCAGGCAACTCTATGTTACACTTACTGCTATTGGTTTATTACTTGTTGCTACTGGATTTAAACCTCAGAATATCTTTGCTTTATCTTATGGTTTTGTGTATCTTTCTGTAATTCAAAGTGTATTAAGTTCTGATCCGTTTTATTATGTGCTTATGTTATTTTATCAAGGGTTGAGTCCTTTGTTATTTTTGGTTGTGTTGATTGGTATATTGTATTTGTGGAAAAGTAAAGAACATAAAGATGGATTGTTGGTTTTTTTGGTAGTCTCATTTATTGTTGTTACCTTATTACAAGGTAGGAGTAGTGTAAGACATTTAGTTTTGATTATTCCTTTTACTATCATGTTGGTTTCTCGAACGGTTATGAAACTCGTTCCTCATAAGAATAAAGTGTTTTTCGGTGTTGTCATTGGGTTAATGATTTTTTATCCTGCAGTTTGGACAGTTGCTGCCATTTCAGAGAATATTTCTTATACTCCTTGGAGTGAGATGGGAGAATTTGTAGATAGTTTGCCATCGGATATTAGTGTTAAGTATACTTTCCCTTATCATTCATTAGCAAGCACTACTGGGACAGGAGGGTTTGAGTCATTTTATACTTCACAAAACGTTGAAATTATTAAATCAGGTGATGAGCTTGTTGATGGTGATTATTATTTGATTGCTGATTTTTCTATTGGTAGTAGTTTATTGTATTCTGAGCCTTTGAAAACTGATATTTACTTTTTAGGATATCCTTTGTATTTGTTAGATCGAGAAGTTCCTTTTCCTGCACTTGAGGAATACGTTAAACGTGAGGGGACTTTGGTAAAATCAGTAGATTGTCAAGGAACTCCATGTCTCTGGTTGTATCAATTAGAAACTGTTGGAGAGATTCCTCAAGAAGAGTATACTTTCTTTGCTAATGCAGACAAGAAGGAGGATTTTTTTAGGTATTTTTGTGAGAAGTTAGATGGAAAGTTAGGACTGTTGCCTTCACGTTTGAAAGGACAGATTGATAGGAAATGTGTTAGTTTAGAATAATAGGTAAGGCTTTTTTTGCAACTCTAATTGAATGTGCAACGTTTCTGTCTTCTGGGTAGATTTGAGTCATGTTACAGATGAATAAGTTTGGAATTGAAGTTTTTGTAGGTGGTATTTTATGTTGATAATCCATGTCAAATAACGGTGTTGCGAACTTTGCTTTTGAAACAATTATTTTTTCAATGTTTTTTTGGTCATAAGTTGGAAAGACTGTTTTAATGTCATTTTTGTATTGTTTTCTTATTTTTTCATCTGATGAGTTTAGGAATGTTGAAGATTGATCTTCATAGTTGAATAGGTATGCTAGATGTTTTCCGTATTGTTCTTTTTCTATAAAATTGGTGTGTTCAATTATTCCTGATGTTTTTACTCGTTTATCTGAGACATTTATCCAATAGTATGGTGAGAGTGATTTTTTAAGCACTGCAATGGCACAAACAACTCCTTTGTATTCTATATTGGAGGAGAATTCTTTTTGTTTATTTTTCGGAACGATATTTTCAATAATGGGTGCAGGTATTGTGAGAATAACTTTGTCAAAGGTATGTTGTGTTTTTGTTTTTACTGAAATTTGGTCCTTATTTTCCTTAAGTGATGTGACCTCTTCTTTTATGATTGTTAGTCCTTTGTCTTTACACGATTTTTCTAAGGAATGGATTAAGGTCATGTATGATCCTTTTAGATAGCAGAGTTTTTCTTTAAGGAATTCTCTTGATTTTGATCTTTGATTAATTCTTCCCCAGAGCCAAGAGCAAGGGATGTTATTGTAGTGTTCTTTTCCGAATTTTGCAATTAGTAAGGGTTTCCAGACTACATTGTAAGGTTGCATAAGATTATGTTTTTTCATCCATTGTCCAACAGTAAGTTTGTCTAATCCTTTTGAAGAACATTTTTGGAAGTAGACAATGCTTAGTCCTAGTTTTATTCTGTCTATGAAGGATAACGGTGAGAATTGTAGTAAGGATAAAGGTGATGAGAAGTTGTAGAGTTTATTGTCTACATAGAATCCCATTGGAGTGTTCTTTTTGATTAATTTGTCTTTAAGATTGAGTTCTTTGATATATTCAAAAACTTCTTTATCTGAGAGGAAGAAATGGTGGTAGTATTTTTCTAATTCAGTGTTTCCTATTTTTACAGGTTCTAATAGACCGCCAATATTATTTTTCTCTATAAGCGTTACTTGTTCTCCTTTTTTTAAGAGTTCATATGCTAGAGAAAGACCAATTATTCCCCCACCGACAACAGCAATGTTCATTCTAAGATGGAGGGTTTGATTCTTTTTAAGTGTTTGGGAGGTATACAAATTTTATACTTTTTACACTATAATGTTTCGATAAATTTTTAAGCTTAAGAAAATATAATAGCATATATGGCACCAGAGGTTATTGTAGCTACACCAGATGATGTGAATAGATTTGGAAGGGATTCATCAAGATTTGATTATACTAATATCGGTCTTGTAAAAAAAACACTGAGAGGAGAAGGATTTTTTTTGAAGAATGTTGAACATTTTCTGTCCTATGTTTGGACTGCCCCTACCAATACTAAGTATTTTCTTACTCATGTTGTAGGACAGGGTTCAAGCAATTCAGAACAGAGTACCAATCATGGTGCCGCTGCTAATATTTTAAAAAGGGTTGCTAGAGAATATCTAGAGCAATATGATATTCATTTTCTAGCTCTCACAAGCAAAGCTGAAGTTTCGAGAGTAACTACTGTATTTTCTGATTTAGGATGTAAGGTTGAAAGAATGTATCAGGAACCATGAGGTGCATAGTGTTTACAACCTCTTTTTTAATTCTAGAAAATAAGGAATAACATTCAATTCTCTTTTGATGTTTAATGAAGAGTTTGTTCCACAAGTCCATTTGACAGGGAGTTCTTTTATTCTGAGATGTTTCTTTTCAGCTCTGATGAGTATTTCAACATCCCATGCCCAGCCTCTCTTTAATGAAGAGTCATAACCCGCTTCTTCTACGAGGTTTAGAATGATATCTTTTCTAAATGCTTTGAAACCACATTGGAAATCGTGAATCTTTGATTTGAATAATGTTTTTACGAAACTGGTGTAGCCAAAACTTAAGGCTTTTCTGAATAATTCTCGATCTGTTTGAGATCCAGGAACTTTTCTTGAACCGATTACTATATCATTCTTTTTTATGGATTCAATTAATCCTTCCAGATGATCTAATGACGTTGAGAGATCAATATCCATAAAGACTATGGTTTCTCCCTTTGCTTCTTTAAATGATTTAGCTAGGTTTTCTCTTCTAGTTGGAGTTCCTTCATAGTGGATTGTAGTTACTTCTGTGTATTTTTCTGCAACTTCATCTGCTATTTTACTTGAGGAGTCTGTTGAACCATCATCTACTAGAATAATCTCAAATGGGATGTCCATTTGTTTAAGTTTATCCCTTACTTTTTTTGTATTTTCTTCTACAATATCCTTTTCGTTGTAGAATGGTAAAAATAGTGAAATCATGGGTGAAAGAGGTATTTATGGTGATTTAAATGTTGTGGTGCTACAGACGTCGTAAGGTATAAAAAGAGAAATGTTTTCTTAGGTAGTATGAGTCTAACTACTATCATATTGTTCTTAGTCTACATGTTAGGATTAGGATATGGAGTTTCTCGGTTAATTAAGGTAGAAGAAGGCAAAGATCCTGTTGAACGATGGGTTATGAGATTAGGAATAGGAATCGCTGTTTTTATCCTTCTTGGTGTGACATTTAGTGTATTGAATATTCCTCTTCATTGGTGGCTATTTTTATTGGTTACATTAGCTGTTGTTGGGTTTTCCTGGTATAAAGAGAAGCCAAAATTTGGTTTTAAGTTAACTTCTAAAAGTTTGTATTCTGGAATTATGTTGGTTATTTTTATCTTTAGTATGTATATGTATTTGGGTGGGGCACATGCTTATCCTTATTTAGAAGATGACGATCCTTGGAGTCATGCATTAGGAGTTTCTTATATCGCTCAAGAGAAATCAATATTAGAGCCAAGAAATCCTGAAGTGTATTTTCAATATTTTGATCCCTATCCTCCTGGTTATGATTTAATTTTAGCAATGCTGTATCAAACCAGTGGAGATATGTATTTTACTTTGAAGTTTTTTAACGCTTTATTTGTAAGTTTGGGGGCATTATTCTTTTATTTCTTTGCTCGACAGTTTATGGGTAGTAGTAAGAAAGCTTTGTTTGCTGCATTTTGTTTAGCAATGATTCCTGCATTTTTGAGTCACTTTATTTGGGCTATTAGTTTGAGTGTTACGATGTATTTTGTAGCTTTTTATGCAGCAGAGAAAATTAAAGATGATAAAAAGTGGTGGTGGATTACAGCTCTTGCTGTAGGTGGAAATTTAATTATCACACCTACCCACAGTACGTATTTTGGATTATTATTTTTAGGTTATGTTGTCACTAAATGTGTTCTTGAAAAAAAGTTGCTTAAGCCAGAGATTTTTGCAGGATTATTAGGAGTTGGACTGAGTTTACTTTGGTGGGGTCCTACCATGCTTCGATGGGGTTTATTAGGAACTGTAAAAGGGGTTGGATTTGTCGGTACGAGTATTTTAGATATCGGAGGAACAGGAGATCGAGGGTATAGTATTAGTGATTTTGTTATAGCTCAAAAACAGAATATGATTAACAGTCCCGTAGGTATTGGATTGGTGGTGAGTATTTTGGTTATATTAGGAATTATTGCTTTGGTATTGACGTTTAAGAAATCTGTTAAGGATCAGAAGTGGCTCATTATTTCTGGAGTTTGGTTTATTATGATGTTTTATGCTGTGAATGCAGCTTCCATGCCTATTAAGATCAGTCCCTTTAGGACTTGGATGTTACTGGCTATCCCTGTTTGTTTACTTGCAGCACAAGGTATGTGGTTACTGCTTAGTTTTGGAAAAAAAGTGCATATTCCTGCAATCGCTTTGATCATTGTTGTAGTGCTCGGTATTTGGTTTACTTCTGGTGTTCAAAAGTATACGGTTAATACAGCACAGTGGCCTCCTGGAGCTTTTTGGCAGTCAGGAGGAGAGATTGAGACCTATCTTTGGTTACGAGATCAAAAGGATGTTACTGCTTTTACTTTCTTTGCAAATGGTGCTATGGCTGCATCAGATAAATACTTTTGTCCGTATTGTGATTCTATACTTGATTTTCAGACTAAAGGGATTGGGAGAAGTCCTGAGAAGTATAGAGATTTCTTGATTAATCATGAATTTGATTATCTTGTTATTGGTGCCATGGATGCTAAAGAGTTTGGTGTTGATTTGGTGAATGAAAAAATTGTAGAGTTACAACAATCCGGTTTTTTTAGAGTTGCACATCAAGGAGAAGGTAGTTTAGTATTGGCTGTTGTTTAGCCACACTTTTGCCTTAATGGTTCTGCAAGTGTTTGAGTAAATAGGCTTTCTACAACTAATGGATTGCTTCTATGAGCTGTGCAAAGTAATGACCACATTGCTTTGAGCACAAATGATTTTGATTCTGGGGGTGGAGCTGATATTTTTATACCTGGTTCTTTTTCTGGTGCTGTGTGGATTTTATACATCGTTACAGCAGGTTGTCTTCCAAAGTATCCAGTGAATACACGTTCACCATTCTTTTCTAAATAGGTAATAAATTCTTCAGATGTGGTATTCTTTTTTCTATTGAAGAATGTTAAATCATTGTCTAAGGGGGCATGATCTTGAGTTGCATGTGCATCTTGAGTGAAAGTGGTGATTACTAATTGGTCAATATCTGGAATAATGTATTTTTCATCTAGAAAGTGAGGAGTTATTGCAGGGTTGTCGTTTATTTCTGCTAAAAACCAATAATCATGTTGATTAATGATTATTGTTGTATTGGGATAATTAGATTCAATGAAGTCTGCTGTGTCTGACCAATAGGTATTTCTGTTTACTTTGTCTATTTGCATGAGGCTAAATAAAAGGCTGGTGACTATAATTAAAGAGATTATTCCGTACCATACTTTTTTTGCAATAATGGGATCTCTGCTGAGCACATGTCTTGCTTGATAGAGATGGTAGGCAATTACAATCATAACAAAGGGTATCATAGGGATAAAATGCCTTGATGCCTTTCTTGGAAGGTAGGTTAAGAGTAAGAGTTGAGTGAGTGTTAAGAACCACATAAGATAGAGTCCCTTTTTCTCTTTTTTCCAGGTTAATGCAAAGATAGCGATTGATATGATGAATAGTGGGTAGACTACTGGACTGAGCCAGTCAACAAACGCACCAAAGTGGTATAATCTTGGAAATTCTAATTGAGTTGATTGTATGGTGAATTGGAGAACTACATTATGGGCCATTGCAATGACTCTTCCTATGCCTCCTGTGATAAATACCGCTAGGAAAATTATTATTGCTGACATGGCGTTTATGATTGCCCATTGTTGGACATTCTCTTTGAATTCTTTGATGTCTTTTTTTAATAAAGGGTAGATGATTTTGAAAGCCCAATAGAAGAACCAGATGATAATAGCGTTGAATTTTGTTAGGAAAGAAAGACTAAAGAATAATGCTGCGTAGAGCAGCCATTGTTTCTTTTGTTTCAGTTGATATTTTTCAACAGCAAATATTGCTAGGAGTGAGAAGAGAGTTAACATTACATCAAAGATGGCAATTCTTGAATGGATTACAAAAATAGGAGATACTGCTAAGAGTAGTGCTGCTACTGTTGCTGTGGATCTGTTAAAATAGAGTCTTGCTAATAAGTATGTAATCCATACGGTGAAGAGTCCTGCTATTATGGTGAAAAATCTTGTTGAGAGGTTACTTATCCCAAATAATGAGAAACTTAAGGATGTGGTGAAATTGAATAATGGTGGTGTCCAGATGGCTGTATCGTATAAAGACGTCCCTTCTTCAACAAATACTCTTGCTTGATAGTGGTAGATTGCTTCATCGAAGTATAAATCTGGCACTTGAACATTGTATGTGTAGAGTGCTAGGAGAAGAATTGCTATAATTGCACCATTCCTAATGATGTTTTTAGGATATTTCATACCAGATTATTGATGAGTAATGTTTATAAATCATGTTGTTTTCCAAGGTAGTATGAAATTAAGCATAGTTATGCCTGCATATAACGAAGAGAAGACTATTATCCAGATATTGGATAAAGTGCTTGCTGTTAAGATTCCTTTAGAAAAGGAGATAATTGTAGTTGATGATGGGAGTAAGGATAAAACTGTTGATTTGGTTAAAGGGTATAAGAAAAATCATAACTTAGGAAATATGACTATTTTTGAATTAGATAAAAATGGTGGTAAAGGAACTGCTGTTCGGAAAGGGTTTTCTTTGGCAACTGGAGATATTGTGTTAATTCAAGATGCAGATTTAGAGTATGATCCTGAGGATTATAAGCAATTGTTAGAGCCAATACTTAATGGGAAAAGTAAGGTTGTTTTTGGGAGTAGATTTTTGAAGAATCATACTGCACGGTATAATTTTTATTATTTAGGGAACATTTTTTTAAGTTTTGTGACACGATTGTTGTATTGGAAGAATATTACCGATATGGAAACTTGTTATAAGGTGTTTGATAAAGAAGTTTTGGATAAGATAACATTACGATCTACTCGTTTTGATCTAGAACCAGAAATTACTGCAAAAGTCATTAGGGCTGGGTTTAAGATTGTTGAAGTTCCTGTGAAGTATTATTCTCGAAGTTTTGAAGAAGGTAAGAAAATTACATGGATGGATGGTGTTAAAGCTGTCTGGTATTTAGTGAGGTTTCGATTCTCATGATTAGTGCTTGTTTAGTTATTCATAATGATGAAAAGACGATTAAGAAATGTCTTGATAGTATTAAGAAAATAGCTGATG